>CAMOTI010000157.1 GCA_946625675.1 uncultured Prevotellaceae bacterium | reverse complement strand
ACCAAATTAAGAAAAAAAAGGACGAAAATGTTGCGATTTGCAAAAAAAATTAATACTTTTGTTGTCAATAACACCTATTATTCATTACGTTTATGCGTAGATTTTATTTATTTATATTTGTTCTCATCATCCTGCCCGCAGACATATGCCGCAGCCAGACAACGGATTCTGTAATCAGTTCTGACCTGACGGTGATAACCGTCCTACTGTTTGTGTTGCTGGCCATATTTTTGTTTATGCTGGTTCGGTTCTGGCGCACCACAAACGACATCAAGTCGTTGAAAGCCAAGGTCTGCAACAAAGGCTTGGCCGAGAAGTCGATTATGCGTAGTGAGGTGATGAAGCTTCATCTTCTGAGTAAGGATGACGAGGCCTTGGAAATCTTGAACGACGCTTTGTACGACGAAGCTCGCAAGTTGTATGTGTCGACTAACGATGCGAAGGACTACAAGGAGATGGTATTCCTGCAGTCGGACGACGGTGGTAAGATGCTGACATGTCAGGACTATTATGCGGAGAAGTGGAAACGTCTTTTGGATAAGTACCAGCCGCTTTATGATTCAATTAGTCATGAGATTCCGGGTGGTCTGCGTGACGTGAACTATAACTATATCAAGGAGTTTGGTAAGCCATCATGACTCGTTTTGTCAGTTCGCTTTTTATTTGTTCTAAAATTAAGGCAAGAAAAATTTCGATAAGTGGCGGAGAATGCTTAATTTTGCATAATTTTTAAAATTTTAAGGTAGAAAGAATAGTTTATGGTATTAAATTACATATGGATAGCCTTGTTCGTGATAGGCTTGATTGTTGGTTTGGTGAACCAATTTATTTTTGGCGATGCCAATACCCTTCCGTCGATGATGGACTCTACCTTCGAGATGTCGAAGTCCGCCTTTGAGATGGCGTTAGGCCTGACAGGTACGTTGACTTTGTGGATGGGCATCATGAAGATCGGTGAAGACAGTGGTATGGTCCGTAAGTTAGCTCATTTTCTGAGTCCGGTATTGACCAAGTTGTTTCCTGAGGTTCCGAAGGATCATCCGGCTTTGAGTTCCATCTTCATGAACGTGTCCGCCAATATGTTGGGGCTGGACAATGCCGCCACTCCTATGGGTCTGAAGGCCATGCAGGAACTTCAGGAGCTGAACGAAAAGAAAGACACCGCCACGAATGCGATGGTGATGTTTCTGGTGTTGAACACATCAGGTCTGACCATCATCCCAATCAGCATCATGGCCTACCGTCAGCAGATGGGTGCCGCCGACCCTACAGACGTGTTCATTCCATTGCTTCTGACGACGATGTGCTCCACGTTGGTAGGTTTGGTGACGGTATCGATTCGTCAGAAAATCAACTTGTTCCAACGTGCTTTTCTCGTTTTGTTCGCATTTGTGATGGCCTTGGTAGCCGCCTTGTTCTGGTCGATATGGGGCATGGACAAAGGTGAGATGGAGACGTTCTGCAAGGTGTTGACGAGTGTGTTGCTATTAGGTACGATAATCATGTTCATCTGCTATGGAATGAAGAAGAAGCTGAATGCTTATGACTCGTTCATTCAGGGTGCGAAAGGCGGCTTCCAGGTGGCAGTCAGCCTGATTCCGTACTATCTGGCTATCTTGGTTGCTATTGGCGTGTTCAAGGCCAGCGGTGCAATGCATCTGTTTCAGGAAGGTCTGACTTGGACTGTTGCCAGCTTGGGGTTGAATACCGACTTTGTCAGTGCTATCCCAGTGGCCATGATGAAACCACTGGACGGTGGTGCCGCCCGTGGTATGATGCTCGACTGCATGCAGACTTATGGTCCTGACTCATTTGTTGGTCATGTGTCGAGCGTGATGCAGGGAAGTACAGACACGACGCTGAAAATTCTTGCCATCTACTTCGGCAGTGTAGGCATCAAGAAATACCGTTATGCCGTGGGTTGCGGTCTTCTTGCCGACTTGGCTGGAATCATAGCCGCTATCCTCTTCAGTTACTTCTTCTTTTATTAATAGTTTATCCTGAAATTTCAAGTCAT
Source organism: uncultured Prevotellaceae bacterium (assembly GCA_946625675.1). Lineage (GTDB taxonomy): Bacteria > Bacteroidota > Bacteroidia > Bacteroidales > Bacteroidaceae > UBA3839. The sequence continues at coordinate 71,902 of CAMOTI010000157.1, read as the reverse complement.
GCGAACGATTATAGCCCAGATATTAACAGTTGCAATATTTAGTTTTATTTCTGCCAGTTGTGGTTGCGGTGGTAAGAGCACGAAACTGGATGTTCCAGACGATGCGCTGGTTGAGACCAGTGTTGTTCCCGGCACCGAGGCAGAGATTCCGATGAAGTCCCTGACAGTGGGGCAGAAGACCTATAACGTGGCAGACATAACGGACGATTCGCATGTGTATAAAAAGGATGTGAACCGTGATAAGTGTCTGGTCGTGATATCGAAGCGTGAGTTCCGCCTGTATGTCTATGAGTGTGACACAGATACCGTACTTGCCGCCTCGTTCCCGGTATGCTATGCCAAGAATCCCGGTCCGAAGACGAAGGAGGGCGACATGAGTACGCCAGAGTGCATTGATATGAACGAGCCGTTCACCATCAGCGAGATTAAGTCCGCTTCCGACTGGGAGCATGACTTTGGCGACGGCCGTGGGAGCCTGAAGTCCTACGGCGACTGGTTTGTCCGCCTGAAGCTGACCGGGTCATTGGCTTCGAACCGCTCAATTGGCATTCATGGGAGCACGAACAATGCCGAGTCCGTTCCCGGTCGTGACAGCGAGGGCTGCATCCGCCTTCGCGATGCCGATATCAACACATTCCATGACTTGTATGCCCAGGTGGGCCAGCCGGTGCTGATAAAGGGCATAGGAGAACGGAAACTTCCCTTTGAACTGAAGGCCGAGCATGCGCTTGGCAGTAAATACGTGGCGCCAACGGCTGGCAATAAGCTGGTGGCAGGAGGTGCGCCTGTAGCAGACGATGGGCCAATCCATGATAACGAGGATGTGGCGGACGGTGATGAGGAGCCGTCAGATGGCTTTGTCGAGGGTGACAGTGAGGCACGCGAGGGAGAAGTCGGATGAATTTTCAGATAAGTGCTTTAGCCACCTGGATATGGCTATCACTATCATGATAAAAGATTAACTTATTAATAATTGGGAGAAAATGAAAGTGTTATTTGTTTGTTCCGCCAATATATGCCGCAGCGCATTGGCGGAGGTGATACTGAAGTCAGAACTTCAGTCCCTTGGTATTGAGGGTGTTGAAGTGTCCTCTGCTGGAGTAGATAACTTTGCCGGTCGTAACCGTGACGAGATGATGCGCCGTCTGGCTCTTGAGTCCGGCTATGAACTGGGCGGTATGTCGCGTCAGATCAGCCGTGATGAGGTAAACACGTATGACTTGATAGTCGTGATGGACAGGAAACATTATGTTGACATTCAGAAGATTCTGAATTACGATAAATGGAACCGCCTCCACTTGTTTCTTGATGTCTGTTTTGGTGAGAGCCGTGACCTTCCTGATCCGAGTTATGATACAGAAGAGCGTTACCGCACAGTTTTCCGTCTTATCCAGGATGGTTGCAGAGAGCTTGCCCGTCGGATTGGGGAAGGTGCCTTTCCCCGCTGACTATTTCTGGCCGTTCAATCGCGATATTGTTGATTATCATATTTATGATTATCATGTTTATGGTAATCATATTTATGATAATTGTATTTGTGATAATCATATTTATGACCAAAAATTTGCTGAAATCAGTAGATATTATTAATTATGCCAGAAAGAACGCATTTAACCAGGCATAATTATGAGAAAAGTGAATAATCCGTTTTGGCTGTTCACCTGACAGTGATGTGGAAGCAAGGTTGCCGGTGCTCATGCTTGACGAAGCATTTTCCTTGGTTCCTTAGGTCGAAGAGAACCTCGGCCAGCACGAGCTTGAGCTCACCCCGTTTCCACTCAGCGCTGTCAACCGGCGTAGGAATGCCCGTTAGAGGCATGTATCTGCTGTAGGTGATGTCGAACGTGGTTCCGTATGAATGGCAGGAGTTTTCCGTGGCGTTTCTGTTTCGCCTTGTGAGTTTTCTGACATCGAGCGTGGTTCGTAGCACCGATGTGACTATGGGCAGGTAAGGCTTGTAGCCTTTGGACTGTAGTGAGTCGAGGAAATTGACGGATATCGTAGTGAGCAGATCCTTAGCCCTCGGCACGAGGTAGGGGAGGGAATAATCCAGTTTTTCCACGACGAAGAAAGGTGATTCTGTGATTGCCACCAGCTGATGATGTTTCGCTTTCCACATCACGGCTTTGTGCGTAGCCACCGGTTTGATTCCGAATTTGACCGCCGTGCTGATGTGCTGGTCCTGTGTGTCGGGCAGGCATTCGTCGTAGTCCCAGATTTTTCCGCTTTTCTTGAACAGTGCGGTGTTGCGTCTTCTGATGCTGTCGCGACGGAGAGAGTCTTCCAGGGCGAGTGTCATCGAGTCTTTGTTGGCCAGGTTGGACGAGTCGGACGGAGCAGACAGGTCGGACAAGTCGGACTGGTCAGGCTGGTCGGACAAGTCAGACAAGTCGGACTGGTCAGGCTGGTCGGACAGGGCTGCTGGTTGGTCGGTTTGAGCCAGCATGATGGAGGTGGTGGCGGAGTCCTTAGTGGCCTCTTCTTCTGTTTCGTCTTTGTCGGTTGTTTCTTCTGTGGCGTATGCCGGAATAGAGAAACTGAAAATATGACGCAAAGCAGCCACGCTCCCTAAGGTGATGATAAACACCATAAGGAACTTGAGCCGTTCTTTCTTTTTTGTGCTGTTCTTGTTCAGAGTCGTACAGATTATTGGGTTGAGAGGGCATGTGGTGTGGATACTTGCTTTGCTCGCGATGGTATCGCTCGCCACTCAACGTGCTATGGATTATATTTGTTTTGTTTTTTTTGACAAGTCATTCATTTCTGTGCTTGTCAGAGTCTTCCTGCGTGGTCGATGAGTTCTCGAATGTGGCTGGAGAGATCCTGGTTGTTTTGCAGGTCGCTGACGTTGATGTGCATTCTCCATCTCCAGTAGTGACGAGGGTTTGACGGAATGTTGATACGTTCTCCGTTAGCGTCAGGATTTCTGACTTGCTCGTCGATGGCAAGCCAATCCTGTAGGGAGAGCAGGCAAAGCATGGACGGGCTGTAGAGGTGTCTTGCCACGATTTTCTCAGCCAGCCATCCCGGCAGCACTTCCGGTGCTTGTCCGTCGATATGCAGTGAGTTGTTGTAGTATCTCTGGCTTCTGTCGTGGTCCTCCTCCCACCATTGCCGTAGCGTGCTCATGTCGTGCGTGGATATGGTGGCAACCGAGAGGTATGGGTTTTCGCTGAGTTTTCCGAACTCCACTCCGAATGCCTTCGGCATGCTCTGAATTTCGAGGCTGAGAATCTTGAGGTTGTCCATGAGTGTCGGCACGCAAGCAGGGACCATGCCGAGGTCTTCCGCGCAGACGAGCATCCTTGTGCATTGTGTCAGCATCGGGAGCTTTTTCATCGCCTCGTGATACCAGAAGTCGTTGTGTCTGTGGTAGAAATAGTCCTCATACAGTCTTCTGAATGCATGCTTGTCGCTGTCGGACAGATATTGGAATGCCTTGTCGTCGATTGCGCTGATTCTCGGGTGGTAGCCATGCGGGTTGTCGTTGTCGATGACGAAAAGCACATTGCTCACAAGCTCGTAAAGTCCGTCGCGAAGAGCTATAGAGTCCTCGTCGTCTTTGCCGGCAAATGCAGCCTGTATTTTCCGTTGGGTGTCGTATTCCGCCTTCAGCTTGTATAGACCGTTGACGCCCCCAAAGGCATTGAAGGCATGCTCACCTCCCATATTTCCTGCATTCTCCAGATAGATCATCTTGACCATGTCGGTCTTGTAGTCGAACATCTGGTAGAGAATGTCGTCGTTGATGAAGGGCTGTGTCATGAGTTTCCTGTTGAAATGCATGCCGTATCCCTCAATTTCGCTTTGGCTGAGTGGCAGCGCTGGTGCGAAATGCCCAAGCAGTCCATGCACGGAGTGTCCAGGTATTTCCCAGATACGGAAGAATCCGAGGACGTGGTCGATTCTGTATGCATCGAAATATTCGGCCATTTTCGTGAATCTCCGTTTCCACCACGAGTATCCGTCCTTTGCCATCTCAGCCCAGTTGTATGTGGGGAATCCCCAGTTCTGCCCGTTCGTGGAGAATGCGTCCGGCGGAGCTCCGGCCTGTTCGTCCATATTGAACAGATGTGGCTCGCTCCACGCCTCTACGCTGTTTTTGCTGATGCCGATAGGGATGTCGCCTTTGATGATGACTCCGTTTGCTTTCGCATGTTGATGAACATCAGTGAGCTGAAGGTGTAGTTGATACTGAATATAATAGTAAAGAGCCACCCCCTTGTAATGCGTGCTTTTTTGTGAGCATAGCCTGCTGATGTCAGATTTTGAGAACGTCTGATGTTTCGGCCAAGCTCTGAAGTCCGGCGTCTGGTAAGTGTCCCTGAGGTAGCTGAAAGCCGCGTAAGGTACGAGCCATGTCTTGTTGGCTTCGAAGAATCGCTTGAATTCGTTAGATTCCGCCACCTTGTCCCATTCCTGCTCGTATGCCAGTCTGAAATATTCCATCTTGACAGCAATGGCCTGCTCGTAGTCCATGAACGGAGCCCGGTTGAGTTCCTGCTGTCTGATTTTGAACGTTTCCATCTTGAGCTTGTCTTTGAGCTTGGGCAGTGCGTTGATGTCTGCATAGAGCGGATGGAACGCGTAGATTGATATTGCGTTGTAAGGATATGAGTCCTGCCATTTTCCCGACATCATGGTGTCGTTGATGGGTAGAATCTGCACCACGTGCATCCCTACACTGGCCGCCCATGAAATCATCTGCTTGAGGTCGGCAAAGTCACCTACACCATAACTTTGCTCCGTTCTCAGTGAGAACACCGGTATGACCACTCCAGCACATTTCCAATTTTGGAAGTTGAACCTTGGCTGTCTTTCATTCTTGACCCAGGTTTGGAAATTTCCGTTGATAAGAATCTTGTCGATGAATCTGTTCGCTCCCTCTTCCCATGCTGTGATGTCTCCATTTTCGTCGATAATGACATATTTGTATTCCAACGGGTGGAAAATGTTGTTGGTGTCGATGTTGAGCGTCCATTCCTGCAGTCCCGTCATTTGCATCTCTACTGGTTTTTCCCAGTTTCCGAGAATCTGTGCGTTTCCGCAAATCGCCAGCCTTTGGTTTTTTCGCAGTCTGGGCTCCACAATCCTGAGTTGTAGTGTCGTTGTGTAGTAATTGAGGTCGGCCAGGCTTTTCTGGTCGTGACTGGCTACAACGTCGGTGTATGCGGAGGAATAGAGGGGAAGGTCGGCCGGGATAGGCCTCCAGAAGTCTTCGACGAAATACGTCTGCATGGTGATAGCCCCTTTTTTCTTGCTTTTGGGCTCAGGTGGGATGTGCAGTGTGTGTGCCCCGATTTCCCATTCTTTCCACACGAACTGCCCGTTGCGGTAGAGCGCGTAGTTATATGTGAAAATACCCGGCTTGACGGGGATGTTGATATCGCAGCTCCAGATGATTCCGTCGAGCGTGTTCATCTGGTATTCTTTACCTTCGGCCTGCAGTCGTAAATCCTCACCCCATTGGGTGTGGTATTCTATTGTAAATCTGAAAAGCATAGTTTTTTAGTGGGAGTAGAATTGGAAGTAAAAGTGGGAGTAAAAGTGGGAGTAGAAGATGGCGATAGTGTGGTCAGTCGGAATGATGCCCTTGTGGGAGTGTTATTCGCTGAGCAGTTTTTCGATGAAAGAATCGAGATCGTCGTCAAGTCCTTTGAGCAGTTCGTCGTCGATGATGAGATTAGCGTCGTCGACAATAAGGAGGTCGTGCATTGTCTCATCCTCGTCTTCCAGCACGAACGAGAAAGGATGGAAGACATTGATGTCGTCGAAAGCCTTAGCCTCATTGAGTTTCGTCAATTCGTCCTGTATCACCGGCTTGAGCATTTTTGTTGTGATGTCTTCCGTTTCGCTTTCGTCTTCTGTGTCTTGTCTGCCGATTTTGGCAGTAGCCAGAACCGTCTCTTCGTCGTCGACGATCCGTAAGCTGTTGTCAGAAGGATTGAACTGAATGTAGAAGTCCGTGATTTCCTCCTCTTTGTAAAGATTGTGCATTTTCTTTACGCACTCATCAAGCAATGCCTTGACCGCAGTTGCAATTTTCTCATTGTTCTTCATCTCTTTGCTGCTTTTTTTCTGTATGTACTTCGTCTTTTGTTCTTCTGCTTTTTGGGGGAATTCTATGTCATTTCCGACAGCTCCTTGCTGATTTCCAAGAGCTCGTCCCTGATGAATTTAAGTCTTTGGATAGCCTCAAGCTTCACGTCCTGTCCTTTTCCAGCCTGCGTCAGCGTCTGCCTGGCACCTTCAATGGTCATGCCCTTCTCCTTGAGGAGATGGTGCACTTTTCTGATTTCCTCTATGTCCTCTTTAGAGTATTGCCGGATGTTACGTCCCGCTTTCTGAGGCTTGATGCTGGGAAACTCCTTTTCCCAGAATCTCAGAGTGACCTCAGAGACTCCGATAATCGAGGCTACTTCGCTGATGGAATAGAAAAGTTTGAGATTTTTATTTTTCTTGAGCGCCAAAGGAGTTGATTTTTGTGAGTTGGGTTTAGACCAGATAATCTAGATTTTCTAGATGAACTATAAATTCTAGACTTTCTAGATTATCTGGCTGTTCATCTTATTTTTTCTCAGGGATGTGCTTGAGTAGTTCCACGAGGAAGTTATAGAATTTCTCTACAGAAGGGATGAGGCATCTTTCGCTTGGTGTGTGTGGCGATTCAAGCGTCGGCCCGAACGAGGCCATGTCCATGTCGGGATATGTGACGCCGATGATTCCACATTCGAGTCCGGCGTGGCAGACTTCCACGACGGGCTTGTTTCCGTACATCTTCTCATAGACGTCGGACATGTTAGCCACAAGCGGAGATTCCGTGTTGGGCTGCCATCCTCCGTATCCCCCGTTGAACTGAACGTCCATTCCGGCCAGTCTGAAGCAGGCTGCGAGTGACTCACACAAGTAAGCTTTCATTGTGTCGCTTGAGCTACGGGCAAGAATTCCAATTTCGATTTTTCCGTCCGCAGCCTTGACGATGGCAAGGTTGGAAGAAGTCTCTACGATGTCTGGAATCGTGGGTATATACCTGAGCACTCCGTCGTGAGCTGCAAGTATGGCGTTGACGAGGTTGAGTTGCACATCGTCGCTCATAGCTTTTTTCGGCGCCTCACACTCAGAGAGTTTGATGGTGATGTTTCCGTTTTCCTGTACTTTGAACTCCTCGTTGAAGATGTCAAGTCTTTCCTTGACGATATTTTTGAATTCCTGCTCTTTCTTTTCCGGCACGAGCACAACTGCCTCTCCGCTTCTTGGTATGGCGTTTCTCATCGTTCCACCCGTCCAAGAGCAGATCCACGCACATTCTGCGTCGATGAGTACGGAGAGCAGTCTGGCCATGAGTTTGTTGGCGTTCGCCCTACCGAGATTGATTTCCAGTCCTGAGTGCCCGCCTTTCATTCCGTCCATTTCAATTTTGAAAGCCTTCATTCCCGTCGGGTTGACCTCCATCTCGTCGTATTCCATAGATGCTTCAACATCCTGTCCTCCGGCACATCCGATGGTGATGACCCCTTCGGTCTCCGAGTCGAGGTTGAGTAGGAATTTCCCCTTGAGCGTTCCTGCTTCCAGTCCTCTGGCACCGTACATGCCCGTCTCCTCGTCGGCCGTGATAAGCACTTCGAGGGGTCCGTGCTTGACATTGTCGTCCTCAAGTATTGCCATTGCAGCTGCTACCCCCATGCCGTCGTCCGCTCCGAGGGTTGTCCCGTTGGCGTATACCCACTCTCCTTCGATATGCGTTTCGATAGGGTCGGTCTCGAAGTTATGCGGTCCGTCGAGCGGCTGTGGCACCATGTCCATATGAGCCTGCAGGATAGCCGTCTCGAGATTTTCGAATCCAGGCGTGGCCGGTTTCCTCATGACCACGTTACCTGCGTTGTCGATGAATGCCTCGACTCCGATCTTCTTGCCGAATTCCACCAGATATTGTGCGACAGCGGCCGTATGTCCAGACGGACGTGGTATTCTGGTCAGTGCATAGAAATGCTTCCAAACTAATTGTGGATTTAATGCTGATATTTCCATAATATTAAAATTATTTTGTTTTTTTGTTTGTAAATTTCCTACAAAATTACAAAAAATATCTGAAAGTACGCTAAAAAATTTCTCTTTCTTTCTCAGTGAAGATAAAAAACACTAATTTTGTATGATTTTTACTGATTCTGCCCATGCGATATTATCTGATAGCTGGCGAGGCATCCGGCGATTTGCATGCCTCGAATCTTATGTCCGCCTTGAAAAAAGAAGACCCTTCAGCCGTTTTCCGTTATTACGGTGGCGAGAAGATGCAGTCGGAAGGTGGCGAGTTGGTGAAGCACTACAAGGAGATGTCCTATATGGGATTTGTGCCGGTGCTTCTCCATGCCCGTACCATCCTTCGCAACATGCGGTGCTGCAAGGAGGACATAGTCCGTTGGCGTCCCGACGTTCTGATTCTGGTGGACTATCCGGGCTTCAACCTCTCGATAGCAAAATATGTGAAGACCCATACTGACATCCCGGTCTACTATTATATATCTCCGAAGATATGGGCTTGGAAGGAGTACCGCATCAAAAGCATCCGCAGCTATGTGGACGAGCTGTTCTCCATCCTACCGTTTGAGGTGGAGTACTTTGAGCAGAAACACCATTATCCGGTTCGTTATGTTGGCAACCCCTGCGTAGACGCCATAGAGGAATTCCTTTCGTCCCGTCTTTCCCCGCGTCGGGAGACGGGCTTCCGCCGACAAATAGCCATCCTTGCCGGCAGCCGCGTGCAGGAGATTCGTAAAAACTTAAGCCGTATGTTGTTGGCTGCCAGTCAGGTTGAAGACTATGAGTGCGTGATTGCGGGAGCTCCTAATATTCCTTTGGAAACCTACAAGAAATATATGCCTGAAGGGATGTCAGTTGAAGTCCGTTATGGGCAGACCTATGAAGTGCTGGCGGAGTCCGACGCAGCGCTTGTGACGAGCGGTACAGCCACGTTGGAGACGGCGTTGCTGAATGTTCCTCAGGTGGTGTGTTACTATATCTCCGCCGGCCGTCTGATGAAATGGCTGAAGAAGAGGGTGTTAAAGGTGGAGTTTGTGTCGTTGGTGAACCTGATATGCGGAAAGGAAGCCGTCCGGGAGTTGGTGGCCAGCGACATGACCGTGGAAAACGTGTACAGTGAGTTGTGCGCCATTCTTCCAGGAGGGGCGAAACGGGAAGCGATGCTGTCGGACTACGCCCGAATGCGCGCCATCCTGGGCGAAAGCGGTGCTTCCCGCCGTGCTGCGGAGGCCATGGTAGGGCTGCTGACAAAAGGAAAAGGACCTGCGGTTTGAAGCCGGGAGGACTTGAGGGGGCAAAGGAGGGATTTGAGGGCCGCAACAATGTCGCGGCATAGGAGACAACTATAAAGCAAGGACAAAGAAAGGCAAAAAGAGACTAAAACAGCATAAAAACAAGACGAAAAGAGGCGAAAACGGCGAAAACAAGCGAATGCTAAAACAACAATAAGAAAACACGAAAACAAAAAATAGAAGAAATGCACGAGAACTATAAACGCAGTTATACAAAGGAAGAGGCAGAAGACCTGGTGAGATGGATAGATACGTTTAAGCCCAGCGGTGAGCTGGACTTAGGAGACGGTGTACTGATCCGAGACTTGAAGAAATTCTCAGAGCAGGTGAAGCATATTGCAAAGGAGAAATACAATAATCCGACCTTTTCCGGCCAGATTGGCCTTATGATGGATGTTCGTCTGAAACTCGATTCGTCAGCTCCACAAAATCCTGAATAGAGAGCTGCTCGGGCCTTTTGTTGAAAATGGGGTCGGCCAGCATGGGGTGGTCTGCCCCGACAATCTGTTTCATACCATTTCGCATCATCTTTCTCCTCATGGTGAAGACGGTCTTGACGATGCGCCTGAACAGCCTTTCATCGCATCCCAGGTTTTGCATCCCGTTTCGTTTGAGCCTGATGACCGCGCTTTTGACTTTTGGAGGCGGGTTGAACACATGCTCGTCGACTGTGAACAGATACTCCACGTCGTACCATGCCTGAACGAGGATGCTCAGCACTCCGTATGCTTTGCTTCCGGGGGCCGCCGCCATCCTTTCTGCCACCTCTTTTTGTATCATGCCCGTGCAGCATGGAATCAATTCTTTGTATTCCAGCATTTTGAAGAAAATCTGGCTGGAGATGTTGTAGGGGTAGTTCCCTGTGAGCACAAACTGCTGTCCTTCGAATGTGTTGTTGAGGTCCATCTTGAGGAAGTCCTCCTCTATGATTTTTCCCTGTAGCTCTGTGAAGTTTTTTTTGAGGAAGTCCACCGACTCCCTGTCTATTTCAACCACTTTCAGCTCCCTGTTTTTTTTCATGAGGAACTGTGTGAGCACCCCCATGCCAGGCCCGACTTCGAGCACCGGTATGTCCTTGACTTCGTCAACCGTGTCAGCAATTCTGCTGGCAATGTTCAAGTCAGTCAGGAAATGCTGTCCGAGGAATTTTTTAGGTTTGACTTGCATAAAAATATCTAAAAAAGAAAAAAATGTGTACGTTTATTTTTTTATAGCATGAAATTACACTAACTTTGCACGCAAAATTATTCAAAACGAAAAGAAATTGGCTCACAAAAGCGTAAGAAATACCTTAAATGTGGTCCTGTCGGTGCTTTTAGGCGCAGGAATCCTGTGGTGGATGTACCGTGGATATGACTTCAGCCGCATGTATTCGATTCTTCAGCATGAGATGGATTGGGGATTCATGCTGCTGTCGATGGTGTTCGGCGTGAGTGCCCAGGTGTTCCGTGGCCTCCGTTGGAAACAAAGTCTTGATCCACTGGGGGAGCATCCTCGCAAAAGCACATGTGTCCATGCCGTGTTCCTGTCGTATGCCTCGAGCCTTCTGATTCCACGCATCGGCGAGGTGACCCGTTGTGGTGTGTTGAGCCGTTATGACAAGGTGTCGTTTGCCAAGTCGTTAGGTACGGTTGTGACCGAGCGCATCATCGACAGTCTTCTGATCCTTGTTGTTGTGGCGTTGGTGTTCATCTCCCAGCTGGGTGTGTTCACCAGTTTTTTCAGCAAGACCGGCACGAACCTGGGCCATTTCTTCTCGCAGTTCACTGTGACCGGTTATGTTGTGACCGCCGTCTGTCTGATTATCACAGGCTTCTTCTTGTATTGGGGCTGGAAGAAGTTGTCGTCAGTGGTCCATTTCCGCAAGATTGTCGATGACATCATCGCCGGCATCCGTTCGGTTGGTTCCGTCCAGCGCAAATGGCTTTTCATCGCCTACACGCTGGGTATCTGGGTGAGCTATTTCCTTCATTTCTACATCACGTTCTTCTGCTTTGACTTCACGAAGGACTTAGGCTTGATGACTGCATTGGTGGCCTTCGTTGTAGGCAGTATCGCTGTGATAGTGCCAACCCCTAACGGCATGGGTCCTTGGCATTTTGCGGTAAAGACGATCTTTGTGTTGTATGGCGTGGCCTCGGTGAATGCCGAGACGTTTGTCCTGATTGTCCATACGTTGCAGACCGCTTTAATACCCCTGCTGGGCGTCTTTTCCTTGGTGAGCCTGTCGCTTCGCAAGCCAGCCAAGTCTCAGCCAGAGGTTTAGCGATTCCTCAGTCTATCCCTCGAATCCGTTGTCCTTCAGGAACTGGAATGACTCGTATGCCGTGAAGTCCAGCGTGATGGGTGTGATGGCGACGAATCCGTTGTTGAGAGCCCATATATCCGTTGTTTCGTCGTGACCGTCGAAACTTTTGAAGCTGCCTGCAATCCAGAAATACTTGCCTCCTCTCGGATGGTCTCTCTCAATCCACTCGTCGACCCAGTCTCCCATCCCCATTCTGCAGATTCGTGTTCCCTTGAAGGGAAAGTGGGCTGGGAAGTTGACGTTGAGGAACACCTTTTCCGGAAGTCCGTTCTTGAGCACGTTCTTGACGATTTGGCTGATGTGCTTGCCCAGTCTGAGGAAGTCCTCTTCGTTGCTGAACGCGCAGCTGGAGAATCCGACCGATGGAATGCTCTTGAGCGTTCCTTCGATGGCGATGCCGATCGTGCCGGAGTAGTGTGCGTTCGTTGCTGCGTTGTCACCGTGGTTGATGCCTCCGATGACGATGTCCGGCTTTCTGGGCATGAGAAACTCGAGCGCCATTTTGACGCAGTCGCACGGAGTTCCGCTGCAGCTGTAGATAGTCAGGCTTCCGGAGTTGCCTTCCTCCTTCCCGCCTTCCTCCTCATATTCCTTATTATATTTGACAGGTACGGTCCCCGTGATGGACAAAGAGCTTCCGGAACGTCCTCCGTCAGGCGCAACGACAATGATGTCGCCTACAGGCCTTAATATTTTGATGAGCGCCCCGATTCCAGTCGCGTCAAATCCGTCGTCGTTTGATAGCAGAATTAATGGCTTTTTTGCTTCTTTCATTCGTGGTTTAGTTGGATTTTTATGAATTTTCTGCAAAATTAATGATTTTTTTTGAAAAAAGTCTCATTTTTTTTGGAAGTTTGAAAATAAAGCTCTAACTTTGCACTCGCTTTTCAGAAAAAGCCAATTTGGGATATGGTGTAATTGGCAACACAACAGATTCTGGTCCTGTTATTCAAGGTTCGAGTCCTTGTATCCCAACAACAAAACTTCAAATGTCAAATGAGATGTTTGAAGTTTTTTTTATTGTTAAAAAAACTTTATACATCTTTTATTTTTTAATTTACTTTTTATTGTTTTATCTTTTTTTGCTAACTTTGCGAATTATTTGTGTTTGCAGGAAATCGTGAGAAATAAGTTGCTACGTTTTTTTATGAAGACGAGACAAAAGTCAGGCAAGACAGACATCCCCCTGTAACCGAGCATTGAATCAAGTTATTTTATTACTACACAAAAATTTATGAAAATCGAGAACTCAACAGAAAAGACCGCAACTCAATTAGTAACCAGTATAGTAGAAGGCATTCAGGAGAAGAAAGGACATCACATCAGCGTGGCAGACCTTACAGAGATTGACGACACGATATGTCAGTATCTGGTGATCTGCGACGGCAATTCTCCGAGTCATATCTCGGCAATATACGAGTCCGTCCGCGAAATGGCTCAGAAGCACACAGGCGAGAAACCCAATGCCGTTGACGGCCTACGTAACAGCCTATGGGTGGCAATGGACTATGCCGACGTTGTGGTGCATATTTTCCTTCCTGAGACCCGTCAGTTCTACGATATCGACCACTTGTGGGAGGATGCCCAGGTGGAGCAGATCCCAGATTTAGACTGACATTCCCAGTTATCATAAAAAGATCCATACCAATAACCAATCGAAAACGACCAAATCAAGATGCCACTTCAGAATAATAAACCGACCAATGGTAAAAGTAAGTTCAATCTTACTTGGGTGTATGTAGCCCTGTTGGCATTCCTGTTCTTCTTCATCATGACCAACAATGAGGAGTCGATGATGAAAGTGACTTATTCCAAGTTTCAGGAATGTCTGGACAGCGGTTATGTCTCAAACATCAAGGTAGACAAGACCGAGCAGGAACTTTATTTCGACTTCAAGACCGACAGCATCGTTCCCGCCGCCTCCATCCTTCCGAAGGAGGCCCGTTCGAAAGCCGTGCTGGTGTGTAACTTCGCCACGGTGGACAAGCTGGAGGAGTATGTAGCAGCCAAACGTGCCGAGGGTAAGTTCGAAGGCGAGGTGAAGTATGAGAACGGCGGCGGCGGCTTTTGGAGCATCTTTATGCAGTTTGTGTTCCCGTTCCTGCTGATTTTCCTGTTCTGGATGTTCATCATGCGCCGTATGGGCGGCGGTGGTGGTGGCGGCGTCTTCTCGTTCGGCAAGTCGAAAGCCAAGCTCTTCGAGGGCGGCGGCAACGAACAGGACCGTATCACCTTCAAGGATGTGGCTGGTCTTCAGGGCGCCAAGCAGGAAGTGCAGGAGGTTGTGGACTTTCTTCGCAACCCACAGAAATATACAGAGTTAGGCGGTAAGATACCGAAGGGAATCCTTCTGATAGGCCCTCCCGGCACAGGTAAGACCCTCTTGGCCAAGGCCGTTGCCGGCGAGGCCAACGTAGCCTTCTTCTCGTTGTCCGGCTCCGACTTTGTCGAGATGTTTGTGGGCGTCGGCGCAAGCCGTGTCCGCGACTTGTTCAACCAGGCCAAGTCCAAGGCCCCCAGCATCGTGTTTATCGACGAAATTGATGCCATCGGCCGTGCACGCAGTGGCAAGTCCAGCATCCAGTCGAACGATGAGCGTGAGAGCACGCTGAACCAGCTTCTCACGGAGATGGACGGCTTTGGTGCCAACACCGGTGTGATTGTGATGGCTGCCACAAACCGGGCTGACATCCTTGACAAGGCGTTGTTGCGCGCTGGCCGTTTCGACCGTCAGATTACCGTAGAATTACCCGATTTGAAGGAGCGTCAGCAGATATTCAACGTTCATCTGAAACCCATCAAGATAGATGAGTCGGTAGACGTAGAGATGCTGGCCCGTCAGACTCCGGGCTTGTCGGGCGCCGACATCGCCAACGTATGTAACGAGGCCGCCCTGATAGCCGCCCGTCGTCAGCAAGACTGGGTGGACAAACAGTGTTTCCTCGATGCCGTAGACCGTGTGCTCGGTGGCTTGGAGAAGAAGACGAAGGTGATGACCGAGTCGGAGAAGCGTACGATTGCCATTCATGAAGCTGGCCATGCTACGATTTCCTGGTTCCTCCAGCATGCCAATCCATTGGTGAAGGTGACCATCGTTCCGCGTGGCAACGCACTCGGTGCCAACTGGTATATGCCAGAGGAGCGCCCTGTGACCACAAAAGAAGAGCTGCTCGACCAGATTTGCGGTCTGCTCGGTGGCCGTGCCGCCGAGGAGCTGTTCACCGGCCATATCTGCACAGGGGCAAGCAACGACTTGCAGCGCGTGACCAATATGGTCTACAGCATGATATCGATTTATGGCATGGGCGAGAAGATGCCTAACGTCAATTATTACGACTTCGCAGAGAACTCGTTCACCAAGCCCTACAGCGAGAGCACGGCTCAGATGATCGACGAAGAGGTGAAGTCACTGATAGAGCGAGAGTACAACCGCGCCAAGCGCGTTCTGATGCAGCATTCCCGTGGCTTGCAGCAACTGGCCCAGGTGCTCATCGAGAAAGAAGTGATTTATCCAGCCGACCTGGAGAATATCTTCGGTCCTCGCCAGTGGCGTTCCCGCTCCGACGAAATCATGGAGCTGAACAAGAACCTGGGTAATGAGAATGGCGATGGCGATGGTGATGGTACTGACTACAATGACGAGAATGCCGAGTTTATCCGTCAGAAAGCCGTAGCCGCCGTGATGGAGAAGCAGCGCCGTCTGCAGGAGCAGCAGGCCGCCCAGAGTGGTGCCATTCCTCCCGAAGGATCAGGTGCAGGCATGGGTGCGGCCGGAGCGGCAGTAGGAGCAGCCGGTATGGCTGGAGCCGCCGGAATCAGTAACGAGGTACCTCAAGACGCTGAGCCTCA
Source organism: uncultured Prevotellaceae bacterium (assembly GCA_946625675.1). Lineage (GTDB taxonomy): Bacteria > Bacteroidota > Bacteroidia > Bacteroidales > Bacteroidaceae > UBA3839. The sequence continues at coordinate 56,416 of CAMOTI010000157.1, read as the reverse complement.
GAATCCTTCTGAGACACAAGATAATCAGCTATACCACCCTGAGGATGAATTGGAGGAAACGCCTCAAAGTCCTGCCGCTGACACCTCCTCAGCTCCAAAAGAGCAGGGTGGGGCGTCGGTTTCCTCTACACCGGATAATGACGACTACAACCCGATATTTGACAGTTGGTCGTCCTCCTCGTCCTATTCATCTTCGTCAAGTGCATCCAAGTCTGAAGAACCGGAGCAACCTTTTGAGCCAGAAGATGAAGTCCCTGCTTCTTCGCCTTACGAAGACGAGGAGCCAGAGGCAGAGGAGGCAGTGGCAGACGATGTAGAGAACGATACGCCCGCTGCCCCGTCAGAACCTTCAGATGCCTCTTCCCCGTCGGATGAAACCCCGTCAGAGCCCGTCTTTGACTTGCGCAATAACGATGACGACGTTATCGAAATCGTGGATGATGTTGCGGAAGACGGAGAGGCTGAGTCGATTTTAAACTCTTCAGTTGAAGCTGAAGAATCCTCTGATTCAGGAGTATCGGCCGAAGCAGAAGAATCTGCAGAATCAGAAGTGGTGGCTGAGCCAGAAGCGTCTGCAGAGTCAGGAGAGACTGCCGAAACTGACAAGACCGAGATTACGGAGCAGACCTCACAGTCCGTTGTCACATCAGCGGCAGCTCCAAAAACACAGAATCCGGAGCCATCGCTTTTCGGTGATGACGAGTTGGAAATCTCCGTCCCAGAATCAGAATCCGATGATGAGACCGAATACATCGGCGTGAGCGAAGGCCGTCGCAGGGATATAGACTTTGACGAAGTGCTTCCGGAGTCAGGCGAGAAATCCAAGAAGGATGCCCTTAAGAAAGAGGACGATGATGACGAGCTCACTTTCTCCCTGGATGACTGAAAGACATCGTTCTTTGTGACAGTGAAATTTTAAATAGAGTCTGGTTGCGGACATACATGAAGTAAGTCCCAGCTACACGAGGCTCTGGAAATATATCAGAAACAGATTTATTCAAATCATAGCAAAAAAAATTGATGGAGACTCAGAAAGAAGAACTCAAACCGAGCAATCCGCTTGACGGTGGTGTGCTCGACCCTCAGCCTTTAGAACCGCTGCAGGAAGCACATAAGAAAGGCGCATTCTCGTCGATAGTGGCCCGTACCGTCACCGGTGTGGTTTTTGTGGCAGTAATAGTGCTATGCTTGACGAACCCGATAGCGTTTGTTGTCTTGTTCGGCGGCCTGACAGGTTTGATGGTCTGGGAGTTCTGCTCGCTTGTGAACAGCCAGCTTCATTTGCAGGTGAACACGTTTATCACGACGATGATGTCCGTGTATTTCTTCTTTGCCGTTTTCGACTGCCAGACGAATGTGACGGGCTTAGGACTTGGCACGTTCTTCCCAGTTCTCATCTCGAACATGTACCTCCTTATCTCGGAGCTCTATCTCGGTGGTTTCCGTAAGATAGAGAACTGGGCTTTCGCTTTCATGGCTTTCTTGTATATCGCGGTTCCGATGTCGATGCTCAACGTCATGGCGTTTATCGGTGTGGAAGGTGGTCTCGCCTATGTGGTCATTCTGAATCTCTCCGTATTTGTGTTTATATGGTGCAGCGACACAGGTGCTTACTTGATTGGCTCGAAGTTCGGCAAGCGCCGTCTTTTCCCGAGTATTTCTCCAAATAAATCATGGGAGGGTACAATCGGTGGTGGCTTGGTTGCCATCCTTGCCTCACAGGTGTTTGCCACCTTCAGTATGGACCTGAACTCCGGTAGCGAGTTGATGAACCGTTTGTTGTGGGCAGGTCTGGCTGCGGTCGTAGTCGTGTTTGGCACATGGGGCGACTTGGTTGAGTCACGCCTGAAACGCAAGCTGGGCGTGAAAGACTCCGGCAATATCCTGCCGGGGCACGGTGGCTGGCTGGACCGCTTCGACTCGGCGCTGATGGCTATTCCTGCTGCAGCTATTTATCTGTATTTTATTTGATTGTTTTACGGATTTCATAGATGGTTTTTCTCAGAAATTTGTAAAAATTCCAGAGGTTATTTCTTGACGTAGATTCTGGCGTCCACGGCGATGACATCATTCTCGTCGGCGAGTAGGGGATTGATGTCCATTTCCTTGATTTCGGTGGCGAAGCGAAGAAGTGTGCTGAGCCTTACGATGATTTCGGCATATTTCTTCCTGTTGATGCCCTTTTGTCCTCTTGTGCCTTTCAGGATTTTGTAGGCGCGGAGAGACTTGATCATGCTTTCCGCCTCTGCATAGGAGAGTGGTGCCAGTCCGCTCGACACGTCCTTGAGCACCTCGACGAAAATGCCTCCGAGTCCGCACAGTACGACATGGCCGAATCTGGGCTCGTACTTGGCACCGATAAACAGCTCCGTCCCCTTGATCATTTTCTGCACCATCACGGCAGTTGCGCCCTCAATCTGCATCATGCGCTCGAATTCCGCCTCGAGCACCCCCTTTGAGCGGATGTTCAGTGCCACACCTCCGACGTCGCTCTTATGGACCGGTCCCACCACTTTCAGCACCACCGGGTATCCGCATTGTTCTGCGAATTCTGTGATTTCCTCCTTGTTGCTGCCTACAAATTCCGGCACGGTGGGTATTCCCGCGCTTTCCAGCAGCTCATGCACGAGGCTCGGCTCGATATATCCGTCATGGTCGATGCCGTCAATGATTCTTCTGATGCGCGGTACGTCCACCCCCATGATTTCCACGTGCTGCTCAGCCGGCTCAGGAGTCCGCATGATTTGCGTGAGTGCGGTGGCCAGGGTCACCTCGTCGCTGAAATTGACATGTCCCTTCTGCATGAATTCCTGCACCTCCGGTCCGGCCGTGCTCACGCTGGGTAGTATGGGGAAGATAGGCTTCTTACATTCCTGTATTTTCCGGTGTAGCACGTCGTACACCTCATACACTTTGACCAGCCCGGGAGTTCCGAAGATGACCATGATGGCGTCTGCCTCGTCGAACTGGTTTTCGCAGAAGTCGATTGCGGCCTCCATATGCTCGGGTTGTCCGGTTGCCAGGATGTCGATAGGGTTGGCGACAGAAGAACCGGGCAGCAGAAGCTTCTTCAGTTCTTCCGCACGCTGTCCGTCGAGTTTAGGCACGTTCATTCCTCCCTTCGACAGTGCGTCGGTGAGCATCACGCCCGGTCCTCCGGCATGGGTGACGATGGCGAAGTTTTTTCCTGAGAATCTGGGCAGGGTGAAAATACACCCAACCGTAGTGAGTTCTTCTCTTGAGAAGCACCTTACGATACCCGCTTTTCTGAACAGCGCCTCCACGGCAGAGTCGCTGGACGCGATGGCTCCGGTATGGCTTGACGCCGCCTGGCTCCCTCTCTCGCTCGACCCCGCCTTGATGGCGGCGATGCGGCATCCTTTCCTGATGAGTGAGGTGGCGTGGAAGAGGAGTTTGTCGGGGTCAGCGATATTTTCGATATACAGCAACTTGACCATGGAATCCCGCTCCGGGTCGAAATGTTCGTCCATATACTCGAGCACGGCCTCGATGCCGATTTGCTTTCCGTTGCCCACAGACCAGACGGAATTGAACGGCAGCCCTTTCGTGACGGCGCTCTCGAGAATGAAGACAGCCGTGGCTCCCGAACCGCTGATGAAGTCCACGCCTTTTGCATGTAGCGTGGGTATGGGCCGGGTGAAGACGGAATGGTGGGTCCTGGTGAGGAGTCCGATGCAGTTAGGCCCGATAAGCGCGCATCCGTATCGCTCGCAGCTGTCCAGCATCTGCTGCTCGAGAGCCGCTCCCTCCTGAGTCTCTTCTCCGAATCCGGCAGAGATGACGATGAAGGCCTTTACCTGCTTCTCCTTGGCGAGGAACTCCACGTAGGGTGGGCAGTGTCTGGCGGCCACGACGAGTATGGCGAGGTCCGTAGGCGGCAGTTCTTTCGCGTCGTGGAATACCATGATTCCCTGCACCTCGTCCTCCTTGGGGTTGACGATTCGCAGGACTCCCTTGTATCCTCCGTTGATGAGGTTTCTCACGACCGATCCTCCCGGCTTGTGGATGTTGTTGGAACCGCCGATGACGACGATGCTCTCAGGTGTCAGTAGTTGCTTGTTAATCATAGGTGTAATATTGTCAGATTAGTGTCAATATGCAAAATTACGATAATTCTTTTAAAAACAGCGTGATTTTGATGAAAAATTTTGAAGTGGATGCCTATTTCTATGCTATTCTCTTTCACTTAAAATCATTCTTTGTTTAAATTCTTTCCTTCACCGGGGAGGACGAATGTGTGTTGCCTGCCGTCGCCTCTGAGCAACTTATTCTTCACTCCGTCGTATTCGATACGGGCTTCACGGCCAGATGGAATCTTCACCGTATAGCGGTAGTCACCGTTCTTCATCCTGCGCCACTGGACGTCGATACGCCCGTAAGGGGTCATCGTCCCGCCACGTGCCCATGTGAGGCCACCTCCAAAACGAGGACGGAAGACGATGGAACTGAAGCCCGGCTCGTTCAGGCGGATGCCCAGTATGGTGGAATAGAACCACTCAGCCACGGCACCATAACTGTAGTGGTTGAAGGAATTCATGTTCCATTCGTGCTTGTTGAAGCCGTCAGCGAGGGTATAGCTGTCCCAACGCTCCCACACCGTTGTCGCCCCCTGGTCGATACTGTAGAGCCACGACGGGTTGTCGCGCTGCAAAAGCAGGCGGTATGCCAGGTCGTCCATTCCATTGAGCGTCAGCGTCTCCATCAGAATGCCTGTGCCGACAAACCCGGTGGACAGACGGTAGCCGTTCTCCTCGATGTTCTTACGAAGCGACTTCATGGCATAATGCCTCTGCGTGTCATCACGCAGCAGTCCGAAACGTAGTGCCAGAAGATAGGCGGTCTGTGTGTCCTGTCCTGTGTTGAGGCGGTCGTCGGTGACATAACGACGTTGGAACTCATCAATGATGTTCTCCCGGAGGTGAAGGTATTTCTCGTGGTCCCATTTGTTCAGCGTACACGAAATCCTCCACATCAGATGGCAGATATGAGCATAATAGGCATACGACACAAAACGCTTGTCCAGCTGCTTGTAAGCCAGCCAGTCTCCAAAATCCGTCTCCGCCCCTATGTGGGTCCAGTCGCCTTCCCGCTGCTCAGCACAATGCTCCACCCACCGCTGCATGCTCTCGTAATTCTCCTCCAGTATCTGCTTATCGCCAGTCATACTGTATACGTTATAAGGCACGATGATGCCGGCATCTCCCCAGGCACTGCCGCCATATCCCCACATGTTGGCGAAGGGAGCCGTGCATGGGTAGGATCCGTCTTCTCGCTGTCCGTTCCGAAGGTCGCGCATCCACTTGCGGTAGAAATCCTTCACGTCGGAATTATACAGTGCAGTGACGGAGAAAATCTGGGTGTCGCCAGTCCATCCCAACCGTTCGTCACGCTGGGGGCAGTCGGTGGGAATACTCAGGAAATTGCCGCGCTGGCTCCACCATATATTCTGATACAGACGGTTGATGTCGGTATTGGAACACTCGAACCGGCCCCACTCCTTGATGTCGCTTCCGACTACCTGTCCTTCGAGATGCGTGACCTCCACGTCGCCGGTGGCCGTCAGCTCTGCATAACGGAATCCGAAAAATGTGTGGCGAGGATGGTAGGTCTCTTCACCACCGCCTTTCATCACATATCGCAACGTAGCGTCAGCCGTACGGAGATTGTATGTCCAAAGGCTGCCACCAGGTCCTTTGTCAAGACGGGCCTCGTCGCCGTTGTAGTTCAGCATCTCGCCGAAGCGCCATGTGAGTTGTGTTCCTGTCTCTCCACGGACCGTGAAGTTGACCCAACCAACCATATTCTGACCGAAGTCCACAAGCAAGGTCTGTCCTTTCTTCAGCCGGACAGGGGAGGACAGCGTGCTCTGCTTCCTCACCACGTTGATCTTTCCGTATGTCGTGCCGGTCTGGACAGCACCCTCATAAACCGTAATGGACTGCGGATGACGCCACAGGCTCATGTCGCGCACCTTCACGTCAGGCCCCATCTGGGCTGTCAGCTTGCATTTGACATCTTGGTTCTCAACTACATTCCGCCAACGCTCCGGCTTCTGACGGGCGTCATAGGTCTCGCCATTATAGATGTCGCCCATCCTCAGCGGGCCGTCGGTGGAGCAAAGCCATGAGCTGTCGCTCACGAGGCGCACACTGCTGCCGTCCTTGTAGGTGACGTCTATCCAGCAGATAAACGCGTGGCGGTTGTGTACTCCATATACACCACGGGTGATGCCACCAATCCACCAGCCGTTGCTCACCTGTGCAGAAACATTCAGCGTGTCAGTCTTGAGAAGATGTTTCGGCAGGGGTGATGTCTGGAAGAATATTTCCTTACGGTAGTCTGTCCAGCCTGGCTTCAGCTCAGCGTCGTCAAGTTCCACGCCGTTGACCGTAAGGGTGTACACTCCCAATGCGCTGGCACTCAACACAGCCGAACGTACCGGTTTTTCCAGCCGGAACGTCTTCTGAAACAACGGCATCCCGCCGCCTGACTCAGGCGCGCTGATCCATTGCTGAGAGTTGATGTTCAACGCGCCGCCCCAAAATACCACGATGACTACAGCCAGCCTCACCACCAGCCGTCTCATATTTAAAATGTCACAAATTTTCATTTTATGTTTTGCTTCCAACTCTTCTTTCTGGTCTGTGAGAATGAATTCAAGTGTACGTTTGTCTATTCTTACAGAATTGTCTGTTTTGTCGTTCATAAGCTTCAATGTGATAAATGTTTACAACCTGGTGCAAAGATAGTGAAAAAAAATGAAAACGCGATATTTTACAAGTTTTGTGGTGCTTAGACTGCGATATTTTACAAGTTTTCCTATAGTTAGAGGAGGAGCTGAGGAGGGTGAATCCCAGCCTTGAGCCCCGTATGGCCAAGGCAGATGGATCGCAATGAGCACCCGACACAGGGAACGTAGGTGGGATTGTTACATTATTTCAAGGATTTGGGATAATAGTTTATGGGATTACAAATGATTTTGCTTAACTTTGCAACGGTTGAGGAATTGTTGTAAGTATTTTGCATGATGAAACTGAAACATAAAACTAACTGAATATGAAAAAGCTTTCAATTATTTTCTTTTTATTGGCGCTGCCTTTGATGGCGGTGGCACAACATTCTGCGGAGAACGACTTTGTGAAGGGTGCGGATGTGGGATTCCTGACGGGCCAGGAGCGTCGTGGCGTCGTGTTTCACGACACGCTGGGGCATGGCCGGGAGTGTCTGGAGCTGTTGAAGAACGACTATGGACTGAGTGCCATCCGTATGCGAGTGTGGGTGAATCCGCGTGGCGGAAGCTGCGACAAGTACGAGCTGCTGTCGATGGCCCGCCGCGTGAAGGCCTTGGGCATGGACCTGATGGTGGACTTCCACTACAGCGACTCATGGGCAGACCCGGCGAAGCAGCCGATTCCGAAGGCCTGGCTCGGCCACAGCTATGAGCAGATGAGGCAGGACCTTCACGACCATACGGTGGACGTGCTGACGCTGCTGAAAGACAACGGCATAGAGCCCCGCTGGGTTCAGGTTGGTAACGAGACGTCGAACGGTATGCTCTGGAGCGTGAAGACCAACGAGCGTGGCTGGGAGGTGAAGGACGAGAAAGGACATACGATCGTGACCCACTCGATGGGGCATATCAAGACGGAGCCAGAGCAGTATGCCGGCTTTATCCGTACGGGCTATGACGCGGTGAAGAAGGTGTTTCCGAATGCCATCGTCATCATCCATCTTGACCGTGGTCACCGTCAGAGCTTGTACGACCACAACCTGGACACAGTGCTGAAATACGGTGGCAAGTTCGATATGGTGGGTATGTCGCTCTATCCTTACTGGGCGCGCGACGGTCACCCAGAGGTGAATGCGGATGACGTGATCACTGACTGCATGGCTAATATCCGCCATGTGAGCGAGAAATATGGCTGCGACGTGATGATCGTGGAGACGGGCTATGAGGTGGACGAGGCTCACCCTGAGGTGATGGAGGAGGGCAGACGTCAGCTGGCTCGTGTGATCCGCGAGGCCCGCACGCAGACGGGCGGGCATTGCCGCGGTGTGTTCTACTGGGAACCTCAGTGCCTCCCTGGGGGGTACAAACTGGGTGCGTTCGACCATAATGCTGCACCTACGGTCATCATGAAGGGGTTTCTGGAATAACCCTCCTCTAACTTGCTGAATCTAATGGCTCTGAACTTCAATAAAGAGTTTTTCCTTGCGGATGTTTTTTTTCGAACACAAATTATTACGAATCGATTAAGATTATGACATGGATGAGGTGTGGAAAAGAAGAATAAAAAAATTACGTATTGAACGGTTGGTGTGTAGAATTATTCCGTATATTTGCAGTCGAATTGAAAACCAATACCTAATTATTTACAAAAACCATTAAAACTAAGAAAGAAAATGAAAAAGATGAGAAAAGTTATTACACTGGGAGCCATGATGTTTGGCTTGTTCCTGTGTTCAGCCATGGCTCAGCACAAACCCATCAAAGTGAGAAACGTGAAGGGTAATCCATTCAAAGTAGTCGTGGGCACTCCCAAGCCCATCGCTAAACGCGACATGATTTATGGCCATGAATATGCCGACTTGGGTCTGAGCGTGAAATGGGCTACCAGCAATATCGATGCGAATAATGCAGGTGGGTATTACGGACGTATCGTGGCCTGGGGCGAGATAAACGAAAAAAACAGCTACACCCCTTCCACCAGCGTGCATTATGAACGCTCTCGCGGCAGTATCAGCGGTGACTCAAATAACGACCTTGCCCGTAGGGTGTGGGGTGGCAAATGGCGTATACCTACCGTGCAGGAGATGCGTGAGCTTCGGGAGAAATGTACGTGGACATGGAGTCGTGAGAGCGGCCGCAACGGCTATGTTGTGCGTAGTAAGATCAACGGCAACTACATCTTTCTGCCCGCAGTCGGCGTGAACTACAACAACGGCATCAAGGAGATGAACGTCTCTGGTTTTTACTGGACGGCGACCCCTTACAACAATACCAGCTCTTATCGTCTTCAGTTCAGCAAAGGAAGCATCAACGTGAACTGGGGCTCGCGGTATGAGGGATATTACATACGTGCCGTGTGCGATTAAGTAACGATTCCGGACATACATGAAGTATGTCCCTACAGGTGACGGATTAAGTTAGAAGACGCCCCGCGGGGCGTCTCTACTACATCTGCTTGAGTGCTTCCTGTGCCGCTTGCTTGACTTGCGGGTCGTCGTTCTGTGCGGCCGCCTTCTGCATCCATTTGCGAGCCTCAGCCTTGTTGGCGGCAGTGCCCTGTCCGGTGGCATAGCAAACAGCGGTGTAGAACATGGATGACGGCATACCCACTGTGGCTGCTTTCTTCATCCAACTGAATCCCTGCGCGAGGTTGGGCTTGATGCCGTATGCCCCCTGTAGGAAGATCATGCCAAGGTCGTTCTGCGCCTGCGGGAATCCCGCGTTGGCTGCTTTCTGCAGTAGTTCGAGTCCCGCCTTGGGGTTTGCCTTGATGCCGGCCTGTCCCATGAGTGTGAGTACGCCCAGCGTGTATTGCGACTGAGGCAGCCCTGCGTCGCTCGACTTTTTGATCCATTCGATGCCCTTGGCCTTGTCGCCCGGTATGATGTCGTTGATGATGAGCAGTCCCATGTTCTGCTGCGCCATGGGATGACCCGCTTCCGCAGCCTTCTCCATCCAGTACGTTCCGATTTGCTGGTCGGTAAGCTCTTTTCCGTCAGCCAGTTTCTTGAGGTCGTCGTTGCTGACTTTCTGCTCCTGGCTGAGTCCTTTCGTCCCGATTTGGTTGAGATAGCATGTGCCGAGGTTGTATTGAGACTCCACGTCGCCAGCCGTGGCCAGTGACTGCAAGAGCAGCACGCCGTTCTGGTGGTCTTCCTCCGCCTCGCATTGTCCGATGTAGTAGTTAGCGAGGATTCCTACCGCGTTGGGATTTCCCTGCGCGGCTGCCATCTTGAGCAGCTCCACTCCCTTGCCCTCGTTTTTCTCCACATATCGTCCTTCCAGGTAGCATGCCGCCAGGTCCGCCTGTGCCTCAGGCATTCCCGCGTTCGCCGCCTTCTGCAACCATTCGATACCCTTGATTGTGTCCTGCTGCACGGGCTCCTGTCCGGTGAGGTAGTACATTCCGCATGCATATTGTGCGAAAGGGTGGTCTTGTTCGGCCGATTTCAGCATCCATTCCATGGCTTTTTGCTTGTCGGCCTGCACTCCGCTGCCGTCGTAGTAGGCATGCGCGATGTAGTATTGTGCGATGGCGTTTCCGTTTTGTGCCGCTTCGAGGAAAACAGGGAAGGTGTTCTCATCGATTTTCCCGTCGTTGATTTCCATCTTGCATGCCGCCAAGACCAGCTTGGCGTCCTGTGTGTCTGGGCATTTCTCCAGTGTCTCGATGGCTTTGTTGAGGTCTTTCTGGCATCCGAATCCCGCGCGGTACATGTTACCGAGCAGGTACATGCAGTCCTTGTCGCCTTTCTCCGCCGCTTTGGTAGCGAAGTCGAATGCCCGCTCCGGTGCCTGGTTGCTTCCCGGCGCCGCGTAGATATTTGCCAGCTCCTTGAGAGCCGGCAAAGACTCTTTCTCCACCGCCTTCTCGAGCCATCCTATGGCCTGTGTTGTGTCACCTTTCTGCAGGAAGCAGTTGGCGTATGCCTCGATTCCTTTGAGTTCTCCCTTGTTGGCGAGCGTCTTGCTCCATTCCTCGAGTTTCTGTGGGTTCTTGTCGGCATAGTATCCCTGGTCGGCCAGTCTTCCGCTGTAGATGTCGACGAGCCTGTCGATGCTCGGTGTGTCGCCGAGGTCGCCGAGTATTTCAAGCCAGTGGATGGACTGCGCCGTGTCCGGTGGCGTGGTTGTGCGGTAGTGCTCTGCCAGGAACCGGCATGCTGACGGCAGTCCCTGTGAGCCGGCTTGTTTGAAAAGCTCGATGGCTTTTGCCGTTTTCTTCTCGTTACCTGACTTCAGTAGTTTCTGCGCTTTTTGTGCAGTCTTGAACGCTTTGAGCGTGTCGGCAGCGACGTTTTGTGCCTGAGTCGCTGTTGCGGCAAAAGCAAAGAATGCAGTTGCAATTAGATGTTTATACATTTTTGTGATATTTTTTATGGGAATTATGGGAGTTAATGGGAGTTAATGGGAATTATGGGAGTTTATGGGAATTATGGGAATTTATGGGAGTTAATGGGGTTGCTGAAATGAAAAGTTATGCAAAATTACGTAAAAAAAACTCAAAAATCTAATTTATGGGCAAATTCTTGATGGTTCCTTCTTCATTCTTCATTTTATTTGTTAACTTTGCACATAATTTGCGTGAAAGATGAATATAAGTAAGTCTGTAGACACCATACTCTGGCCGTTGATAGCGATATTGATATATTTCGTTTGTCAAGTGTTGGGGCAGTTTGTGGTTCAGACGTCCGTTTTTCTTTCATTTCCGAATGGTGGAGAAGAACAGAGCCTGGGTCGCCTTGCCGGCTGGGCTCAATTGGTGTCGTCAGTCGTGACGGTTGCATCGATGTTGCTTATCCGTGGGTTTCATATCCGTCGTTCCTTGTCGCTGCCTTCCTGTGGCTGTGGCAATGTGACGTTGGGTTTTATCGCCGTGATTCTGACGTTGTTGAGTTTTACGATATTCAATGACTTGCTGGAGACCCAGTTGGGCTGGCGTATGCCCCCCGAGTATGAGTCGCTTTACCGTGAGATGATGAAAACTCCTTCCGGCGTGCTGGCTGCCTGCTTGTTTGTGCCAGTCTGCGAGGAAGTTGTGTTTCGTGCCGGGATTATGAGTCCTCTTCTCCGACATGGCGTGAATCCTTGGATACCGATAGGCTTGTCGGCCGTGATTTTCGGTGTGTTTCACGGCAATCTGGCTCAGATTGTCTATGCAATCCCCGCCGGTTTCGTGTTTGCCATGGTATATTACCTGACCGGAAGCCTGCTGATTTCGATCGTGTGCCATGTCCTGAACAACACAGTGATGGTGGTTCTGATGCTGACGACCGAGAACTTCTCGTCCTTCCACATCGACAGTGTGATGGGTGTGATTCCTGCCTTATGCGTCGCATTGTTGCTGTCGGTGCTGGTGGCATATCTGCTTGTCGGATTGTGGCGTAAGCGTTCGTCTTCAGCGCGATTGTACTTTTTGGGAGTCCCTGCGGAAGTGGACTCAGCATCGTTTCAAGTGCCCCCGCCGCCCGCAGTATGAGCCGTTATTTTTATAAAATTGTAGAACATTTATGCAAAATATAGTTATGATGTTGAAAAGAAAGTTATTCATCCTGATGGCATTGGTTTTTCCGATGCTGATGGTGTCGTGCAGCTGTGGCGACGGCAAGAAGCCCGAAGGGTCGTCGGAGCCAGAGGAACAGCCGAATGCCTTCTCAGCCGAGGCTTTGGCCGACTTGGTGGAATACGAGCGTCAGAAAGAAGGGGAGGGAACTGAGTATAACCCCTGGCAGAGCTACGGCTTGAAGGAGATGGTGGACTTGGCAGCCGCCGAAGAGTCTGACTTCGAATACCAGGACGAAGCCACAACTGAGGAAATGGCCGAGGCAGGAGAAAATGGCGCTGATGAGGCCATTCCCGACGCAGACGAGAACTATGTGAGTGCCCCGGTTGTTTATTACCTTGGCTACAATGTGGACTTCAATTCTTCGAAGAGCGACCTGACGGCGTTCACGAAGAAGGGCGATGACGGAGTTGGCGTGATTGACCGTTTTGACGACAAAGGCTCCCGCATCGACATCTTGGTGTATGACAAGGCTTTGTACGATGACTTTATGTTGAAGAGCAAGGACCAGGTACGCTACGAGATGGTGGATGAGAACAACTACCTGTCGAAGGACAGCCTTGGCCGTGACGTGAGCATCTGCTTTGCAGGAGAAACAAACGGAGGATATTCTTTCTCCATTCAGACTAATTGATTATTTATGAATAAAAGAAGACAAGAAGACGAGAAGACAAGACTGTAGTATTGTTATGCAGTGCATAAGCAGAGAGTTTTGCTCCTATGCTTTTTGTTGTCGATATATTTTTTTAAATTTCAAACTCAATGAACTCAGACCCTTACCCCGCGGAAATGTTGTTTAGCATAGGCTATAACGGGGGAAACACAACATTATTAATTTTGTACATAGTATTGGCAATCGTCATCTCGTCGATTTGCTCTCTGTTGGAAGCCACGTTGCTTTCAACACCGATGAATTATATAAACACACTTGAACAGCAGGGCGTGAAAGGCGCTTCTCGTCTGAAAACTCTGAAGACCGACATCGACAAGTCGATATCCTCGATATTGGTTGTGAACACGATAGCCAACACGGTTGGTGCATCGTTGGTAGGTGCCCAGGCCGCGAGCCTCTTCAACTCCACTGGCGTCGGTGTGATTTCCGGTGTGTTCACGTTTCTGATATTGATGTTCAGTGAGATTATCCCTAAGACGCTGGGCTCGTCGTATTGGCGCAAGCTTTGCATCCCCGCCTCAAGCATGATTAAGGGGATGATATTCATCACGTATCCTGTGGTGTGGCCTTTGCAGAAGTTCACCCACCGTTTTTCGGAAAACGGCAACCAGACGGTTGTGAGCCGTGAGGAGGTAGCCGCGATGGTGACGACCGGTGCCGAGGAGGGCGTGTTGGAGAAAGAGGAGAACAAGATGATTCAGAATCTGCTCCGTCTTGACGACGTGACTGCCCACGAGATCATGACCCCTTCGAGCGTGGTTTCGATGGCCGAGGAGAACATGACCATCAAGGAGTTTTACGAGTCGGAGGACTTCGGCCAGTTCTCGCGTATTCCTCTGTACAGCGAGGAGAACGACGACTACGTGACCGGCTACGTGCTGAAGCAGGAGATCCTGGAGCGGATGGCCGAAGACAAGTTTGACATCCCGTTGAAGGATATGCGCCGTCCAGTCTTGACATTCTCCGAGGATGAGTCTGTGTCGAACATCTGGGAGAAGTTGCTTGAGCGTAAGGAACATATCAGCGTGATTATCGACGAATATGGTTCGATGCGCGGTATCGTGACGATGGAAGATGTGATTGAGACGATGCTGGGCTTCGAGATAGTGGACGAGAAAGACGAGGTTGTGGACATGCAGGAGCTTGCCAAGCAGCAATGGAAGAAGGTTCAGCATGACATGGCCACAAACGGATTAGACACCAATGAAGATCAATCGGACGACACTGAATAACGGACTGCGGCTGATCCACCACGAAGACCGTAACACCCAGATGGTTGCGGTCAATACATTGTATAGGGTGGGCTCTCGCAACGAGTCCCCGGAACATACTGGTTTTGCCCATCTGTTCGAGCACCTGATGTTCGGCGGCTCGATTCATGTGGCGGACTACGACAAGGAATTGCAGTCGGCTTGTGGTGAGAACAACGCCTACACCGACGCCGACTTCACGAATTATTATGTGACCGTTCCGGCTCAGAACATCGAGACGGCCTTCTGGCTTGAGAGCGACCGCATGCTTTCTCTGGCTTTCACTCCCGAGTCGCTGGAAGTTCAGCGTAAGGTGGTGATGGAGGAGTTCAAGCAGAACTACCTGAACCAGCCTTACGGAGACCTGGGGCATATTTTGTTCGACGCGGTGTATAAGGTTCATCCTTACCGCTGGCCTACGATAGGGCTGGAACTGAGCCATATCGCTGACGCCACGATGGATCAGGTGAAGTCTTTCTTCCACCGCTTCTACCGTCCGGATAATGCGATAATCGCGGTGGACGGGAATATCAGCTGGGAGCGCACGCAGGAGCTGGTGAGGAAATGGTATGGTGACATCGATGTTGATGAGCGTATTCCGTTGTTGGGGCTGACAGACGCCGAAGCATACCCTTCTCCTGCCGAGATAGCGCAGGAGCCTCGGCAGCAACGCCAGCGTAGGCGGACAGTGCGTAGACAAGTTTCTAACAGCGTGATTGTGATTGCGTTCAACATACCGTCGGCGAGCGCCCCAGAGTTCCGTGTTTGCGATATGCTGAGCGACGTGATGGCCAACGGCAAGTCGAGCCGTTTCTACCGCCATCTGGTTGAGGACCGTCAGTTGTTTTTGTCGATCGACGCCTCTGTGATTGGGCGCGTGGATGGTGGCTTGTTGCTGATAGAGGGCGTGTTGCCCGAAGGTTCAGACGTGGATGCCTGTGAGCAGGCAATATGGGATGAGATCCGTCCGATGCTTTCGGATTTGAGCGACGAGCGTGAACTGGAGAAGCTGAAGAACAAATTTGAGTCCAACCACGAGTTACAGTGCATCAACTATCTTCAGCGGGCTCAGAACCTGGCGCATTACGAGGCTTACGGCGACGCAGAGTGGATAAATAATGAAGTGGCACGCTACCAGACTATTATTCCGGAGGACTTGCGAAAAGCTGCACGGAAGTACCTGACGAAACGGAACTCGACGGTGGTGAGGTATCTAAATGGAAATTTAAGTTGAAAGATGAATGTTTAAAGTTTAAAGAACCATACGGATGGTATCGCAGGATAAATAAAATAAAAAAGGAGTGGTACACTAAAGAGAATGGGTGTGAGACAATCAAGTGGTTGTCAAAACAACGGCATTGTTTTTCATTTTTACTTACATCGTGTTTTTTTTACGTCATCGTTTTTTTTTAGTGGGGAAAATGTGCTAAATTTGCATAGTTTTACAGAATATGGATTTCAGGATGTAACCTTTTAAACTAAAAAACTGACAAAATATAAGTTTCTGGCTGTACAGAATAACACTTACCATATCGGGGATTGTAGGATTGTTCCGTGGCGGAGCGGCACTATGATTCCCGTTTTTTTTGACTCGTAATTTTTGACCACACAAGTTGAGGATCTTAACTAAAAACAAATAAAAACTTAACAACTACAATGAAACGACTGATTTTTGCTTTGGCGATACTGTGTTTTTTCTGCATGAACGCCAATGCGCAGCGCAAGACGGACAACCTTGACCGAGGCCTGGTGGTTGTGCAGACCGGTTCCTCCGGCAGCAGTACGACGAACTTGCTGACCTGGCGCCGTCTGGCCAATGAGTATTTCGACGTGACTTACAACGTCTATAAAGACGGGACGAAAGTGGCTTCCAACCTGACGACCACGAGTTATAGCGTGAGTGGCAACTCCAGCAACCAGTATCAGGTTGCTGCGGTAGTGAAGGGCGTGGAGCAGACGAAGTGTACAGCGGTGAAAGCCTGGCCGCAGTATGTTTATAAATATGATGTCCGTTGTCCGACCGGCTATCTGGACATTGTTCTGTCCAATGTGTATGACCGCAACGGGAATGACGTGACCAGCCATTACCAGAATAACGACGCGGAGTTCGCCGACTTGGACGGTGACGGCCAGCTTGAAATGATCATCAAGCGCATCAACACAACAGATGACGACGACTTGTATCTGGCGTCCAACACAACAGAATATTCCATATTTGATGTTTATGACGTGAACTGGCAGACCGGTGCCGCCACAAGGATGTGGTGGATAGACCTGGGCCCGAACATGGTGAGCGGCAGCAACACAGAGCAGAACATCATCGCCTATGACTGGGATGAGGACGGCAAGGCAGAGGTGGTGTTACGTGGTGCCGACAATATGATCATCCACAAATCAGACGGCAGCACCTATCTGATAGGCAGCAGCAGCGTGAACACCCGAAATTCGGTGACGCATACCGCAAATATGACCTATACGAATACAGGAAACGAATACCTGATTTATCTGAACGGTCAGACGGGAAATCCCTATCAAGTGACAACTTACCCGCTGACACGAGAAAGTGCCTCGGCCTGGGGTGACAACTACGGACACCGCTCCAGTAAATATTTTATGGGAGCCCCCTATCTTGACGGCCGCAAACCGAGTCTGTTCTTGGGCCGCGGAATTTACACCCGCCATAAGATGTGTGCGATGGATTTGAACCGCAGCTCTCATCAGTGGACCCAGACATGGACATGGGCCTGCAATAACTCGGGCAGTCCCTGGTATGGCAACGGCTATCATAATTATCTCATAGCCGACGTCGATGAAGACGGTCGCGACGAGATTGTGTATGGTTCCATGGTGATAGATGATAATGGTAAGGGGTTGAGCACCAGTGGTTTTGGTCATGGTGATGCTCAGCATGTAAGCGATTTTAACCCTTATCGCAAGGGTTTGGAGTTCTTTGGGTGCCTTGAAGAAAACCCTTATTGGGGCAGCAACTACCGTGACGCTACCACGAGTGAGGTGTTGTGGAAACATACAAATCCAGATGGAGAGGGCAAAACGGGCGATGACGGCCGCTGCCTGATGGCTAATTTCACTAACGGCTATCCTGGCAGTCAGGGCCGTTCGGTCGCTTCTTCGATGATGAGCAGTGTGACCAATGGTAGTTTGTCCGTTCTTGGTGATTTTATCGCTTGGAGCGACCTTAACTTTCGTATCTACTGGGATGGTGACCTGTGTTCCGAGATACTGAACTCTCCTGGAACAGAGGGTAACGCCAAAGTTGATAAGCCCGGTGTAGGTCGTTTGTTCACATCTTCAGACTGCAATATGAACAGCTGGACGAAGAATGTTCCTTGCTTCCAGGGTGACCTGATAGGTGACTGGCGCGAGGAAATTGTCTTGAGATGCGGTCAGAACGTCCGTGTTTATACTACGGGAATGGAAACCTCCTACAATATGCCGAGCCTATGGTTCGACCACCAGTACCGCCAGGCGATGGTATGGCAGATGCATGCCTACAATCAGCCGCCTCACGTCAGCTATTTCCTCGGTGAGTTGGAAGGATATACAGTGGCCCCTCCGCCATATACGATGCAGGGCAGGACAGAAATCGGCAATGGTGGCAGCATCAGCTCAACCCATAACGACAAGCAGCTGCTGATGGCCGAGACCGGCAACATGACCATAAGCGTGAGTGACGGCGCTGCTCCTTGGGTGCTTATAGACAATGCACCGAGCTGGGTTCAAGGCACAGACGTGAACGGCACGAGCGGTACGAAGGTGAAGACAGACGGCAATATTGGTGCTTCCAACTTGCCTGCCATCAACCGCACTTATTACACCCACACACTGACCGGCGGCGCGCTGACCGGCTGCATGCACATGGTCAAGCAGGGTGACGGAATCCTGAAGATGGCCTCCAACACTCATACTTACACTGGCAACACCCAGATATGGGCCGGTACCCTTGAGTTCGACGGCACATTGTCGAGCAGTCCTGTATGGATGAACCGCTTTACTACGCTGAACACGAACGGCGGCACTTTCGGTGGCGGAATCGAATCGCTGTATGCCTCCACCATCACTCCTGGTGGCGAGGGCAGCAAGGGTGACATCACCACAACAATGCTGACGATGAATTATGGAGCCCGCCTTCAGATAGACGTGTTCGGCAACAACATCACAGCCGACCATGTGAATGTTGAGACACTCGCAGGCAACAGTGTGTCGGGAGAAAATTGGGAGACTTACGGCCCGGAATACTTGAAACCAGTCCTGGAATTCGTACCTCAGGGCACACTTGCCGACGGAATGTATCTTCTCGGCACAATGACCAATGAGGCCGATTTCACCAATTTCGTTGTCGAGGGACTGGACAACTATACTTACGAGCTGGTATGGAACGACGGCAGTTGGTATCTGAAGATTGGCACCGGCGTGGCTGTGGAGTGCCCTGCTCCTGAAATTGCACGGACATCTTGGAACGAGACCGACCTGAACGTGTATTATCCAACAGTGAGCATCACGAACAACACGTTCAGTTACAACGGAAACACAGTGACTCCGAATCTTTCGGCTGTGTTCACCGCATTGGATGGTACAGAGACAGCAATAGACAACACTTTGTTCTTCGAAGACTTTGAGGGCAGCACGACTTCGTCAGACTATTGGGTGAACAATAACAACAGTTATATCTTCACTCCGACTTATACCAACAGCGATGGTCAGTGTATTGGTATGCAGTCTTCAGCTGACCGTGGTGACTGGACAAGGATTACTGCAGACTATGACGGCGTGATGAACTATAATATAGAATTTGACGCTTACTTCAACAATGCATCGAAAACTACCAACTTTGTGGTGATGAGTGAGAGCCATTTAGCATCATGGCAATACAACTGGGGATATAATTATAACTCGAGTTCCCAGTGGACACATAATCCCTATCTGTTCTATATGATGCGAGGTGAGGGTTCTACAACATTCACAATCAACGAGGATGCGTCAAATACAGTCACCCTGGCAAACTCCACCTGGTATCACTTCACGCTCAGTGTGGATGCCAGTGCTGGAACAGTAGGCTACTCCATCAGTCCGAAAGGCTCCACAGATGTGGTTACTTCCGGCTCATACACGCTTCCCGACGGCGAGAGTGCTTATTGCGACGGCATCTATGTGCGCAACGGTCGGTATAACTATGCACCTGGTGGAGCTGGAATAGACAATATCTATGTTTACAAGACCAGCACGACGACTAACTTGTATGCTCAGAATTATGAGAGTGCCACTGACGCGAGCAGCTGGACAAATGGTGGAGGAACACTTGAACTGGTGACAGGAGATGCAACATATGGGAATTACATTCACCATAATATGGGCACTATTGCAGCTAATCGATCCATGTATACCTTGTTTGCTACAGACCTTTCAGATGTTGACAATTATACAATTGATTTTGACGCTTATATCACAGCTGGAAATACTGCAAACCGGAGTGCCACGGATTTTGTCGTGATGAGCAAGGGTGCAGTCATTCCTACTAATAGAAATGTAGGATATGGTTACAATGGTGATAAGTGTAATGCGGCAGGAACAAACTATCTTTACCGCATGACAGCAGCCAACAGCCAGGATTTTACGATAAATGAGACAACAGCAGTCTCAATCAGCAAAGCTTGGATACATTACAATATCGTGGTGAATCAAGTGGCAAGAACAGCAAGTTACACCTTGACGCAAGGCACAACAGTCGTGGCCAGCGGCACCTTCTCCATCCCTTCCGGCACGAGCACAGAAGCCTACGGCATCTTTGTGCTTGACGGCCGAGGCTATGGCGACACTAAGATTGACAATATCTATATCACGTCTACGAAGGAAGCCACCGACCTGTCGACTTACACCTTCACAGAGCCTGGCACGTTGACTGTGACAGCAAGTTATGACGGCTGTATGTCGTCGTCCACCAGCTATACTTCTGAGATAGGCGCCAAGGTGGGCACGCTGGGTTACAGCACGCTGAACTACCAGCTGGCATCGCTTGACTTCTCGAAGAGCGGACTGGAACTTTATAAGGTAGCGGTAGACAGCGACAAGAAGAACGTGACGACCACGCTCGTGAGCGACGGCATTTTGCCTCAAGGCACCGCCGGACTTATCAAGGGTACTGCTGGAGAGATTTTTGCCTCTGAGATAGTGACGAATGCTTCAGATTGGGCAGGTAATGACCTGATTCCAACTACGGAGACCGTGTATGGAAACGGCAATATCTATGTTCTTAATACCGGTGCTTCCGGAGTGGGCTTCTACATGCTGAATGATACAGGAACCGTGACTGTCGGCCGTGGCTATCTTGAGATTAGCGGCATAACGACAAAGGCATTGTCGATGTTCGACGACGACACGCCTACCGGCATCATCGGTGTAAATGATGATGAGGCAGACAGGCCGATTGTGATTTATGACCTGTCGGGTCGCCGTGTGACGAAGCCTGGTAAGGGTATCTATATCGTGAACGGCAAGAAAGTGGTAATTAAGTGAAAGTGAAAAGTGAACAGTGAGCAGTTTATTTACATTTGTGGATAGGCTTTTCGCTGTTCACAAAAAAACTTGAAGATAAGACAATGAAACGAGTATATCAGAAAACAACGGCATTGCGCACATATCAGAAACCGGAGACGGTGCTGCATGACGCTATAGGCAGCCTGCTGCTGGAGCAGCTTCCGGTAAGCGGTTCGGGCGTTGACCACGGCGAGGCCCGCGAGCGCGAGGAACTGGAAGAGGAAGAAGCGTTCCTCGAGGCCATGGCTGCCGAGCAGCAGAGGCCGCTGTGGTAAGGACTGTTTATCATGAAATCAAGAAAGGGGAGAGTCGGCATGGTGCTGACCCCCCTTTCTTTATGTAATAGTTTTTTTTTGAATAATTTTCCATGAAAATCGGACTATCCGACAAGGCCGGAGTGGGGGATTTTCATTAATTTTGCACAAATGTTGAGTGATTCGGGCATACATGACGTAAGCCCCTACACATGACGAGAAAAGATACCAGACGCACCACGGCGCGTCTCTACTTATAACAAACTAATTATAGAGATAATGAAAAAACTACTATTGACAAACTTATTGACAGTTGTCCTGATGACAGCGTTTCCGCTCGTTCCGATGCGGGCGCAGTTCACTCAGGTGACCCCCGTGAGTCAGATGGAGCGTCTGGACCGCGGACTGATTGTGATACCTTGTGGTGGTAAGCATTATGTGAGCTGGCGACTGCTTGGCACAGACGACATGCAGACATCCTTTGATATCGTCCGCGACGGAGCGACCGTGGCTGCCGGGATAACCGGAGCCACGTTCCTTGAGCTGGATGATGCCGGCAGCAGCGCGAGCTATCAGGTGAAGACCTATCAGAACGGGGTGCTGACCGAGACCTCGTCAGCCGTGAAGCCCTGGGCCCAGTCATATCTGAAGGTGAAGCTGGACCAGCCGTCAGCCGGTTCTGTCAACGGCGAAAGCTACACCTACACCCCAAACGACTGCTCTGTGGGTGATGTGGACGGTGACGGCCAGTATGAGCTGATCGTGAAATGGATTCCTTCGAATGCGAAGGACAACTCGCAGGGCGGCTTTACCGGCGAGACAATTTTTGACTGCTACAAGCTTGACGCCACGAAGGCCAACGGGTGCACGCGGCTATGGCGCATCAACCTCGGCATCAACATGCGCTCCGGCGCACATTATAACCAGTTCCTGGTTTATGACTTCGACGGCGACGGTAAGTCCGAGCTGATGTGCAAGACCGCTCCCGGCAGTGTGGACGGCAGGGGCAATTACGTGAGTGCTGCCGCCACGAACACGACCATTCGCAATGTGAATAATTCCGCAGATTACCGAACCAGCGGTGGACGTATCAACGGCGGTCATGAGTACCTGACCGTGTTCAACGGCGAGACCGGCGCCGCTATCCATACGATTCCCTACCTACCGACCCGTAACGCAACGTTAGGACTGAGCGACGCCGCCGGCACCTTCGACTGGGACGACCGTTCCGGCAACACGGATATCGGTACCTATGGCAACCGTGGCGAGCGCTATCTTGCCACCGTCGCCCATCTAGGCGGTGCGGTGAAGAAAGCCAGCGGCGTGTTCACCCGCGGTTATTACACCTATGCGTTTCTTTGGGCAGTGGACTTTGACGGAACACGTCTGACCAACCGCTGGGTTCATTACTCAGACTCCAAGAGCACCTATAAGCTTTATAAGCCAAAGGCAAACGATAACGACTCCTTTGACGTGACCAACTACAGCTGCTCCACCAACAAGGTGAAGGAGTCGGCCTGGAGCGTAAATGCCACCGCCTATTACACCGCCTACGGCCAGGGCACGCACAGCATCGCCGCTGGCGATACCGACGGTGACGGCACAGACGAGATCCTGTTCGGAGGCGCTGCCGTCAATGCCGACGGCACCTTGCGCTATTCCACCGGCGTTCAGCATGGTGATGCCCACCATCTTTCAGACTTGGACCCCGACCGTCCTGGCCTGGAGTTCTTCATGGTGCATGAGGACGGCCCCCATTACGGTCACCACCTGAGAGATGCCAGCACCGGCGAGATTCTGGACTTCTCCACCAGCGGTGGCGATAACGGGCGAGGCCTGTCGGCTGATATCTTTCCTCAGAAGCGCGGTTTCGAATACTGGTCGGCTAAAGTCGACAATATTCATTTCATGGACGGCACGACGATGTCATGGAAAGGTGTTAGCATGAATTTCCGTACCTACTGGGACGGTGAGCCCTACGACAACCTCTCCTCCGGTACGTCGATTGCGAAAATTGGGCGCGACTGCAGTGTGACCGACCTTGGCGTGGGCGGCACCCGCTTTACCAACTTGGGCAGCTCCGGATCCTGCAACGGCACGAAGGACACCCCCTGTCTCTCCGCCGACATCTTCGGGGACTGGCGCGAAGAGCTTATTCTTTATGACACCAGCGACAACACGACACTCAATATCTTCTCTACGGTGATACCGACCTCCTACCGTGTTCCGACGCTGATGCACGACCATGTGTACCGTTTGAGTGTGGCCTGGCAGAACGTGGCTTACAACCAGCCCCCCCATCTCGGCTATTATCTCCCAGACTATCTGGAACAGTTCAACGACATGAGCCAGATAGAGACCGGAGACGGCAATGTGGTGAATCCGGATATAGCCCGCACGGACTGGGTTGTCGCAGAGCCGGGTAATGTGTATATGCCGCATGTGGATGTCAGCGTGGGGGCGTACACCTTGAACGGAGTGGCACAGCGACCTGTATCGGTCAGCACCACCTTTACGAGTCTTGACGGAAGGACAGAAACGGTTGATGAGAACCGGTTGTTTGTTGAGGACTATGAACAGGCCGTAGATGCAAGTTCCTGGACAAACGGCGACGGTATATTGGAACTGGTCGGAGGAGATGCCAATTATGGCAATTATATTCATCATACGATGGCAAACACCAATATTGCAGCAAACCGCTCAGCGTATACGCTTTTTAACTTGGACCTCACTTCTGTTGAGACCTATTCAGTTGAGTTTGACGCATATGTAAAGGCAGGCAATGTGGCCGACCGAAGCGAGACTGACTTTGTCGTCATGAGCAAGGGCGCCGTAATTCCCACAACAAAAAATATCGGATATAATTATAACGGAAGGAACTGCAATGCGACAGGCATGAACTATCTTTTCCGTATGAAAGCGGCAAACAGCCAGGCGTTCACGATCAATGAAAGTGAGACGGCTGACATCAGTGCTGGCTGGAGCCATTATAAACTGGATGTTGACCAGACAGCCAGGACGGTCACTTATACGATAGTCCAAAGCAGTTCGACTGTTAAAGGAACCTTTGCACTGCCAGACGGCAGCTCTTCCGAATTTTATGGATTGTTTGTCCTAGACGGGCGCGGAAACGGCACTACGAATATCGATAATATTTATGTTTATAAGACCGTTCCTTCCGGCGAGATTTTTGCCCTCGACTATGAGTCCGCCACCGATGCGAGCTCCTGGACGGCAGTCAGTGGTGACAAGCTTGACATCACACTCGTTGAGGGCGATGCGACATACGGAAAGTATGTGAACGTGAATAATAACGGCGGAACAGGCACACGCAGTGCCTATACGAGCTTCTATGCCTCCGGCAGCGACCCTTACGGCAATGAGGAAGTCTACACATTGGAATTTGATGCCCGGATGCATTATACCAATGCCAGTGGCTCAGCCGATAATGCCCTCTATCTGTTCGGTGAGCGCACGCAGGGAAGCACCTTCAGTGTCGGCACGAACTATCTGTTCAAGATGACCGGCGGCAGCTATTACGGCAAGGTGTATACGGTTGAGGGAGACGGCGGCTCGTTTACCGTGAACGACCCGAATCCGAGAGAAGCAACCGGCCCGTGGTACCATTATGCATTTACGGTTGACCGGACCAATCGAACCGTCTCATACACCGTCTCATTGAAAGAGTCGTGCGGGCTGGTGATTGCAAGTGGAGCCTATGCCGTGGGCTCGGCAGCCGACATGCGCATTCAGGGCGTGTACGTGGAGCTTGGCAAAACTTATTCTTTCTTTACGATTGACAATGTGAAGGTAAGCGTTCCTCAGACGAAGTCCGACTTTGCCTATACGTTTACTGAGCCGGGCACATTGACGGTTCAGTCGTCCTATCCGGGAGCTACTTCCGCTTCCATCAGCTACGACTCCGAGATAGGCACGAAGCTCTCGTCGCTCGATGCTTCTACTTTTGCCTATAGTAAGGTGGGTCTTTCTTTCGGCGGACTGGACATGTATGCAGTGGCTTTGAACGCCGACGGCAAGTCGGTAGATCTGACTGCGGTTGACGCTGTTCCTGCCGGTGAGGCCGTGTTGCTCCGCAAGCAGGGAGATAATGACCTGGCCTCCGACTATATCTATGCCGGGACGATGGTGCGCAGCGCAGCCAGCTTGAGCGGCAACGACCTGAAAGCCGTTCCTGAAGGCGGGATGACCGGCGAGAGCGGTGATATCTACGTGCTGAACCAGGTGAACGGCAAGACCGGTTTCTACAAGCTGAAGAGCGACGGTACGGTGGCTTATGGGAAGGGCTATCTGCAGCTGTCGGGTCAGGACGTGAAGGGAATCGTGTTCGGTGCTGACGAGCTGGACGACGATACACCTACCGGCATCAACGCTCCTCAGGGTGATGTTGCGGGTAAGGCAGCCGTGGTTTATGACCTGTCGGGCCGCCGTGTGACGAATCCGGGCAAGGGCATCTATATCGTGAATGGCAAGAAAGTGGTAATTAAGTGAATAGTGAAAAAGTGAACAGTGAAAAGTTTATTTACTTTTGTGGATGGACTTTTCGCTGTTTACTGTAACTTTCTGAGAGAAAACAATATAACAGAACAGATTAAGATGAAGCGAACATATCAAAAACCCGAAACGGTGCTGCATGAGGCAGTGGGCAGCCTGCTGTTGGAGCAGCTTCCCGTGAGCGGCACGGGCGTGGACCACGGCGAGGCCCGCGAGCGCGAGGAGCTGGAAGAGGAAGAGGCGTTCCTCGAGGCCTTGGCCGCGGAGGAGTAGACGTCGCTGTGGTAAGGGTCAGACAGATACATGATGGGGTGGTGCAATCGACAACGTGTTGCCCTGCCTGGAAGGACAAAATAAGTAAAGAAAAAAGGAAAGCCGCAGGCACTGATGCCTGCGGCTTTCGTTCCCTGTTAGATTTGTGTTAGTTGTACCATATCGAGGTTTCGTTGCCAGAGATTAGATAGAGCGTGTCGTCGGTTTGAGCGGGCGTGTTACGGTATCCGTACCATTCGCCATACATGTCGTCGTCGTTGTAGACGTTGTCGAGTTCATAGGACTCATCGTCATAGTTCATCACGGTCTTCATAGTAATATTCCTCCATAGACGGCCACAGTCCCGATAGGCCTTTTGTTTGAACTTATCGGGTGGCGGGACACCATCCGATCTTTTCGAGTGCTAATTTACGAAGTTTTTTTGTGACGAACAAATATTTTTGTAGAAAAGTTGTAATTTTAACTTTTATTAAGTAATTGATAATGAAAGGTTTATAAGTGTAGTTTTTACAATTTTTATGGTGGGGAGTTGAGAGTGGATGTTGGTGATGGGGTCAGACGGGTCGGACGGGTCAGACGGGTCGGACGGGTCAGACAGGTCGGACGGGTCGGACAAGTCGGACGGGTCAGACGGGCGGTATCCTCTCAACACCGGGGAGGTTTGTGGGGCGGGGTGAGGTGGTTACCAGCCTGGAAGGCCGTGGGATTATCTTTGTTGATGGTATATTTGATTAATAGTTTTCTTTCAAAGATTTTGTGTACGATTCAGAAAAGAAAATGACGTTAAAACGAACGCTTTTCCCATGGTAGACTCAGACAAATCCGTTATCTTTTTAATCATCAGGACAGGCAAGAATATCCGTTTTGTCTGCCCTGATTTTTCATGAGCGCTTGTTTTTTATGTAATTATTTGTGGTTGTGGGGGATTTTTCGTAATTTTGTAACTTTATTAGTTGAGGGTTTAGAGTTTAGAGCTGAGATACAAGGGTGGTTGAAAGAAATAGAAGAAATAAAAAAATACAAACTTATGAAGAGAATTTTAATGTTTTGCTGCTGTTATCTGGTCCTGCTGGTCGGTGCGTCTGCTCAGATCAGCCAGGAGGAGGCAGTCAGCCGTGCGGGAGAGTTTTTAAGTGCCCGCCGTCATCAGTCCGGCCGCAGGGGCGTCTCTCAGAAATTGAGAAACTTGCGGGCAGAGAAAGTGAACGACGGCCTTTATGCCGTGAACGCCAGTGACGGCGGATTTGTGCTTGTTGCAAATTCAGACGAGACAGATCCGGTGCTGGCCTATGGCTATGATGGAACGTTCGACCTTGGCAATATGCCCGATAATGTGAAGGCCTGGGTGACGAATGTGGGCCGTCTGGTTCAGCATGCCAATGCGGGAGGTGCCAGGAAAATCTCGAAGCAGAAAGCCCCGGTGTCGGTGAAGTCGCCCATCAGTCCGTTGACCACGTCGGAATGGAACCAGGGAAGTATCAAGACGGCAGCGGGAGAAGCCTATAACTGGAATTGCCCGAATTATAACTATCCAGACGGTGAAACCCGTCACTGCCTGACGGGCTGCGTGGCCACTGCTATGGCACAGGTGATGTACTATCATAAATGGCCTCGGAATGCTACCACTGCCGTGCCTTCGTACACGTCAAACTCGACCATCGGCACACTTGCCGAGCTGCCTTCCATCACCTTTGACTGGGACGCTATGCAAGACGAATATATCGGCACTGACCTGACTGATGTCAACTCGGCCGCAGCTCAGGCCGTGGGCACGCTGATGCGCTACTGCGGTCAGGGCGCGAAGATGAACTACGGCACCGGCGGTTCGTCGGCCTCCTCGCCCGACGCCCTGAAGGCCTTCATCAACTATTTCCATTATAATCCCAACGCCTACCTGGCTGACCGCAGCGACTATACCAACACAGAGTGGGAAGCGCTCATCTATAGCGAGCTGGCCGCAAACAGGCCCGTACTGTATTCCGGACAGTCGACCGGCGGAGGACATTCCTTTATCTGCGACGGCTATGACGGCGATGGTCTTTACCACATCAACTGGGGCTGGGGCGGAACGTACAACGGCTATTTCTCCCTCTCCGTGCTCAATTCCGAGAGTAACGACGGAGCCGGTGCGAGCAGCACGGAGGACGGCTATTCCTTCATGCAGGACGCGCTGATCGGCCTTCAGCCCGAGGCGACAGAGCCGATATCCGGCACCGACGGGCTGACCGTCAGCAATGTGGCCGACGGTGGAAACAATCTTTCCATGAACATGTCGAACAACACGACGCAGACGCTCGGAACGATATACTACAGCTTCGGCGTGGTGAACAGCGAGGGTAAGGTGTCCTGGATTTACCGCATCACCAATGCTTCCGGACTTCAAAGCGGCTATTACTATTCACCCAGCATCCCGCACAACCAGCTGGCAGCCGAACTTTCTGACGGCACCTACACCGTCACTGGTGTGCAGAGTACCACTGCGAGCAACGACCTGAGCCAGTGGGGACCGGCAAATGGCTACAAGAGAAACTATGCCGTGGTGACCATCGAGAACGGCGCGGTCGCCAGCGTGGAGGTCTATCCGAAGGAATGCGATCTCAGCGTGACCGGTGCAGCGTTCACCGGGACGGGTTATACCGGTACATTCCAGGAAGTGAAAGCCACGTTCCAGAACAACACCGATGAGGAATACAACGGGATGGTGGTGATGGTGGCCGACTATTCTGGTGACCTGAAAAACTATGATTATGAGTCCGTGGCAAGCAATCTGGAAAGCACCATTGCCGGCGTCTATACCTATGCCAACGGACCCGGCACCGCCTATTTCTATTTCACCCCGACGAGTGTTGGAGAACACACGCTTTACTTCTGGGAAATCAGCGGAGACGTGTGCAGCAAACTGCTTGGGACGGCCACTGTGATATCCTTAGCTTCAGCAGAACCCGAAACAGGCGTGTTCCTTACGTTTGACGTTGATAACATGTTTGAGTCAGACGGAAAGAACTACATCACCTCCGGCAGTCTTACAGGAACGTTCACTATTAATAACCAGACCGACGCAACCCTCAGTGGACCGTTCTGTATAAAGATGAAGGGTGACACAAGGTATTCTTACTATAGCTACTCTATAGCAGCCGGCAGACAGAGCCGTTTCTCTATTAACAAATCAGGATTTGCGCCTGGCACAGAATACGCATACGAAGTATATAACGGCACCCCTTCAGATGACAATCTGCTAGGCAGCTTTGTTTTCTTCGTGGCGGACGGTGTGCTATGTTACGATGCTGACGGGGAGTCCATCTATGTAGCCAAGGAAAGCGTCATCAAAATTCCAGCATATGTTGGTGCTGTGGATTTCAGCTATCTAAGTGATCTTACCGGAGTGGATGTGGTTGCCAATAGCAATCCGAACTGCATCTATTACTTCGATGACAGGCAGACGGTGCCGTCGAGCCTATCCAGCCAGAACGTGGTGAAGGGTACGTCGGCCGACGTCATCCATCTCTATCAGAACTATCCTTTCTATATCCTGTGGGACTTCGTCTCCGACGCCGTGAGCTATACCGCTTCGTTCGAAGGAAGCAAGGAAGACAGCAAAGACGGCTGGAGCACGCTGGTACTTCCGTTTGAAGCCACTCAGGTCAGCTGTGAGGGAGAGCCCGTCGACTGGTTTAAAAGCGCCAGTGACACCGGCAAGAACTTCTGGCTCTACCAGTTCCTGTATGAAGAGGGCGGCAAGGCCCACTTCGACTATGTCGCCGGGAGCGAGCTCAAGGCCAATATTCCATATCTTATCGCTGTTCCCGACGAGTCCTACGGTGACAACTGGAATCTTGACGGTAAGGAGCTCGTTTTCAGCGGTGACATCACGGAGTTCAGCACCGACGCGAAATGCAGCATCACTGGCCAGCAGCTGAGCATGAAAGGAACGTACACGCCCGCTGTCATCACCAACGGATACGTGCTGAACGCTGACGGTAACGCCTTCGTCCGTGTGAGCAGCGACGGAGAGGTCGTTGATCCGTTCTCTGCCTATTTTGAGAACAGGGGCAATGTGATCAGAGGCGCCGGCGTGGTCAGCATCGTCATCGGAGACGGTGGCGGTCAGGCCACAGGCATCTGTACTCCGCTGGCACGTACATCTGTAGATGGCGGAAGCATGGACAACGGCTGGTATAACCTGCAGGGACAACGTGTGAGCCGTCCAGGCCGTGGCGTGTATATCCATAACGGAAAGAAGGTGCTTGTTAAGTGAAAAGTGAAGAGTGAATAGTGAAAAGTGTATTTACTCTTGCCGTTGCGGAGGCTTTGATGGCCCGTGATGCTATCGCGAGCCACACGACGGGCAATGGGAATCTTTTCAGTGAATGCTTATTGCAAAGGATTTGTCTGTTGGAGATATAAGGAAAAAACAGAAAAAAGAAAATTTATGAAAACGAAATATATAAAGCCAAGTGTAGAATCAGTCATAACGTTCAGCCATGCCCTGCTGGTGGACTCAGGTCCGGGCAGTGGCAAACCCGCTCCCGACGGCCCGTCGAAAGGGCGGAGCGGCGATGTGGAAATTGAGGTGCTCGAAGAAGGCAATGAGACCGCCTACGCACTGTGGGCGATGGAGCAGGAAGAGGATTTTTAAGTGAAAAGTGAAATCTTGGAGCAGCGAGCGCAAAGTCAAACTTGTTTGAACTTTGCCGAAATCTCCGTTTAAGCCGAATACAATGCCAAGCTTGCTTGAGCATTGTTGAGGCGTAGGAGATTCACCGAAGGTAATCGTGACAAGATTCTACGAAGTGAATAGTGTATTTACTTTGGCTATGGATATCGTTGCAAGACGCACTATGACGCATTTCTACAGGCTTAAGTCTGCACAGGGATGAAGCAAACATAATTAACATAATCATAATGAGACGAAAACTAACTACATTAACCCTGATTTTGTTTTCTGTGTTGTCGCTGACGGCGCAGACGGAGAGTGTACAGCATTTTGAACTGAACGGCAAGAAAGCCGGCAAACGTTTCGACGGCATCGGCATCGTGAACGGCGGTGGCGGCACGTCGGCCCTGCTGAAGGACTACCCAGAGCCGCAGCGCAGCGAGATTCTGGACCTGGTATATAAGCCGATGCACGGCGCTTCGGTGAGCACGCTGCTCGTGGAGGTGCCCGGCGACGGCAACTCCACCCAGGGTTCGATGCCCTCCCACATGCATACCCGCGACGACCTGAATTACCAGCGCGGCTACACGTGGTGGGTGATGCAGGAAGCCAAGAAACGTAATCCTGAGCTGTCGCTCGACGGAGCAGCCTGGAGCGCTCCCGGATGGGTGGGCGACGGCAATTTCTGGAGTCAGGACGCTGCAGACTACTATGTGTCGTGGCTTCGCGGGCTTTACAGCAACTATGGCCTGAAGATGGACGCCATGGGCTGCCGCAACGAAAAAGGCGACAGCTACGAGTTTGCGAAGATGATGCGCAAGACCTTCGACGACAACGGCTTTGAGTATGTGAAGATTCATGCGTTCGACAACTGGTATAAAGGAAAGCTCAACTTCGTGAAGGACATGGAGACTGACGAGGCCCTGCGTATCTCTGTCGACATCATCGGTGGCCACGTGTTCAACGAGGTTGACCCCGTGTCGGAAGAGAACCAGAAAATCGCAGAGAAGTACGGCAAGCCGATCTGGAACACCGAGGACCACGTGTATCTGAAAGGCTATGACTGCCTGATCGGTATCGTGGAGTGCTTCAATAAGAACTACATCAACTCCGGTGTGACCAAGATTGTCAACTGGTACGATATCGCCGCTCTGTATCCCACCGAGCCCTATGCCGAAGACCCTCCGATGGTTTTGGCCTACGAGCCTTGGAGCGGTCATTACCGCGTCCGCGAGAACCTGTGGGGCTATGCCCACTATGGCCAGTTCACCAAGATCGGGTGGAAATATATGCCCAGCGGATGCCAGCTGCTCCAGGGCGGCGGCTCCATGGTGACGCTGAAAGCGCCGGATGCCGACGACTATTCCATCATTATCGAGACCAAGGGGGCGAAACAGCCGCAGACGTTGTCGTTCAAACTCAAAGGGCTCTCGAAGGAGGATTTGTGCGTATGGAAGAGCGATGCGGAGGATCAGTTCGTCCGCCTGGACGACATCAAGACCGACGGGAAGCAGTTTACGCTGGACGTAGACACCAATGCCGTCTATTCGTTGTCCACCACCCGCGGTCAGAAGAAGGCCGTCCATGCCGTTCCGCCCTCAGAGCCGTTCCCGTTCCCTTATTTTGACAACTTCGACCAGTACAGCAGTCCTGAGCAGTGGGGCTACCTTCCCCATTACTTCGCCGACATCGCCGGTGCGTTTGAAATCGTCTCCGCTCCGCTCCGTCATGGCTACTGTGTTCGTCAGGTGGTGCCCCGTCCGACCATCAGCTGGGCTCCCGACTGGAAACATTACACCATCATCGGCGACGACGAGTGGAGCGACTACGAGGTGAGCGCCGACGTGCTGCTCAACGAGGGAGACGCAGCAGCGGTGATGGGCCGTCTGAACCACTTCGGCTTCGGCTGGGGATTTATCCCGAAGGGGTATTATCTGCGCCTGGACGACAAAGGCACCTGCCGCCTTGTGGTGGTCCGTGGCAAGGTGGACAAGAAGAAGGTGGAGGGCGACGCCGAGCAGCAGGCCACGCTCAAGGCCCTGAACGACGACAGTGAGGGCGGCGAGAAAATCCTGGGCGAGACCGCGCTTCAGAACATCCATTCCAACGAATGGCATACCTTGAAACTGCAGTTCAAAGGGACTGAGATTATCGGTTTTGTTGACGGTGTCCAGGTGCTGAAAGCGGAGGACTTCCTCTATCATCACGGTATGGCCGGCCTGTTGGCCGACGTGGAAGATGGTAAGGCCAGCACCCCTTATTTCGACAACCTGAAGGTCAACGAAATCGGAAAGGACATCACGGAACCGACTCCGGACATACCCAACCGGACTCCGATATATGAATGATTGAACTAACCGGAGATTCCGGAAAGTTCGGAAAACCCGGATATCCCGGAAAATCCGGAAAGCCCGGAAAACTTGCTAAACAAAAAACTGACAATATGAAAAAAATACTACTGACATCAGCATTGCTGCTGGCTTCGTTGTTGCCGGCTGCCGGCCAGCAGAAGCAGCTGGCATTCCCCGGTGCCGTGGGGTGGGGGCGATATGCCGTTGGCGGCCGTTACGGCAGCGTGTATCACGTGACCAACCTGAAGGACAGCGGCAGCGGTTCCTTGCGTGAGGCGGTGAGCCAGCCCAACCGAATCGTCGTGTTCGACGTGAGCGGCGTGATCAATATCACGTCGCGCATGAGTTTCGCATCCAACCTCTACGTAGCCGGACAGACCGCACCCGGCGAGGGCGTGGTGGTGTATGGCGACGGCGTGACGTTCTCCTCCGCTAACAACCTCATCGTGCGGTATATGAAGTTCCGCATGGGCAAGGGCGGCACCTCTGGCAAAGACTGCGCCGGCGTGGCCAACGGCACGAACATGATTTTCGACCACTGCTCGTTTGCGTGGGGACTTGACGAGACCTTCTCCATCAACTGGGACAGCAAAGGGACGGCACCGACCCATATCACGCTGTCGAACTGCGTGATTGGCCAGGGACTTCTGACGCACTCGGCCGGCGGTCTGATCCAGAGCGACTCCATCACGCTGTACCGCAACTTCTACTGCGACAACAGCACCCGTAACAACAAGGTGAAGGGTACGAGCCAGTACGTGAACTGCATCGTCTACAACTGGAAGGACGGTTGCTACCTGATGGGCGGTGACTCCTCGGGCAAGTCGTGGGTGAACGTGACGAACAACCTGTTCATCAACGGCCCTGCCGGCGGTGGCAACGCCATCACGAGCGGCAACAGCGACTTCAGCATCTATGCCAACGACAACTGGCAGGACCGCAACGCCGACGGAAAGTTCAACGCCTATGAGATACCCAAGAGCGAATATGGCGGCGGCCCTACGTTCGCTTCCAAGCCCTATAACTACCCGGAACTGCCAACCTGGAGCGCGACGCAGTTGATTGACTCGCTGCTGCCCGACGTCGGTGCGTCGCTTCCTTACCGCGACCTGGCCGACTGCCTGATGGTGCATCAATGCCAGTCGTTCGGCAAGGAAGGCGCCATCATCTCCTCCGAGTCGCAGCTCTCGATAGGAGCACCCACCGCCTGGGGGCTCAAGTCGTTCGACAAGCCTGCCGACACCGACGGCGACGGCATGCCCGACGAATGGGAGAGCGCCAACGGCACGGATCCCGGAAAGAACGACGCGATGAGCATCGCCGATAACGGCTATGCCAATATCGAGAACTATATCAACGGGCTGAGCAAGGCGAACCGCGTGCTCTATCTGCGCGTGCCCCAGCAGCTGTCGTACGCGTCGTCCACCGACCACAGCGTGAGCCTGCAATGGTATGACTTCACGGAAGGCGAGGACGGCTTCTCCCTGGAGATGGAGAAAGACGGCGAATGGGTGGAGGTAGCCAAGATTGATGCAGACACGGAAAGCTACAACGTCGAGGGACTCGAGCCTGGAGCCGCTTATCAGGTCCGTATGCGCGCCTACAAGGGTGAGACCTACTCCGACTATACCGGCGCTGTCACCGTGAAGACCCAGCCGAAGCAGGTGGAGATGGTGGACATCGCCAACTACAGTCCCGACTACACATGGGCCGTGACAGACGGAGCGTGGAACCTGGAGGCCACCAACTGGAAAGAGAATGACCAGGTGTTCAAGGACGGCTCGAATGTGCTGTTCGATAGTGGCGACACCATCAAGGTGGATGTCGAGACCACAGTCACACCTCTCGCCACCGTGGTCAATACCGACGGCGACATCACCCTCTCCGGAACCGGAGGCATCTCGGGCGAAGGGTCGTTGAACAAGGCCGGCGACGGCAAGCTCACCGTCACCACCACGAACAGCTATAAAGGTGCGACCGTCCTGCATGGCGGCACCTTCTCATTCAACACGCTGAAGGACGGCGACGTCAACAGTGCGATTGGAGCATCCTCCGAGTTCGGACAGAACTGGATCTGGGATGGCGGCACATGGGAATACACCGGTGCGTCGACTTCCACAAACCGCAGTGCCAACATGTATGCCAGCACCGCATTCAACGTGAAGGCCAAGGCAGCCACGGTGACGATGAACGGCAAGGTGGAAGGAAGCGGCGACCTTATCCTTGGCGGCAATGGCACAGTCCAGCCTTCATCCCCAGCATTCTTCGCTTACGACGGGGCCACCATCCTGCGGAGCGGCACGCTGAAGCTGGCTTATCTCCGCAATATCGAGGACAAGAAAGTCTATCTGGGCGAGGGCCAGGACGTGTCGTCGAAGCTGGTGCTTGCCGGCGGCACGCTCGTGACGAACGACGCCAACGACAACTACTGCACCTACTACTTCCCGATAGAGGCAGAGGAAGGCACTACAAGCGGCTTCCAGCCCCATCGCAACTGCTATATCAAGAGTCCGTTCTCCGGCAACGGCACCATCGAGTACCAGACCAACTGGTCGAGGGAATATTTCCAGGGCGACTTCACCAACTTCTACGGCCGTCTCATAGCTAACGGAACGAGCAAGGATGCCGTCTTCCTGCTTCAGAACAAGGGCATTCCTAATGGAGTGGTAGAGCTGAAAGGCACTATCCGCATGGCCTACTGGGAGACCAATGGCGACCTGCATATCGGTGGTCTGAGCGGCGTGTCGGGAACAAGCCTGTCAGGAAGCAGCAAGCAGACCGCCGGCCATAAGATGACCTGGCGCATCGGCGGCGCAAACACCGACGAGACGTTTGCGGGCGTGATTGACGACTGTGCGGTTTCGACCAACTCCAAGTATAACGGAACGACCACGATATACAAGGAAGGCAGCGGCGACTGGCGTCTGACGGGAACGAACGTATATAGCGGAGCCACTTACGTGGAGGGTGGCCGCCTGATTGTGAACGGCACGCATGCCACTGGCGGCACCTATTATGTTCGTGACGGTGCCACCTTAATGGGCAAGGGCAGCATCAGCTCGAAGGTGAACGTGAACAACGGCGGAACCATCCTGGCCGGCGACACGCTGATAGGCACCTCTTACCGTCTGAACCTGAAAGGAGGCGCGACGGTGAGCAGCGGCGGCATCATCGCCTTCCCGCTCTACTACGACGGGACGGCTTTGCGCAATAACCGCATGGCCGTGACCGGAAGCTTCACGGTGAGCAACGCCACGCTGGAGCTGAACATGGACAAGGTGACGGCACCTCTGCCCGACGACGCGGTCTTCACTCTCTTCTCATCGCTCGGCACCGTGTCGGGCACTGGCATCAAGACCATCATCCCGGAGCGTCCGTCGGAGACCCAGGAGTGGGACATCTCGACACTGCTGACCGACGGCAAGCTGCGTGTGAAGTCAACGGTGGTGAAGCTGAAAGGTGATGTGAACCGCGACGGAAGCGTGGATATCAGTGACATCGTTGCCATCATCAACCAGATAGCCGGCACAGCCACGTACGAGGATGCCGACGTGAACGAGGACGACAACGTGGATATCTCCGACATCGTGGCCGTAATCAATATCATAGCTGCCGGCGAGTAAACGCAGACAGTCGAAAAGTTCCATCCCCCGCACAGCTATGGTTGTGCGGGGGATGTTTGTGGCTTCCGCATGAGGTGATTCTTTTTATTCTATCGTAGTTGGCGAATCCCTCAAGAGAAGTCGCATTCGTCGGGAAATCGTACAAATCGAACCAAATCTACCAAATCTAATTATTACTTCCCCGATAGGTGGCACTCAACAGGCAGTGACAACCAAAGAGTTCAATGATGAGACTAAAGTATAAATAATCTTAAAAAACGTTGGATTTCTATTGGAAGGGGTGGAGTTATGGTAGTATAATTGTAAATTTGCATACTATTTTTTATAAATTGAGCTTATTTTAGCTAATGCAGAACAGACTATGAAAGATAAAATCTTATACTTGGCACTGCTGTTTTTTATGTCGCTATGCGATGTGTGTGGTCAGACGAAAGATGTGACTTTGGCACGTGACTTGAGCGGTCGTCAATACAAGGGAGTTGAAGAACTGTTTGAGACTGGCATCTCGAATGTGGGTTTCTCTTCCGACGATCGTTATGCCAGTATCGTGACCAGGAATGTGGGTGCTGGCACATTCAGTTCTGGCAAATCACAGATATCGCTTTTTGACATGAAAATGAACCGTGTGTTGTGGACACATGAAGTGAAAGGCACGGCCAAAACAGCTATCCCTACGAAATATGGTGTGTTTGCCAATGTGGGGGATAAAGTCGAGGTACTTGACTTCGGTAGTGGTATTTACCGTAGGGAGTTGAAAATCCGTCCTGTCTATATGGACGACTCCCTCGATTTGATATTGGGTTATAAAGGTGGTTCAGACCATAAGCTGATGTGTCACCGTTTGAGTGACGGTAGTGAGCGGTGGCAGGGCAAGGTGAACATCGACCACAGTTGGGGCTGGGATGAAGTGATGGAACTGCCAGGCAATCGTCTGCTCATTGTAGCAGACGACATCTGCCTGATTGACTTGCTTACGGGGCAGATTACGACCCATGTTGCCATGACCGGCTATACGAAAGGCAGCGTGAAACTGGCTCATTTCGCAGACTCTTTTATGACGGGATTTCTGTTTGGTGCGATGTCGTTTGTCCTTTTCCCTCAAGGCGGCTTCAGTATTGGCTATGATGTGATGAGATACGATGACTCCGTAGTCAACCATCTTTGTTCCAACATTCTGGAGCAGGATTCCTGCTATTACATCTCCGACCGTAACAGTCTACGTGCTTTTGATAAAGACCTCCATCAACTTTGGGAGTATAAGTATCCGTCGGAGCGCGCATCTAAAAGTTTTCTGTTCGGTCAGCATGGCACGATATATATGCTGAACATGGGGTTTGGAGTTCGCGGCACAGGCGAGACAGTGAAGGACAGCCGCCCTTTTATTGCCTCATTGAATTCACATACCGGTGAACCTTTCTTTTTTAAACCCCTGACCGTAAAGAACGAAATGCTAAACGACGCTATGATCACTCCTTGGGAGGCTTGGTATTTGCAGGATGACGGTCTGGTTTTCCAACGAGACATCAATGACAGCGAGATTAACATGTCTGAGTGGGACACGAAGAAAGGCCTTATAACCGAGGCTGTCCGTGACACAATCTACGTAAAGAATGACAGTACCCGTCGTTTGGAACCGGTATGGTGTGACTGGAAGCAGTTGCCCGTGAAGTTGAATAATGGAAATGTCGTTGTGGTGGACCAGCGGTTGAATGAGGTGGCCTTTTATCCTCGAGAGAAAGTCTATTACCAGCTTCAGGAAGATGAGTGTTACCGTTACGTTTGCCGTAACCGTGACAAGAACTCTCTTGAAATTTGGATGTTGGGACGTTCCGACGTTGACCGCCAGATTCGTCTGACCAAGGGAGCCTGCCAGGTGTGGAAATACGGCAACATGGTGTATTACACCACCGAACGCTCCCTTTGCTATTTCGAATTGACATCCAAGGAATGAAGAAGAGGAAGTAAAATACTAGTCAAACGTGAAAATTTGTTTGTCTTGTAAAAGTGACGCAAAATAAATAACGCAATGGGGCTTTGTGGTTTCGAGGAAACAGGAAACTATGAAGCCCTGACGTTTTTTCAGTGCCGGGGCTACATTTTTTTTATCTTACTAAAAAGAAGTTTTTTTTGTTGAAAAAGCAACAAAGAAAATAAATATTACGTTTTTGTAGAAAAAAGGGATTCCAAAGTGTCTATAAGGTAAAAGCATGGCGCTTCATTACCATGCGAAGTGAGGTTGTAATACAGAAACGATGACAGACAAGGCGACACTCAAACAGCTTTTTATTCAGTATTATAGCGAGATGAATCATCTCGCCAGGACATTACTGTATGATGACGAGGAAGCCGAGGACGTTGTTGAGGACGTGTTTCTCAGGTTGATGGAGTCGACGGTTGAAGTTTCTCCAGACAAGATGAGATCTTACCTTTTGCGGTCGGTTCATAACGGTTGCATGAACCGCATCCGACAAAAATCGGTAAGAGAGCAGTTACAGGACTTGTATTGTTCTGAAACTCTGGTTGGTGAACGGTACGCAGCAGATGTCCAGTTGAACTATGAAAATGTTTGTGACTTGGCCGACCGCTGTCTTGCAGAACCGCACCTCAGCATTTTTCGCCTCCGCTTCGAAGAGGGTATGAAATTGAAAGAAATTGCCTCAGAACTGGATATGAACCTGAAGACAGTATATAAGTACTTGAGCCAGGCAATTCAAACGCTCCAAAACCATTACCGTTCCTAAACACCGCAGATATTATGGAATCAAATCGCAAAATCATCCGTCTTTTGGAAATGCTTGACAATCCAGAGGACTATTCCGAACAGGAAATCCAGTCATTCATCACTCGTGATGATGAGATTCGCAAGGCCTATGAGATGATGGCCTCAGTCAAACGTGGCTATCACCATCGTCATATTCGGCAAGAGGTCGATCCGGAGTCGGCATGGCGTTGTTTTGAACAAAAGAAATTAGACTCCAAACCAATAGCTTTGCCAGAGAATCCATCTCCAAAGCGCCGTTTCCATTCATTTTTTTCGTTACGTTCGTCATTTTCGAAGGTGGCTGCAGTGTTTGCCGGTATTCTGTTTGCTGTCGGCATTGCTTTCGCGGGTATTCGCATCGTACGTTTTTTTCAGCAAGGACAAACCAAGCCTAATAGTCAGGACATATTGACTTTGAATACGGTTGCTCCTCGAGATGCTGGAAAAGCGTTGCCCAATCCGGCAGACACAATAATGCCTGAGGCTGAGAGCCAGACAGCCCAGATAGCGGATTCGGACTCAATAGCCGTTCTTGCACCTCTTGAAGGTGATGAGGTTGGGGCAGACCATGTAGCCCCCAACGGCAAACAAGTGTATGAAAATGTGGGTTTGGAGAAAATCCTGTCAGATATAGGCATATATTATCACGCGGAGGTTGTATTCAAGAACGACTCGGCACGCCGTCTTCGTTTTTATTTTGTGTGGAACCAGACACAAAGTTTGGAAAATGTTGTGGAGAACCTCAACCAGTTTGATGCTATAGAAATCGAACTTGAGCCCAACAAAATCGTTGTGAAATAAAAAGAAGACAGAAACGATGAAAAGATTATTTCTTATAATTCTGTTGTGCATGACAGGCAAGACAGCCCATTCTCAACAAATCACCCACATCTATGATGACGTTCCTCTTTCAGACGTTCTCCTTCATCTCAATGATCAGCAGGATGAGTACACGATCATGTTCATATACAATGAGCTTGAAAGTTACCACATAAGCACCTCCGTTGTCCGTAAGTCCATTCCAGATGCCCTGGAGCAGATAATCGGTTTTTATCCCATACGGACACAACTTGACTCAAGTGATCCATCCGACAAGAAAATCTTCGTCGAGCCTCTCTGCAAGACCGACCGTCATCTGACCGGCATCGTTCATGACGAGCAAGATCAAGCCGTGGCGTTCGCCAATATTGCCTTACTCTCTCCTTCGGACTCAACAGTCTTAGCTGGTGGTGTCAGCAATGCAAGCGGCTATTTCTCCGTCCCTTTTGGTGCAAGCGTTATGTGTGACACCGTGCTTGTCAGGTGCTCGTATGTTGGCTACAAAACCGTTTACCGACCATGCTCAGCCGGCGATATTGGCATCATCAGTATGGAACCGGCAGAATACATGATCAAAGGCGTGAAGGTGAACGGCACTCATATCATGAACCATGTAGACAAAACCGTTCATACGTTCTCGGATGAGCAAGTTCGCAGTTCTCGTCATGCGCATGATTTGCTGGAGAAGGTAGAAGACTTGCGAACCAATCCCGTCAGCAGAAAACTTGAGCGAATGGACGGCGGAAATGTGCTTATCCTTCTGAACGGTGTACGTTCTTCCGATATAGACTTGAAGGGAATCCCTTCCGAGAAGGTAGTCCGCGTGGAATATTATAATATACCCCCAGCCCGTTATGCCGACGCTGGTACCGTGTTGAATGTAATCACGCGTAAACTGGACACGGGTGTCGGTGGGGGTATTGATGCCCAAAGTGCGTTCACTACAGGTTTCAGCGATGAGGAAGCCTATCTGAACATGATCTCTGGCAATCATCAGTTGTCATTCTCCTATGGTTTCAGTTTACGTGACTACGACAAACGCATCTC
The DNA here is from genome assembly GCA_946625675.1 of uncultured Prevotellaceae bacterium. Lineage (GTDB taxonomy): Bacteria > Bacteroidota > Bacteroidia > Bacteroidales > Bacteroidaceae > UBA3839. The sequence continues at coordinate 15,333 of CAMOTI010000157.1, read as the reverse complement.
AAATCGTCAATACGACTATATCCTGGATGGTGAGGCAAACCATTATCGGTCTGTCATCCGCGACAAATTCGGCTATACAGTAAATACCCCGACCCTGAAGTATACCTACAGCAAGGATGACGACGTGACCTTTCAGGTTGTTGCTCAGCCGAATTTTGACCGTGACCATTCAAATGGTGTAGGTGATATCCGTATCAGTACAGAAAGGAGCGTTACAGATGGAACAGCCTCATCAATGAAGCGAGCCAAGTCCTTTGGCCCAGTGTTGAACGCCTATCTTCAGAAGAGTCTTCCCCATGACCAAGAACTTGAGGTGGACTTGGTGGGAACCTACTATCATAACAAGGTAAGCTCTACGAATGAGCAATCGAGCCTTGAAGATGGTGGTGTCCTGCTTTCCGATGCCGTTCGGCAGATTAATGACAAGTATTCGTTTATCGGTGAGATTTCCTATGGCAAGAACTGGGAAAGCGGCAGTCGTCTCAATCTGGGCTACCGTGGCTCGTTTGGTCGCTCACAAGCCACCATCAGCAATGTGCTGTCCAACTATAATGACTATGACTACACCTCTGCCAGCTATCAAAATTATCTCTATGCGGAATATAGTGGAAAGTTGAAGCGCCTGATGTACCGGATAGGCACCGGAGCCACTTATGTGGCACATAAGAATGACGACACGCACGACTCCCGTTGGTACTTCACACCAAAACTGGTTTTGTCTTATAACGTTTCCCAGCAGCTGGGGCTTCAGTTTGTCACATCTTCCGGAACAAACGTGCCTTCGATTTCACTTCTTAGTAATAATGCACAGATGGTGATTCCCGGTGTGATGAGTGTAGGCAATCCTTACCTAAGAAGCAACAACATTTATCAGACGCAGTTTGTGTGCCGTTGGAACTTGGGGTGGCTCACCACCCGTCTTACATTGGACTATCGTTATGCCGACCGTCCTTACAGCCAATATTTCACCCAGCAGGAGATGATGGGCAGGCAGTATGTTGTGAGAAAAAGTGAAAATGCCCGCTTCTCTTCCGATTTTGGGGGGTCTTATCAGTTCACCTTCTCGCCATTCAAGAGCAAAGAGCTGTCTGTCATGCTTCAAGGCTATGTCTATCGTCAGACCATCAGCAGCCCAGTTGTCGGACGTTACCATCACGTATGGGCACCTCTTTATTTTGGTGTCCAGTACCAAAAAGGATGCTGGGGCGCAATGTATCAGGGCAGTGTGGTTTCCAAACGGCTTAATGGCCCTGTGCTGGATGCCGGCGAGAATGCCTCGCACTTGCAGGTGTACTGGCAGAAAAAAGGCTTGCGTATCTACGCTGCTGATTATTGGCTTTTCACTCGTTCACGCTATTCCGGATACAGCCTTCCTGCCAGCATTCTTCAGACTTCTTATAAGACGCATATTGATGACAACCGATCAATGTTTGTGATAGGTTTCTCATATAATTTTTCGACGGGTAAGAAACTCAATATCAACCGAAAACTACATAACCGCGACAATGACAAGGGTACGTTTTAGAGAATTAATAAGCTGGCAAAATAGTTCTCAAAAAAACAGAAAATAATGTTTTTTTTATAATGGTGATGAAAAAATCACAATGAATGCCGTTGTGATAACTAATTCACTATTATTTAGCAAAACAACTATGTAGTCGCTGGAAATGCAGTTTTATTATTCAAACAACCCATTCGGCTATGTTGTGCTGTTCGGTTGAGAATGAGATTCCGATTTTAGTGAGTTTTCTGCCGTCAAGCGTGTAGGGTATGAGGTATTCTTTCTTGTCGATTTGTTCGAGAGCCTCTCGGGCCGGCCGATCCAATTTCACCTCCATGACGTATATGTCATTCTTTGTCTTGATGATGATGTCGATTCTGCCTTTTGCTGTTCTCACCTGCGACTCGACATGCATTCCGAGGAGCGAAAATACGACATAGAGCATCTGGGTCCAGTGGCTCTCGTCGAAATGGCTGTCTTGATATGGTATGCTTTCCAGATATGCATACAATATGTCGAATGACAGGTTGAGATCGTGCAGCATGAACCCCTTGCAAATGCTTCGCAACACGTCAGCCCTTCCGTCAGTGTTGGGTGTAACAAAAAAGGGATAAAGTGCTTTCATCATCCCGGTCTTTACTTCCTTATTAGGATATCCTAAGGAGTAAATGCTAAATTCCGGGTCGTATCCCTTGATGGTGAGGTATCCGCTCTGATAAAATATCGGAAGAACAGAGTGCATGTCCTCGGTAGGTGCGTCAAATTCTTCGCTTGATGCGTCAGTGTTTTCCACATCGGAGATGTTGGTGTTGAATTTCTTGAGCATGTTGACGAGGAATGTGGGTGTGCCAGTGGCGAACCAGTGGTTTTTCACTTCTCCGTCGGAAAGCGCATTAACAATGCTATAAGGGTTGTACACTCCCTGTGCGTTTGCAGAGAAATGGTATCCGTCATAGTTTTGACGTAAGAGTTCCAGTGCCTGCTTCCATGTGAGTCCCCTGCTTTCCGCCAGTCTTTGGATGCCTGCCTGGAAATTCTGTTCCAATTCTGTCTGCGTGAATCCACAGATGGTTGAAAACTCATGAAGCATGCTGACTACCTTCAAGTTGTTGATCTCGCTGAAAATGCTGAGCTGAGAGAATTTTGTGATACCCGTGATAAACACGAACTTGAGGTAGGGATCGCATACTTTTAGCGGTGAGTAAAACGTTCTCATCACCTGTCTCACCTTTTCCAGACTTTTATTGTCATGTAACACGTTCAGCAGTGGCACGTCGTATTCATCGAGAATGACCACCACCTTTTCTCCGTATTTCTTGTGGCAGGAGATGATAAGGCTCTTGAACCTGCTGCTGAGTGTTCTCCCTTTTGTTTCGACCCCCATGAATTCCTCTTGTTCCTCGATGATGTCGTAGAGTTGCTTACGTATTTCTGACGTCTTGATTTCCTTGATTTCCGCGAGACTGATATGGATGACGGGATATGCTTTCCATGAAGTTTCCATTTGCTCTATGGCCAGCCCCCTGAACAGTTTTTTCTTTCCTTGGAAATAGGCGGCTAGCGTGGAGCAGAGCATGGACTTACCAAATCTTCTCGGGCGGCTTAGAAAAGCATATTTGTAGTTGTTGGCCAGTTTGTAGAGCAGTTCGGTTTTGTCTACATAGTAGTAACCTTCCTCAATGACATCTTGGAAAGTCTGGTTCGACAGCGGATATTTTCTTTCAATGTCAGCCATATCTTGTTTGTTTTAGAAAGCGTATGCAAATATAGTTTATTTTGTTTAAACGTCCAAATTTTAGAAGAAAAAGATGGAAGGTGTGTCTGGATAATGGGGCTGAGACGGAAACTGCTAATCCTTTGAATTGTAGCTGGCTATGCTTTTACGGGATTGCGAGAAAATCTGCTCAAAAATAGTCTAAGCACAGCTTAAAGCTAATTGTTAGAACCTGCCTGGAATATGTTTTTTGTAATAGCGTAGAGAGGAAAGTTGGTCATCCAACTTTGGATTCTGAAGTCTGACATAGAGAAACGTATTCCATGCATGTTGTTATGTTTGTCGACAAACGCACGCAGGCTTCTCGCTTTGAGGTTTTCTTCAGCTTTAACCTCCACGGGTGTGATTATGTCGTTGTGTTGTATCAGGAAATCAATTTCTCCTATGGAATTCTCTGCAGACCAATAATAGATGAAGTCTGCAAAGTCTTTGATTTGCTGAAAAACGAATTGTTCTGTAAGCGCCCCTTTGTATGTGGAAAACAGTTCGTTTCCCTTTATGATTGTCTCTGGCTTGATTTTGGCCATGGCAGACAAAAGTCCCACATCGAGCAAGAACAGTTTGAAACAAGCTAAGTCTTCGTATGCACTTAATGGTAGTTCTCCTAGTTTGACTCGGTTTAGCTTGTAAACCAGTTCTGCGTCCCTCAGCCATTCTATTGCAAGTTCAAATTCTTTCGCCCTAGCTCCTTTTTTTAATACACCAAAGATGAATTTTTTGTTTTCTTTAGCCAACTGCCCCACAATGTTTTCCCATACGATTCTAATTCTTGGCACTTGTTTGGCGGGTGCGTGTTTGGAGAAGTCGTGTTCGTAAGTTAATATAATGTTCTTCTGAATTCTCCTTACTTCTTCTAGGTTTTTGTTTTCCACGTATGAGCTGACTACTTCAGGCATGCCCCCCACGAAGTAGTAGAGTTTCAGGGTTTGTATAAGTTGGTCTTTAATGTATGTGATTTTTTCCCATTCTTGTTTCTTTAAGATGTTGAGATATTCTTCCATGCCGATAGCCATAAGGAACTCGTGAAAACTCATAGGGTAGAGTTCTATAAAATCCACTTTTCCAACAGGGAAGGAATCATGCGAGTGCATGGAAATCCCTAAGAGGGAACCCGCGGCAATGACGGGAATGTTTCTTGCTTTTTCACAGAAATATTTTAATGATGTAATTCCTCTTGGTGCAGCCTGTATTTCGTCAAACAACAATAATGTATTATCATCGATGTCTGTGTGTGTGCGAAGGGAAATAGCCGTCTTTATTCTTTCAATGTCGAAATCAGGGATAAATATATTCTGCAAAATTGTGTCTTCTTCGAAATTCACATAGACATAATTGTTGAAGTGTCTTTTTGCAAATTCAAGCATTAGCCAGGTTTTGCCTACCTGTCGAGCGCCTTTAATAATTAATGGCTTTCTGCTGGCATTATTTTTCCAATTGATTAATTCTTCTATTTTGAATCTTTCCATTTTGACGTTATTTTTATGCAAAGATAATTTTTTTTTTATTCGCACAAATTTAATCTACAAAAATGGGAATATTTACATTTTTATGTCCTTAAAAGTGTTGTGAATTACATTTTTGTGTCCTTAAAAATGTAATGAACTGTATTTTTATGTCCTTAAAAGTGTTTTTTTTGAAACGAATGGATGGGTACGCATTAGGTGAGATGAATATGGCTGGAGTTGAGTATGCATCTTGGGTTGGTAGGGGTTGTCGTCTGTACGTATCTACAACGGGAACCAGACGAAGACGGCTGCATCCCAGATGGCATGCGATAAGATGATGGCTGGAAAGTGGTTGGGGTAGAACCTGTAGAGTGTGCCCCAGATGAGTCCGCACACCATAGCTGCCATGATGAGCATGAAGTTGAGTGACGGGATGTGGACGGCGGTGTAGAGGAAGAGTGTGAGCCAGAACCCTTTATTGGGAGAGTGGCGCTGCGACAGGGTGTCTTGTATGTAGCCGCGCCAGAATATTTCCTCCGCCGGCCCGATGATGCAGAGAAGCAGGATGGAAATGAGCCAGTGGGGGTCGGATGCCTTGAGTCCGTAGATGCTGTCCACCTGCGGCCGGGCGAATGAGAACATGAGGGATGAGAGCTTGTCGCCTACGAAGAACACTCCCCAAATGACAGCGGCGATGAGGATGCCAGCCAGGACATGGGTGAGTCGGAAGCGGCTCAGTGATTGCTTCAGCTGCTTGCCATGAAAGGCAAAGGCCAGTGTGCTCAATGTCAGTCCGGCAGCTGTCATCATCCACCAGAAGCTGATGTTTTTGTTGATGAAAGCGAGCTGGGGGGAGAACATCAACGTCCAAAGGATGAAGGCAAGGGATATGGAAAGGGTGAGACGGGGCATGGTTTTATTATTATTATTTTTGGGGGGTAGATGTTCTAGATGCTCTAGATATTCTAGATGTTCTAGATTCTCTATACGCTCTATATGTTTTAGATGTTTAGGGTGCTAAAGCGGGATAATCATGGCAATGGAGAGTAGCAGGGAGAATGCCATCTGGAGTTTTGCGCTTTTCTCATCGAGGTCTTGGATGTCGGATGGCGTCTTGGAACTGATGAACCGGTGCATCTGTGCCGCGTTCTTCAGGGCGATGGGCAGGGCGAGCAGGATGAGCCATACCGTCTTGACCGGAAGCAGTCCGAAGAAGGAGATGGCGATAGCGAAAATGAAAGGCAGGATCATCTCGAAGATGAAAATCCATGCTGAGGCTTTCCCTCCGATGAGCATGGCGAAGGTCTTGATTCCCGCCTTTGCGTCGTCTTGTATGTCGCGCGTGTTGTTTGAGTGGAGTATGGCGTCGGTGATGAGCCCGATAGGTACTGCGACGAAGAGTATGTTGCAGTGGAAATTCCCTGTGAGAATATAGCTCATGCCGAGCATGGGCAGAACCGCATAGCAAAGGAAAATGACAACGTCTCCCAGTGCGTTGTATTTCAGCGGTGGATAGAGCAGCGAGAGAGCCAGTCCGGCCAGTCCGATATAAAGCGTTGGCATGCCTGTGAGGCAGACGAGCGCCACGCCCAGGATGACAGCCACCACCTGCAGGCAGATGCTGAACCTCATGAACTCAGCCGGCGAGAACTGTCCGCTGGTGAGCGTCTTGACGCTGTAGTTGTCGTCGCGGTCGACATGCTTCTTGAAGTCGAAATAGTCGCTCCATACGTTTCCCGCCGCATGCACGGTGATGATGGTGATGAGCGAAAGCAGGGCTAAGGGGATAGAGACTTCGTGTCCTTTGAAATGGAGCCATGCGGTGGATACGATGACCGGCATTGCGCTTGCCGGAAAAGACCATGGACGAGTGGCGATGAGCCAGTCCTTGAAACTGTGTTTAGACATGTGTGGAAATATGAATGATTTGATTTTTTTGCAAAGTTACTAATTTTTTTGCGAAAACAGGGGAACAATACGGAATGTTTCGACAGTGAGAAGCCAGAAAAGTCGAAGTGGTGAAGCTGAGGTGCATGAAATGTTGTATGGTCGAGAGCCGTTTGGCAGTAGTCCGTCTTTATGAGATGACCTAAAATTTGTGAAAAAGCAGATAAAAGGCGTGAATTATGCTGATTATTTGATTTAAAATGCTTAACTTTGTAGCCGTATTTGCTTTTTGACATGATCAAGTCATTACATATTGAGAACTATGCGCTGATAAGCCAGTTGGATATCGACCTTCATGGGGGCTTTTCAGTGATAACCGGCGAGACGGGTGCCGGAAAATCCATTATATTGGGTGCGATTGGCCTTTTGAAAGGTCAGCGTGCAGAGACCCGTAGCATCAAGAACGGCGCGAAGCGTTGTGTGGTAGAAGCAGTGTTTGATGTGAGCAAATACGATATCCAATCCTTTTTTGACAGCAACGACCTGGATTTCGACGGCGTAGAGTGTGTGGTCCGTCGCGAGTTGACGAGTGCCGGCAAGAGCCGTGCGTTCATCAACGACACGCCAGTGAGCGCAGGCCTTCTAAAGGACTTGGGCGACCGCCTGTTGGATGTCCATTCTCAGCATCAGAACCTACTGCTCAACCAGGAAGGTTTTCAGATTCAGGTGCTCGACCTTCTCGCCGGCAACAGCGAGTTGCAGGACCGCTATCGTGAGTCCTACAGACAGTATCGTGAGGCAGAGCGCCTTTTGGAAGAGGCGATAGCGACGTCGAAGCGCAACCGCGATGACGAGGACTACTGGCGTTTCCAGTATGAGCAGCTTGCCGACGCCCGCCTGGAGTCGGAGACGGAACAGGAGGAGCTGGAGCAGGAGTGCGAGCTGCTGGAGCATGCGGAAGAGATCCGTCATGAGCTGTATGTAGCCCAGTCGATGATAGCCGGAGAAGACGAGGCGGGCAGTGACAACGTGCTGAGCCTGCTCAAGCGCGCCACTTCGTCCCTTCAGTCCATCAGCGACAAATATCCCGGTGCGTCGGCCTTGACCGACCGAATAGACTCGTGCTATATCGAGCTGAAGGACATCGCCGACGAGATGGAGAGCGGCAAGGACAGCGTGGAATGTAACCCCATCCGCCTTCAGACCGTGCAGGAGCGACTGAATCAGATTTATTCTCTCGAGCACAAACATAATGTGGACAGCATAGCAGAGCTGATAGCCATCCGTCAGGACTACTACGACAAGCTTGACGCCGTGGACAACAGCGAGGAACATATCAATGCCCTCCGCAAGGCCAAAGAGAAGGCCTATGGAGAGGCTTCAGCGCTGGCCAAGGAACTGAGCGGGCGCCGCAGCGATGCCTCCCGAGAGGTGGAGGCCCGCATGGTGAGTCTGCTTCAGGAGTTAGGCATGCTCAATGTCCGTTTTCAGATAGAGCTGACGCACGATGCCGCCAATCTGACGTCGTCGGGCGGCGATCATGTGGCTTACCTGTTCTCCGCCAACAAGAACGGCGCACTACAGGATGTGTCGAAAGTGGCATCCGGTGGTGAGATTGCCCGCGTGATGCTGTCGCTGAAATCTCTGATAGCAAGTGCTGTGAAACTCCCGACAATCATCTTCGACGAGATAGACACCGGTGTCTCCGGCCGTATCGCCGAGAAGATGGCCCAGATTATGTCGGGCATGGGCGAAGGCGGCCGCCAGGTGATCAGCATCACCCACCTGCCTCAGATCGCAGCCCTCGGCAGTAGCCATTATAAAGTGTATAAGGAAGACGACGATGATGCCACACATACACACATCGTGGAGCTCAGTCAGGAAGAGCGCGTGGAGGAAATCGCACATATGCTCAGCGGGTCGGAATTGACAGATGCGGCATTGCAGAATGCGAGGACGTTGCTGGGAATAAGGAAATGAGGAAGTTTTTAAATGAGGAATGAAGAATTGCTCTATTCGAAGACCGGAGAACCCGGATATTCCGGAAAATCCGGAACATTTAACTTGAAAACAAAAAAAACATCATAATGAAAAAGCTATTTATGACAATTGCCTTGATGGCCGTGGCAATGATAGTCTATGGCCAGGAGGCTCCGGCCCCAAAATGGTTGTCGAAAGCACAGAAGTCCATCGTTTCTGTGATAACCTACGACAAGAACCGCGAGAAGCTGCATGAAGGTTGTGGCTTCGTTGTCTCGACAGACGGTGCGGTCATCTCCACTTACAACACATTCAAGGAGGCTTACAGCGGCGTGGTTGTGGATGCCAGCGGCAACAAATACGACGTGGAGCGCATCCTCGGTGCCGACGACCTTTACGGGCTCGTCCGTTTCCGTATCTCCAACAAGAAGACTACTCCCGTGACTTTCGCCTCTGCCACTGCTTCCAACCGCGGCATGGATGTTCTTGCCATTGGCTACACGAAAGGCAAGGTGAACGTGGTGCCGAAAGCCGCCATTGAGAAGAAAGACATGGTTGGCGACGGCAAATATGCCTACTATACCATCACCACCGAGTTTGACGGCAAGCAGGAAGGCCACGGCCTGTTCAACACGAAGGGCGAGCTGCTTGGTATCATCCTCTCGTCGGTTGACAAAAAGAGCGGCGCGATAGACGGCGCTATGGGACGCGACCTCACGCTCGAGGCGCTCCAGAACCGGAGCCAGTCGATGGCGTTCAACAAGATTTATATCAAGAAAGGCATACCTGAGACTCCCGAGGAGGCCCTCGTGTATCTCTATTTGAAATCCCGCAGTGCCGACAACGACGAGTATATGGACTTGGTGAACCTGTTTATCGAGACCTTCCCGGAGAATGCCGAAGGCTATCTTCGTCGAGCCACCCCTCTCATTGACCTCCATCGCTTCGACGACGCTGAGCGCGACCTCCAGACCTACCTCCGACTTGTGACCGACAAGGGCCAGGGTCATGCGAGTGTGGCCAAGACCATCTACTCCAAACTGCTTTATATGCCCGAGCCCGCTTACGATAAATGGACCTATCCCATCGCGCTGGACCACGTGGAGCAGGCGCTGACGCTGATGAAGGAGGACGTGGATAAGGAGCCTAAGGCCGAACTGAAAGAGATGAAGAAGGCCACGCTTTACGAAACCATCCTGCTGAAAGCCCAGATGCTGTCGTCGAGCGGTGACCACCGCGGCTCGCTTGCCATCTACGACGAGATGAACGCGGGCGAATACAAAGGTCCGGGCACATATTATGCCGCCAGCATGGAACATCAGCTGGCAGGTGACACGATCGACGTGCAGATCGAGATGATGGACTCCTGTCTGGCCCAGTTCCCCGACTCGCTTCCTCCCGATGCTGCCACGTTCGTGATGCGTCGCGCTAAGCTTTATACCACCGCCGGACAATACCGTAAGGCGGTAGCCGACTACAACACGTTCTATGAACTGAACAAAGGACAAGTGAGTTCCGCATTCTATTACGACCGCAGCCAGCTGGAGCTGCAGGGACGTATGTATCAGCAGGCCCTCGACGATATCACCAAGGCCGTGGAGCAGACCCCCGAAAGTCCGCTCTATCTCGTGGAGAAAAGCGCCATGCACCTACGCGTGAACCAGTTGGACGAGTGTATCTCTGCCGCGGAGAAGTGCATCGCGCTGAGCCAGGAGTATCCTGATGCCTACCGGATTTTGGGCTATGCCCAGATACAGAAAGGAGACAAGGTGTCGGCCCGCAGAAATCTGGAGAAAGCGAAGGAGCTTGGCGACGAGTCGGCCCAGGAGATTATGGACAAGTTTCTTAAATGAGAGTTTAGAGTTTAGAGCTGAGTTACTAGGGAAACTAGGCAGACTAGGAAAACTAGAGAAACTAGGCAAGCTAGGAAAAATTTAAAAAAAACTAAAGAAAATGGACCATTCGATACTGACCCATTCCGTGGACCAGTTGGCAGACATCAACACGTTGTCGCGGCTGTTTGACAAGGATACCCGCGTGTTTCGTATGCCGTCGGAACATGTGCTGAAGGAGGTGATAGACATTACGAGGGACATCATCTTCCCCTATCATTACGGCGAGACCCCTGTCTATGCCGACACGCTGAAATATTATATAGGTGTGCGTGTAGACCGCTTGTCGCGTCTGCTCCGCGAGCAGATAGCCATCAGCCTTGAATACGACGAAGACTATTGCTCGCAGTGCCAGCAGCGTGCCGACGAAATCACGTCGCAGTTTATCGCCAGCCTGCCCAGTCTTCGCGCCATCCTGACGACCGATGTGGTGGCTGCATACAACGGCGACCCGGCAGCAAAGAGTAACGGCGAAATCATCGCCTGCTACCCTACGGTGAAGGTGCTGACCAACTACCGTGTGGCTCATCAGCTGCTGCTGTTAGGCGTTCCGCTCATCCCCCGAATCCTCACAGAGATGGCCCATTCGGAGACCGGCATCGACATCCACCCCGGTGCCACCATCGGCGAGTCGTTCACCATCGATCATGGTACAGGTGTCGTAATCGGCGAGACCTGTGTCATCGGCAAGAACGTGAAGCTCTACCAGGGCGTAACTCTCGGCGCGAAGAGCTTCCCTCTCGACGAGAATGGCAACCCGATCAAAGGAATACCCCGTCATCCGATTCTGGAAGACGACGTCGTGGTCTATTCGAATGCCACAATCCTCGGCCGCATCACCATCGGTCGCGGTGCTGTCGTAGGCGGCAACATCTGGGTGACGGAGGACGTGCCTCCAGGTTGCTCCGTCGTGCAGGGTAAGTCGTCGAGAAAATGAATTTTATTTACGATTTACGATTTACTATTTACTATTTACTATTTACGATTTATTTGGCTATTTTTTGATTTTGGCTATTTTCTTGCAGACAGATTTTTACACTCTAATTTAGATATTTCGGAATTTAAGATTATTGCAAAATACGATTTATTTAGCTATTTTTTAATTTTGGCTATTTTTTGCTGACAGAATTTTACACTTTAATTTAGATATTTTGGAATTTAAGATTATTGCAAAAACTTTTCAGGGCCTCGAGGAGGTGCTGGCAAAGGAAGTGACGGCCCTTGGGGCCAACAACATCGAGATAGGCAACCGGATGGTGAGCTTCACTGGTGACCAGGAGATGCTCTACCGCGCTAATTTCTGCCTTCGTACGGCCGTAAGAGTGCTCAAACCGATCAAGGAGTTTACAGCCACAGATGCCGATGAGGTCTATGATGTCGTGAAGTCGATGGACTGGGACAGCATCATGGATGTGAAGAACACGTTCTTGATAGACTCCGTGGTGTTCTCCGACAAGTTCCGCCATTCCAAGTTCGTGGCTTACCGAGTGAAGGACGCCATTGCCGACTATTTCCGTGAGAAGTACGACGAGCGTCCCAACGTGAGCATCAGCAACCCCGACTTCCGCATCAATATTCATATCAGCGAGACCCAGGTGTGCATCTCTCTGGACAGTTCGGGCGAGAGCCTTCATAAGCGTGGCTACCGCACGGGCACGGTTCCGGCTCCCTTGAATGAGGTCCTGGCCGCCGGCATAATCCTGATGACCGGCTGGGACGGCGACAGCGACCTGATTGACCCGTTCTGCGGCAGTGGCACGATCTTGGTGGAGGCCGCCCTGATAGCTCAGAACATCTATCCTGGTATTTTCCGCGAGGAGTTCGGCTTCGAGCGTTGGAAAGACTTCGATGAGGAGTTGCTTGAGCGTATCTACAACGACGACAGCCAGGAACGTGACTTTGACCATAAAATTTACGGTTATGACATCAACCGGAATGCCGTAGCCATCGCTCAGGACAACGTGCGCTCAGCCGGTGTGAGCAAGATTGTGGAGGTGGAGCAGGGCGACATCTACGACTTCGAGAAGCCCGACCGTCCGGCTTTGATGATCACGAATCCCCCTTACGGAGAGCGTCTGACCCCCGAAGGGCTGCTTGACCTTTACAAGACGCTGGGCAGCCGTCTGAAGCAGAATTTCGCAGGAAACGATGCCTGGATTATCAGTTCTCATGAGGAGTGCTTCAGTGCCATCGGATTCCGTCCTTCCACGAAGATTGCGCTTTACAACGGCTCCATCCCTTGCGAGTTCCGTAAGTATCAGGTGTTTGATGGCAGTCTTCGTGAGCGTCGTGAGGAAGGTATGGACTTGAAATCGGAAGAGGAACTGCGGCGTAATGCCAAATTCAAGCCTCACAAGATGAAGGACGATGATGATGATGGCGAGAGCCGTAAAGGCGGCTCGCGCGACGACGAGCATTATTTCCGCAGCCGTCCCGACCGCGACCGCAAACGCGACGACAAGCCGTTCCGCCGTGGAAAGAAAGAAGAGTTCAAGCCGTTGTTCGAAGGAGACTTCGACCATCATGTGAGCCGTCACAGCTTCAAGTGGGGCGACCGTCATGCCGACTATGAGGCGGAGGACTGGAACCGCTACGACCACGAGGAGCATGTAGCCAAACGACGTGAGGACGGCAAACGCGGCGGTGGCAGGCCGGGAGGTAAGCGCGACGGTGAAAAGCGCCGTGACGGCAAGCCACGCGACAACCGCCGTGACAAGAAAGGAAAAGACAGGAAGGACGCCCCGAAATGGGGTTTTGACAAGGACGGAAAGCCGTTCAAGAAGGATGAGGATTAGTATTAGTTGAGAGTTTAGTGTTTAGAGCTTAGAGAGATTTTCAACCGTCTCGGACATCGAGCCCTTGACGTTTGGCACGGACGAGACGTCCATGCCCCCAGTGGTGATGTGCTTTGGTGCGGTTTGGATTTTAGTTGAAAGATGAAAGTTTAAAGAGCCGTGCGGATGTCTGAAGTTACAAGACGCCCCACGGGGCGTCTCTACATTAGCTGCTGAATGGTGTTTTTTATGTTTGCGATGGCGTTTTCTTTTTTCATGGCTTGATCTAAGGTGATATTCGGCGGATTGATGGATTTGACGAAGTCGAATCCGGCCTCCGTCAGTAATTCTTGGTCCTGCACTCTGCCGGCTATCAGCCAGAGTGCAGGCTTTTTCTTTTTTTCATCATGAGCGTTATTTGCTGCTTTATGAGCTGCTTTTGCTGCCTTCAGGATGCCGAATGGCACTTTCCCAAGCAGCGTCTGACGGTCGGCACTTCCTTCCCCCGTGATGACAAGGTCGGCATCTTCGGCTTTTCTGGCGAAGTCCGAGAGCTGGAGCCACAGATCAATCCCCGGCACGTTGTCCGCGTCCATCCATTGCATGAAGGCATATCCCAGACCTCCGGCAGCTCCCGCGCCAGGAAGGTTGGAGCAGTCCTTGCCTCCCATTATCCGCCTCCATCTGGCTGACGTGATGGCCGCCCTGCGCTCAAAGATTTCCACCATCTGTGGCGTTGCCCCTTTCTGCGGTGCGAACATGCGAGCCGCTCCGGTTGGTCCGCAAAGGGGGTTGGCCACGTCGTATGCGATGGTGAAGGAGGGTAGTGGCTTGTCTTTGAAGTGCAGTTTCTCGTCGTAATCGCTGAGGTCCTCCATCATGGGGACTCCCATGTCGCAAGTGGCGCTGCCTCCCAGTCCCACGACGATGTGGCATCTTGGGTGTGCTTTCCAGATTTTCACAAGCACGTCGGCCATTCCGCACGACCACTTGTGACGAGGGTTGTGCCTGTGTCGCTCGACGAGCAGCCCCATTCCTATGACTTTCGCGCTCTCCACATAGGCCGTTCTCGACTCTCTGTGGAAGAGATAGGGAACACGTATGGGCCTGAGCAAAGGGTCGACGGCGTCTGCCATGTGGTACTTCCCTCCAATGGCATGGTGTACTGCGTCGAGCCATCCCTCTCCTCCGTCGCTGACGGGCATGGTGATGACTTCGGCTGATGGCAATGTCTGCAGGACTCCGGCCTTGGCTGCTTCGTTGGCTTCCATGGATGAGAGGCATCCTTTAAACGAGTCGATGGCGATGATAATTTTCATGTTTTTAGTTGAGAGTTTTTAGTTTTCAGTTTTTAGGGCCGTGCGGATGGGGGTGATGGGCTGAATAAACTTCAAACCTCAAATTTCAAACCTCAAAGTTAATAGTGGCTGGTGTAGAACTCGAGGGAGAACCGGCATCCGATGCTGTTGTATTTTCCGTTCATGAACGAGGTGTATGCCGCGAACGAGAATGCTTTCGTAGCGAATCCGTATCCGAGTTCGGTGTAGGGGTGGAAGTCCTCGACGACGAGGTTGCTGACGTAGACACGCTCCATTCGGACATGCCGCCCGACGACTGGAAACCAAGACACCAGCATGAGTGGCGACTCGTATGTGACGTTATTGCGTATGTAGAAGTCGCTGGCGTTGTACCATCGTCGGTCGATGAGCTGGAAGTCGCTGGTCCATTTGTCGTTCCACGTGTCCTGGAGGTTGTTGTCGCGGAATTTGTTGAAATCGAGGAATCGGTTTCGGTTGTTGAAGATGTAGCATCCCCCTCCGAGCCTGAGTGATACGGTCCTCAGTTTTTTGAGTGGCAGTTTCCATGTGATGTCCGTCTCTTGCTTTCCGTATGAGTTGGTACTTCCCATGACGTTCATGATACCCTGCTCGTAGTTGATGTTGAGGGTCGGTCCTTTTTCCCACAGCCGTTGTGTCCACTCCACGAATGGCGCGAATGTGAAGTTCGTCTTCTCGATATTGCCCTCTTTGTTGATGTATCCTTTGTGCATGGGCGAGCGGCGGTAGAAGTTTGCTCCGAC
>CAMOTI010000156.1 GCA_946625675.1 uncultured Prevotellaceae bacterium | reverse complement strand
CACACAAAAGTGTCAACGATGTCCTGATACAAAGTGTCAACGATGTCCTGATACAAAAGTGTCAACGATGTCCTGATACACGGCAATTAGACTTAAAATTGACAAACAAAAAAAGCGTGGGAGTCAACATTTACTCGTCCCACGCATAGAGGCTCTGGCATAGCCCGGCAATCCGAAACGAGCAACGCCGAAGCCCACGCCGATAGATATATTAGAGCATATTTGATGGAAGCCAATAATGGCTGTCAATCAAAATAGCATACCAATTATATACTATCCACAATGGGCATCACCGCTGCTTTGTTTTTTGATTGCCGATTTTGGAATTGCCAGATTCCTATGCGTCAAGAAAACAAAGCGTTAGTAACGCCTTTTATGTATGTCGTACTCACTCTGTTTGCGTCGTGAAAAACAGCATCAGAATGAGTACATCTGTAAAATTACAGAATTTTTCTGAAAACACAAATAATTTTGAAAGAAAAATGAAATTCCCTATGTCTATTTATGTGTAATCTCACATAATTCCTTTGCCATGTTGTTAAGAGCCTAACATTTGTCACGCGTGATAAGCATCTTCTCATTGTGATGCTCCCAAGGCGCAAGAATAAGTAATTGCCCTCGTGTGCAGGCTTCAAAAAACTCACCACCAGGTTTTGTGTAAGATGTAAGACCGTTTTCTTCCAGATATACGATAGGGAAATGATTGTCCATGAGTGCCCGCATCACAGCCTTCTCGCCTGGAGATATTGCTGGGGATATGTGTACGGATCCTTGTTGCGCAAAAGAAAGTGCTTGTAAAACTTCTTGCTGTATTTCTGTTTCTGTTAATGCTCTGGAGCATTGCACTTGTCGCTTGTCGGGAACTGAAAGAAGAAATTGGTTTCCTAAGGCGGAATAGGTCTGGTTCCCTATCTTGAGGTTAAATTGTACTCGGAAGTAGTCTGGGTGTTGGCGTTTGATAAGTAAACGCCGTGGATTATCCCTAAGATAATGTATCCATGCGTCAAGCTGCCCGGTTTTATGCAGAATCTTGTCGTTATACTGAGGTGCAAATAGTAATCCATTGCTGCGGTCTTCTCCTTTTCTGATTCTATTCTTTTTTTCTTGCTGCATTGTTGGCTGCGTTGGCAACGCAGCATACGAAACCGCCCCTTTCCCAGTATTGTCCTTTTCGAAACAACCTGGCTGTTCCGTACAACGCGTTGCCAACGAGGGCTTATTTTTCTGATCTGCCTTTTCTGTTGGGAGCTGTTCCGTACACCGCGTTGCCAACGCGGGCTGTGTCACTTTGAGACTTGCATCCTCTGTTTTTTCAACTATAAGCCTTCTGTAATGCTTGTTGCAACTCTGTTTGAAACCACGGATGACCATGCCGACAGGCTTCTCCATTTGTTCTGTAACATATGGGATGCCATGAAGATGATCTGGCATCATTTGAAGTGCCACAACCTTAATCTCTGGATGATAGCTACTGCAAGCCCACCATTCTTCCTTAACACATCTACCCAGTTCCGTTAATTTTATCCTTGGGGCATTTTCACTTCCTTCCGGGGCATTGCTGTCACCGATTACTTCTCCGAACAGAGGCCGTCTGCCTTGTATCACTAGGGTGAACATATACATACCTCTGTCAGTATAGTCGTTAATATCACTTCGTCTTTGCATGGAAGGTTTCTTGTCACCTATATATTTTTTCTTTTTGTGATAATCTTCTTTATTCATGGTTCTGTTTTATTTATGTTGTCTACGTTTCCCACCTCAAACGTCCTCTCTTCTCCTCCTACCTTCAGCCTTATCCGTTTGGCGCAGAGGCATAAGTTGGAATCGGGATTCTCGCTGGTTCCATACAGACGGTCACCATGAATCGGGGCGTTCAGGCCTTCGGGATGGGCACAATGCACCCGCAGCTGGTGGGTCCTGCCGGTATCGGGATAAAGCTCCACGCGGGTCTGACCCTCAAGCCGCTCTACCACCTTCCAGCGTGTCACCGCCTGCTTGCCGTGGTTCATGTCCACAATCTGACGGGGTGGATCATCTGGGTCGGGGCGCATTCGCAGCTTAATTTTCCCTTCGTCTCCATCGACCTCGCCATCCACGAGCGCCTCGTAGGTCTTCTCCACCTCGTGACGGATAAACTGCTGCTGCAGGTCCTTGTATGTCCCTTCGTCCTTGGCGATAACCAGCAGACCGCTCGTGTCCTGGTCCAGACGGTGGACAAACCAGAAGTCGGGTAGGGGATGGAACGACCGAATCCAGTCTGCTACCGACTTCAAGTCACCTCTCCCGGGCACAGACAGCAAACCCGAGGGCTTGTCAACAACCAGGATGTGCGTATCTTCAAAGACAAGCTTCACCTGATTCAATAGCTCCATGCCTTGCTGGTCAAGCAGGCTTTCCTCGACTTGAAGACCTTCCAGCATGAACGACAAAATCGGTCGGCATTTCTTGTGGCAGGCAGGATAAAATCTGCCGTCATGCCTTATCTCAGAGGTAATAATCTCTCTGAGTCGCTGTTCTTTTCTCTGATGGTGTTCAACATCCTCCTCCCGTCTTTCCGTCTTCTTTCTATTGGAATCAACATCCGTCTCGTCTTCCTGTCTTCCTGTTTTTTCGTCTTCAAAAGATTTCTGCACCCAGAACTCTGCCATACACAGAGGCTCCAGTTCATGCAGATACGCATACTGCAGCAGTTTTGGCGCACAGCACTCTCCGCTTCCCGACGGGATATGATGTGAGGCAGCGTTGCGGGCGAAATTCTCCTGCTTCAGCATCTTGCCGCGATAAAAGTCTGTGAATATCTCGATGAGATTCTTTTCCTCCCCGCGTGCGTTTCTGCACTTGTATTGTTGGAACAGCCAGTCCTGCAACGCTTCCGACCTCTGCCGGCGCTCTTCCTTGTCACCGACCAACAGCTCAATCTCATGCATCTCCTGCTGGAAATATGCCGACTTGCCAACGTCGAATATCGGTGGAACAAAGCCCTCTACCTCGCTCTCTCCGTTCAGCTGACCGGAAAAGGCAGCAAGATAAAATAGTCCCTTAGCTTCATCATGCCCATTTTCCCCATTTTTCTCATTATTCCCATTTTCCCCATTATTCTCATTCCTCCCATTCTCTCTGACCACCATCACCCCGAACATTTTCCCTTTTCTCAGCTCCTCATCCCATTCCTCGTTTTCTTCAATAAGCATTCTCAGCTCATGCGCGGCCTCCAGACACAGCGGATGCGGCACATAGCTGAATGGGTTCGTAAAAAGCAGGGGCGGATTCAAGTCCGCCCCTGAGCTTAGTGTATGTAATCTTGATTTTTGCATTAAAAGTGATTGACTTCAAATGATAAGGAAAGGCTATTACGATGCTACATTTTTGCTATTACAACAATCTATGTGATTGGTTGTCGATATGTGGCAGGGTAAATACACTATTCACTTAAAAATATCAGTCTTCCAGCAGGATGTTCATGATTTCGCAAGCTGCCTTTGCCACGGAAGTACCAGGGCCGAAGATTGCTGCCACGCCTGCCTTGTAGAGGAAGTCGTAGTCCTGAGCAGGGATCACACCGCCGGCAATCACCAGGATGTCCTCGCGGCCCAGTTTCTTCAGCTCTTCGATGAGCTGAGGAATCAGCGTCTTGTGGCCTGCTGCCAGTGAGCTGGCACCCACCACGTTCACGTCGTTCTCCACAGCCTCACGCGCAGCCTCTGCAGGAGTCTGGAAGAGCGGACCCATGTCCACGTCGAATCCGCAGTCGGCATAACCCGTGGCTACTACTTTCGCACCGCGGTCGTGACCGTCCTGACCCATCTTGGCTACCATGATACGTGGACGGCGACCTTCCTTCTGAGCAAACTGCTCGGTCAGCTCGCAGGCTTTCTCAAAGTCTGCGTCTTGCTTGCTTTCTGATGAATACACGCCTGATATTGTTCTGATTACTGCTTTATAACGTCCTACAATCTTCTCGCATGCGTCGGAAATCTCGCCGAGGGTACAACGCAGACCGGCTGCCTTCACGGCAAGTGCCAGCAGGTTGTTCTTGCTCTTCTTTCCTTCGTTGAACTCACGCACACATTCTGTGATCTCGGCCAACGCTGCCTGGCAGGCGGCTTCGTCGCGGTTGGCGCGCAGCTCTTTCAGCGACTCTTCCTGCTGCTTGCGAACGGCTGTGTTGTCCACCTCCAGGATGTCGAGCGGATCCTCGTGGTCGAGGCGGTATTTGTTTGTACCGACGATGGTCTGAACGCCTGAGTCGATACGGGCCTGAGTGCGGGCTGCTGCCTCCTCGATACGCATCTTCGGCAGACCGGTCTCGATGGCCTTGGCCATTCCGCCCAGCTTCTCAATCTCCTGGATGTGCTCCCATGCCTTGTGTACCAGCTCGTTGGTCAGTGTCTCCACGTAGTAAGAACCGGCCCAAGGGTCAATCTGCTTGCACACCTTCGTCTCGTTCTGGATGTAGATCTGGGTGTTACGTGCGATACGGGCAGAGAAGTCCGTAGGCAGGGCGATGGCCTCGTCGAGCGCGTTCGTGTGGAGCGACTGGGTGTGACCCAGCACGGCTGCCATGGCCTCGATACAGGTACGGCCCACGTTGTTGAACGGATCCTGCTCTGTGAGCGACCATCCTGAAGTCTGGCTGTGTGTACGCAATGCCAGCGATTTCGGGTTCTTGGCGCCGAAGCTCTTCACGATCTTTGCCCAAAGCAGACGTCCTGCGCGCATCTTGGCGATTTCCATGAAGTGGTTCATGCCGATGGCCCAGAAGAACGACAGACGAGGAGCGAAAGCATCCACGTCGATGCCGGCGTTCACGCCCGTGCGCAGGTAGTCCATACCGTCGGCCAGCGTGTAGGCCAGCTCGATGTCGGCAGTGGCGCCTGCCTCCTGCATGTGGTAGCCGGAGATGGAGATGGAGTTGAACTTAGGCATGTTCTGGGATGTGTACTCAAAGATGTCGGCGATGATCTTCATGGAGAAGGCTGGAGGATAGATGTAGGTGTTACGCACCATGAACTCCTTCAGGATGTCGTTCTGAATTGTTCCTGCCATCTCCTCGAGTTTTGCGCCCTGCTCCAGTCCTGCGTTGATATAGAATGCGAGGATAGGGAGCACGCCGCCGTTCATCGTCATCGACACGGACATCTTGTTCAACGGAATTCCGGCGAACAGGACTTTCATGTTCTCGAGTGAGCAGATGCTCACACCGGCCTTACCAACGTCGCCCACTACGCGTGGGTTGTCAGGGTCGTAGCCTCGGTGGGTAGGGAGGTCGAACGCAACGGACAGACCTTTCTGACCGCTCGCCAGGTTACGGCGGTAGAACGCGTTACTCTCCTCAGCCGTGGAGAATCCGGCATACTGACGGATGGTCCAGGGGCGGAACGGGTACATCATGGAATAAGGACCGCGCAGATAAGGCGGGATTCCGGCTGCGAAGTCCAGGTGCTCCATGCCTTCAAGGTCCTCTTTGGTATATACGGGCTGGATGTCTATCTGCTCAGGGGTTCTCCAGTTGGCAGTGATATGGTTGTCTTTCTGCCACTGCTGGCCATTCTTCTCTTGAATTCCAGCATAAATATCTATGTTCTTAAAGTCTTTGCGTGCCATAATCAAATGCCAAGTTTTTGGTTATACTCTTTCAGCGTTTCCAGCTGGTTGACTCTCACATGGATGAAGTTCTCGATGCCGGCGGCTTTCAGGTCTTCGCTGCATGCGGGTGCACCTGCTACCACGAACATGGCGCGGCCGTCGAGATACTTGAATGCCGGGATGGCATACTCTGCATATTCATCGTCGGAAGAGCAGATGACCACGATGTCGGCACCTGCCTCCAACGCTGCGTCTACACCTTCTTCTACGGTCTTGAATCCCAGGTTGTCCATCACTTTGTATCCAGCTGCGGCGAGGAAGTTGCATGAGAACTGTGCGCGTGCCTGACGCATAGCCAGGTTGCCGATGGTAAGCATGAAAGCGACAGGCTGCTTCGGTGCTGCCTCTGTGGCGAGGCGTAGCGACTCGAACTCACTTGCCATACGGCTCTTGTTCAGTGTAGGGATGGCGGATTCGCCTTCTCCTGCGCAACCACAGCAGCTTGCTACCGGACGTTTGCCCTCCGACACCTCTGTGAAGTTCGGGAACTGGTTGGTGCCCAGGATGAACTCCTTGCGCTTGGCTGCATCGGCATGACGCTTGGTGTTGGATGCGTTCACTGCCTCCTGGATTTTGCCTGCGAGAGCCTGGCTGAGGAAGCCTCCTGCTTCCTCCACTTCGAGGAAGAGTGCCCATGCCTGCTTGGCGATGGCGTCGGTGAGTGTCTCTATATAATAAGAACCGCCTCCCACGTCAACCAGCTTGTCGAAATGTGCTTCTTCCTTCAGAAGGAGCTGCTGGTTGCGGGCGAGGCGCTCGCTGAATTCGTCCGGTGTTTGGTAAGGCTTGTCGAACGGGGTCACCACGATGGAGTCCACGTTACCGATGGCGGCTGACATGGTCTCCGTCTGTGAACGGAGCAGGTTCACGTAGCTGTCGAACAAGGTCTGGTTGTATTCGCTTGTCATGGCGCATACATGCATCTGGCAGGCGCAGTCGCATTTCGGCTCGTACTGCTTCACAATCTGGGCCCACAGCATACGGGCGGCACGGAACTTGGCAATCTCCATGAAGTAGTTCTCGCTCACGCCCATGTTGAACTTGATGTTCTTGGCTGCGAGGGTAGGCTCAACGCCCATCTCAACCATTTGGTTCAGGTATTCGTTGCCCCAGGCCAAAGCGTATCCCAGCTCCTGGTAGATGTAGGCACCGCTGTTGTTCAATGCGACGCTGTTCACAGCCACGCACCGGAAGTTAGGGTACTCCTTCAGTGTGTCGATCAGCTGGGGAGCGAGGGCGAGAATGGAAGTTGTGTCCTTGCCTTTTACGAGGATTTTCTCAATCGGGTCCCAGTCGATGCTGCCGCACACCTTCTCCTTGTCGTAACCCTGCTTCTCGAAATAAGCCACGAGCAACTGGGCCAGCTCAAGTGAGCGGCGCTTGCAAGTGCAGAAGTTCACCTCCACGATGTCGCAGCGGATGTCCTTCAGCAGGGTCTCCACGGTTTCGGCATTCACCATGTCGCCGCAGAAGTGGAAGCCAAGCGAGTCAACGCCTTTGTTCAGGATGTCAAGGGCCTTGGCGTTCGCGGACTTGGCGTCGGTCACGTCGATGTTCTGACGAACATACCACAGGTTGTTGTCGGTCTTGTTGCCGCGGATGAACGGAAACTCGCCGGGAAGAGAGTTGACGGCGGCCTTGTCTTCCAGGTCTTCGCGACGGTAGAACGGCTGAACGTTAAAACCCTCGTTTGTCCTCCACACCAATTTCTTCTGGAAGTCGGCGCCCTTCAGGTCCACCTCGATCTTGTCGAGCCATTCCTGACGGGTAGGAGCTTGAAATTCACTAAATAGTTTTTCTCTTTTAACCATTATTTTATCATTTTTGTGTAAATAATATGTGTCTATAACAAAACCCACTCCTATACAGATTAGAAGTGGTATGGTTATCGCTGAAATAATTGCAAATTTACCGCTTTTTTATTACATGAACGAATAAAAAACGAATAAATTTTGAATAGAGTGGTAAAAAAGTTCTTTATCTGCAGTTTCTTGCCTCTTGCTGTATTGCGCTTTTTCTGATGCCTTGGTCAGAACGGCGGTTTTGCCCTGCATCCTTCTGTTTTCTTTTATTTTCTTCTGTCAAGTAGAAGGTAACACTGTTAAATGAATGACAGCTCCTAAATACAAAATCGATTAATTACTGAAATAGTCAAATAAAT
>CAMOTI010000155.1 GCA_946625675.1 uncultured Prevotellaceae bacterium | reverse complement strand
CATGGCGAGTTTGTCGCACACAGCGAATGTGGTGTAGTAGCTGGGCTGCATTCCCTTGAACCAAGTCCAAGCCCCACCGGAAAGTTGCAGTTGCTTGAGTTTATCCTTAGCCTTGGAGATTCGCTCCTTGATGAGGTTCTCGTTGAAGAGTTCGGCGATTTTGTGTCGTTGGTCCGTCTCATTCTTTGCGTCGAGCATCCAAGGTGCCTCCTGCAATAGGATGTCCTTGAGCTCCTGGTTTTTCTCGAGCTCGCTCGTCATGGTCGTCTCATTCCCCTCCTCGCTCTCCCATTGACGGATAAGGTTCTGGAGTCTTGGCATTCTGCCGGCGAGATGTTTCGCCACAGAGTTGACATAGAGTGCTGCCGCCCAGTCCATGGCGCAGTCGTATGTGGGGTTCGCCACACTGTGAAGTGCCAGCACCACGTTCCACGCCGGGTTGTCCGTGAAGTCGAAAGTCATTTTCCGGTGAACCGCCGTCGGCGAGTTGTGGTTGTAGAGCGAAGAGATGTCTACGGTCTTGGTTCCGGCTCCGCGCAGGTAGAAGGGCACCGCCTCGGTGATGACTTTCTTGTCGGGCAGAATGGGCAGCCAGTTACGTTCTCCATCGGAGTTTTTTCCATCGGACGCGAAAATTTCGCAGATGAGCATGTCGTAGTCATCGCCCACATTGTAATCGAATGTCGCGCTGGTCGTTTTTTTCGCTTCGACGCTGAAGTCCTTAGTCTGCGTAAAGACCACTTTTTCCGTCTCAGGATCCAGGAGTCGCATTGTCACCTTTCCGCTGACCGTATTCTCCACCTGATTGATAATCCTCGCCGTGATGGTGATGTTGTCGCCCGTCCTTACGAACCTGGGCATGTTCGGCTGCACCATGAAGTCCTTAGCAGCAACAGCTGTTGCCTTGAGGAATCCATAGTCCACACCTTTTGTGTGTGCAAACGCCATGAACTTCCACTTGGTAAGACTTTCCGGGAGTTTGAAGGACATTGTGACGAGTCCGTCTTTGTCGGTCATGAGGTTGGGATAGAAGAACGCCGTCTCATTGAAGTTGGATCGCATGTTGGCTGGCGGCTCTTCATCAGTCTCCGTCGTTTGCGCGTCCATCTTCTCCTTCGAGTTGACGACTACCACCTCATGCAACGCATTAGCATCGTCCATCACTTCGGCAGCATTCGCAAATTGAAGCCCTTCTACTTCCTCCACTGCCGCCATTGCCTTACCCTCGAACTGCGTCCTCGACTTGACAGACAACATAGGCGCCCTCATCAATTCCGTCTCGTAAGTATCGTAGACTCGCACTCTCCACTGGCTGAACGGTATAAGGTCGTTGTATTCTCTACTGAAATATTTGACCGTCGTATTGGGGAATCCAAACTTTATGTACTGTCCGTTCCTTCCCGAAACAGAATTACGAGAATTCATTCCTGGTGCTGAACGATTGAACGGGACGTAAAAATTCCAATTGTGGGTTTCGATGGCATCGAGTGACGCGTCGTACATCGTAGCGAGCATCTGTGCCATTACCGGTTTTCCCTGTTTGTCCTTGACAGTGATGGCCCAAGTCTCGTCCTGTCCTGGATAGAGTTTGTCCCGGAACGTTGCCCATTGCACGTCGAGTTGCTTCTCCGGCTTCACATACATGAACGACTGATTAAGAATCCGTTGATCGTCGTCGTTGACGTATGTCAAGAAGAAAGTCAGCCCGTCCTTATATTCAGGCTTGAATTCGACATGTACGTGTTGGATTTTGTTGTCCATCCGTTCGAGTCTTCTTCTTTCCACTTTGTCCTGTGAGATAAGATACGCATAGACAAAAGGTCTTTCCGCCTCGAGCGCATAGTAGAAGTCCAGTCCCTTTTCCTCCGTGATTTCCCTGTTTTCGCAATAGAACCAGTCGCTGCGTACCGTGATGTCTCCGCCATTAGTAGAGAAGAGGGTGAAATCATGAGAGTCACTGTATTTATTGTCTTTCGAGTCGGTCGCCTCCACTTTCAACTTGTACGACCCAAGCGGGAGAGTTTGGATTCCTTGCACATCAATCGGCTTTCCAGCCACGAACGTTCCTTCCGTCACAATGTCGTAAGCGTCATCGTCCTTTTTTCCCCTCATGTAACGGAGTAGTGTCCACCTGCCTTGAGTTTGCACCTCTTTTCCACTGACATTAAGCGCCTTGACGATCATATTCTCAGGCTTGTCGCGATTGATATTAGGCTTTGCCTCGATGCGTATGTCGAACTCCCGAGCCGACACCGGCATTGTTGTCGACTGCTCGTGCGTTTCTCCCGCCTGATCGGTGACGATGGCTGTTACCCTGTAGAGCAAGACCCCCCTGAACATCCTGCACCACTCATCGAGGGGCTCGTCGTAGGCGTTGTCTCCGTCGAGGAAAACATCCACACAGAACTTTCCGTCGTCGTCAGTCTCCACTTCGAGCGTGTTGACGGCGTCCCATCCTCCGGTATTTCTCCACCAGCTCCAGAAATCAGCCTGTGTCCTTTCCACTTTAAGACTTACCTTAGCCCCCTGTACCGGTACTCCGAAGTAAGTCCTGGCAACCCCCTCCACCTTAACCGTGTCTCCGAATGCCACTGTTCCTGTCTGTTCCTCAAACTCGATGTCGAAAGTAGGGCGTTTGTACTCCTCCACCCTGATTAACGTGGACTCATCTCCGAAATCAATGGTGTACACCCCATTGAGCCGTCCTTTTGGAATAACAAGCTCCGCCGTTGCCATCCCCATCTCGTCAGTGATGACTTCCTTGCTTCCCACATCCTCCCCATTTGGGTCGATGAGGGTGAATTCCTCTTCGCATCCTTTTTCCATTCTCACGTCATCCCCCAGCTGGCTGTAGGCATAGGCTGAGACGTAGACCGTCTGTCCCGGTCGGTAGATGGCCCTGTCGGTGAAAATCTTGTAATACGTTTCTCTTTCCTCCTCGTCGTCGTCTTGGTATCTTGAAGTGAGTGACACATGGTTGCTGACATCGTTCTTGTTCTTCTGTGCGAACGCCCATTTCCACTTATCGTAGGCCGACACCATGGCGATGCCGTTCTGGTCGGTAGTGTATGTAGTGTCGGACACGGTCTCCTTCGGCCTTCCGTTCTCGTAGTGGTTTTTTCCCAGGAAGACTTTGCATCCCGGTACAGGCCTCCCGGTGGCTGCGTCGACCACGCATACTGTCCGTTTTTCCCCTGGGAGCTGGAACGTGACGAGTTTGAGAGACGACACTCTGAACTCCTTCGACACCTCCTGCTTGTCATCGCATCGTGCCGTGACAGTGTAGACTCCCGGCTGTAGTGAAAGTGAAAGCGTGTCAGTCAAGAATTCCTCCACGTAATCATCACTCTGGATATAGTTTTGTGAAACGACATTCTTTTCGAAGATTGTTTTTCCCTTATCGTTGTCCACCTTGACTTCCACCATTCTGACATTCTGATGGTTGACCCTTATATTGAATGGCCGGTCAGCAATTACGTTTCCTTCCAGGTCCAGACTGACCGTCTTATCTAAAAGTTCCTTCTCGTATGCGTTGAACACCTCTTTGTAGGGAGAGTCCGGGAATCGTTGCTGAGCCATTCGCAGAAACTGTAGTTTTTCAAGATTCGTCTTGAGATTCGACATATTGTAGTACGCCATACATGCATCTGCAGCCGCCTCTGTCCCACTGTTCTCCTCATACATTCTTTTGAGCAATTCCCTATGGGAGTCTCTCGAAAGTCGCTGGGACTTGCTTGTGAGATTGGATTGTAAATCCCAGATTCTCATCTGCACAAGCATAGCTGCATCACGCATCTGCTTCTGCTGATAGAGTTGCAATGCCTGTTGCAGTTGCTCTAAAAATTTCTCTTTGGAATGAGGGACATAGAAGTTGGTAAACCCATTTCTCTCAATGAAATCCATCAAAAGCGAGAGGACGTCATTGTTGAAGAGCCGACTGTCGTCGTAAGGCTTATACAACCTTTTGTATGGCTTAGCGTCCACGCCTGCGAGCGCCTCCTTTTCCGCAAGAGCAGCAAAGGCATGCTCACGCACTTTGGTCTTACACATTTCGTTCATCTCATCGTCCCGCATGGCAAGCCGTGAGTTTTGCACGCTTTTGTATACAGAAACGAGCAGCGCATGGAGGATGGCCTGCCGTGGCTTGGCATCAGTCGCTTGTGTGAGCAAACGGCTGCTGAAGAGGTTCTCCATCCGTTGCAGGTCGGGGATGATACTGTCGGGTGCAATATCCATGCGGTATCCCGCCCAGAGTTTGAGCGCGTTGAGATATTCAGCGAAGTTGTTTTCTTTCTCTGCTTTTTGCATGATGATGTCGAGCGTTGAAATGGCAGATTTGGGTAGTCCTTCCTTATTAAATGTTTCCACCTGCTTGTTCAGCTGTTCATAGCTGGCATCAGTGGTGAGTGCGACCTTTACGTCCTGCGCAAAGACCAGGAGTGGAAGGGTCAGAAAAAACAAAAATAATAGTCGTTTCATAGCCATTGTTGGTGTTATGGGTAATAGAATTCGTAACTACGGCAAAGATAAGACAAAAAAATTATTCCGCACATTTTTAAGCGAAGAAAATAGTCGGAATAAAGAAAAATTAACAGAGCGTGGGTGGGATGAACTTGGATGGGCCTTGCTTCGCCGGCTGGTTGTGCGGGCGAGACGCCCACTATCCCAGCCAAGACCAACCCATCATCAAAAGTAAATACGCTTTTCATGAGGAGGAGGCGGAATGAGCAGCATGGGCGGGAATGGAGAGATGCTGAAAAGTCATGATTTATTTTGATGGAAAAAAAATAAATTGTAAATTTGCAGAAAACTCCATACCATGACAAGATTCTGCCATATACCATGCCAGCAACACCTTCCTTTCTGGTTGCTTTCATTTATTCTATTGACGTTGACCGCCTCAGGCGTACAGGCACAGGACAGTCTTCAAATCCGCACGAAAGAAGAGCCAGACCTGACGAGCAAGTTAATTCCCCTACCCAGAGGCAACGGTCTGCGTCAGGTTAATCAAGACGATCCGTACGACCAGTACTGGCTTGGCACCCGATTTTATCAAGGCGACAAATACGTGGCCAAGAACGACTCTCTGGCCCTGATGTGGTGGACAAAATCGGCAAATCAGAACTATGCCCCGGCTATGGTTCGGCTCGGTCAGTGCTACCGTTATGGTGAACTCGTGGAGCAAGACGAGAAGAAGGCCGTTTACTGGTGGAAGAAGGCCAGCGAGAAAGGCGACGAGCAGGCGATGATGTTTCTTGGCAACTGCTACGCGTTCGGCCTGGGAGTAGTCGAAGACGACAGCATGGCGGTCCAACTGTTTGAACGCGCAGCGCGCAACAACACGGACTGCATGGCCCGTCTGGGTGAGAAATATTTTATGGGGGACGGCATCCGTGCAAGTGGCAAACAGGCAGTATACTGGTATGAGAAAGCAGCCAACCGTGGGGACATGGACTCGATGTACAATCTTGGCTGCATCTACTACAATGGGAAGCTCGTGGACAAAGACATGGAGAAAGCCTTCTACTGGTGGAAGAAAGGCGCCGACAGTGGCGACTCGATGTCGGCCTACGCCACTGCGTTATGCTACAAAGACGGTGTGGGTGTGAAAGCCAGCGAAAGGAAATACAAAGATTATTTTGAGAAGTCCGCCGCCTTGAACGACACCCGCGCTATGCTGGCGTTGGGCTACATGTACTATTACGGAAAGGAGCGGAAGCAAGACTACAAGAAAGCGCGGGAATGGTTTGAGCGCGCGGCCGAGCAGGGTGTGGCCGAGGCCCAATACTGCATGGGTGTACTGTATTATTTCGGCCAGGGCGTGAAAGAAGACCGCCGCATGGCAGCCGCCTGGGTGAAGCTGGCCGCCGACCAGGGATATCCTGCCGCTGTGAAAGCCATGGGAGGGGAGTAAATGCAAGTTATTTTACACAGCCTTGCGAGGGGGAAAGTTACAAGACGCCCCACGGGGCGTCTCTACCACGCCTCCAGTTCGTTTTGGATTTCGGGGAGTTGCTCTTTATTGAAGACCGGATCTTTGATGCCTTGCTTTCTTTGACGAGAGTAGTCGTCGGCCAGGCGGAAGACATATTTTCCGAGACAGAGAATGGCGATGATGTTGACGAGCGTGAGAATGGCCATACAGATATCGCCGAGCGTCCATACCGTGTCGAGCGAAGCCAGCGCTCCAAACATGACGACCACACCCGCTGAGAAGACGCGGTAGATATGGACCGCCCACTTGCTTGATGTCATGAATCGGATGTTGGCCTCCCCATAGTAGTAATTGCCGATGATGCTGGAGAAAGCGAAGAGGAAGATGGCGACAGCCACGAACACCGGCCCCGCCTGCCCCACCTCACTCTGGAGTGCAGTCTGAGTGAGCTGAATGCCGTTGAGTTCCGGGGAGTCATAAAGTCCGCTGACGAGGATGATGAAGGCTGTGCATGAGCAGACCACGAGCGTGTCGGTGAATACACCGAGCGCCTGTATGAGTCCCTGCTTGACCGGATGCGAGACGTCGGCCGTAGCCGCCACATTGGGCGCACTGCCCTCTCCCGCCTCATTGCTGAAGAGTCCGCGCTTGATGCCGTTCATCATAGCCGCCCCGACCGTTCCGCCAATGGCCTGATTCCATCCAAACACACTGTCGATGATGACAGTGAACACCTTAGGCAGGGCTGTGATGTTGGAGAATATGACAAAGAGAGCCAGCAGGAGGTATCCCACCGCCATGATGGGAACAATGACGCTACTGACCTTTGCAATCCGCTGGATTCCCCCGAAAACGATGATAAGCGCGAGGATGGTGATGACGATGCCCACCACGACGTGGTTCCATCCGAAAGCATGCTCCATGGCGTGGCAGATGGTGTTGCTCTGAATGGAGTTATAGGAGAGTCCGAACGTGATTGTGATGAGGATGGCAAAGAGCCATGCCATCCATTTGGAATGCAGTCCTTTATAAATGTAGTATGCCGGTCCGCCGATGAAGGAGTCCTTATCCTGCCGTTTGTAGAGCTGGGCGAGCGTGGACTCGACAAAGGCCGTAGCCGCCCCCATGAGCGCAATGACCCACATCCAGAAACAAGCCCCCGGCCCTCCGATGGCGATGGCCGTGGCCACGCCCGCCATGTTGCCAGTGCCCACACGTGTGGCCAGTGAGACGGCAAATGCCTGGAAAGATGTGATATGCTTCTTTTTCGGTTTTTGGGGGTCATTGTCATGCTCTGAGTCTGAAGCAGAGTCTTTTCCAGTCGTTCCGCTGTCTTTGAGCAGGCGGATCATCTCCGCAAACATCCGGAACTGAATGAAGCGTGTTTTCCACGTGAACCACAGGCCGCAGAGAATAAGCAGTGCGATGAGCAGGTAGGTCCAGATGAAGTCGTTGATTTGCTGAAGCATGGAGATTTTGGGTAATAGAGGTTATGTTTTCCGAAGGTGCCGGATTTTCCGGATTTTCCGGATTTTCCGGGGATTTCAGGGATTCCGGTTATCTGTCGTAGGGATATGCACCGAGATTGCGCATCTGGCGGAGAATGCGTTTTTGCTTTCTGTAGACTTTTGGTGATGGCCGCGCACTGTTGCGCTGGAGCGGATTGGGCAGCGTGGCCGCAATGAGTGCGCACTGCTCACGGGAGAGGTGTTTGGCATCTGTCCTGAAATGGAGTCTTGCCACCGCCTGTGCGCCGTAGATTCCGTCGCCCATCTCGATGGAGTTGAGATATACCTCCATGATCCGCTGCTTCGACCAGAAGAGCTCGATCAGGAGAGTGAAATAGACTTCGAATCCCTTTCTCACCCATGTGGAGTTCGGCCACAGGAAGACGTTTTTTGCCACCTGCTGGGAGATGGTGCTTGCTCCGCGCTGCCGCTTCCCGTCCTCTGCCTCCTGTATAGCCTGACCGATGGCGGTGAAATCGAATCCCCAGTGATTGAAGAAATTCTGATCCTCGCTTGCCCATACGGCAAGCGGCATATTGGGCGACATCTCTTCCAGCGGTACCCACTCATGCTCGATGCGGGGGGATCCACCTTCGCTTTTCCGCTCCATATATCTGATGAACATGAGCGGGGTATACTTCACCGGCACCCACCTGTAGACGATGACTGCCAGGACGGAGGAGACGAAGAAAAGGATGAACGCCCATTTCAGCAGTTTCCGGAAAAACCGCAATATTTTTCCGAAAACAGAACGATTGTTCTCATTTTTATTTTTCTTAGAGGACATATGGCGGAAGAATGATATCAGGATGTATGGCGGACATACATAAAGTAAGTCCCTACGGGTGTTTGGGTTAGTTAGAAGACGCCCCGCGGGTCGTCTCTACAAAATGCCGGGCCCGGCAAGATGTCGGACCCGGCATATTTGTTTTTGCTGACAGCTTGGCTTATTGGAGTGTTCCAGCCTCAGCAGCCTTGATCATGCTCTCCGACGGATAGAGGTACACCTCCACACGGCGGTTCTGCTGCTTTCCATATTCAGTGGAGTTGTCAGCCACCGGGCAGTCCTGTCCGTAGCCCTCCACATACTTGATCTGAGAAGCCTGAATGCCCTTACCGAGCAGATAAGACTGTACAGAAGCAGCACGGCTGAGAGAGAGTTCCTGGTTCTTCTGTGCGTTGACAGCCGGGTCCTTCACACCCTTGAATCCAGCGTTATCGGTGTGTCCCTGAATAGCGACATCAACATCAGGATAAGGGATGAGCACGTTCTGAGCGAACTGGTCGAGAGAAGACTTAGCTGCAGCGGTGAGGTCAGCCTTACCAGAAGCGAAGAGGATGCCAGAGTCGAATGTCATCTTCACAGCCTCATATCCGTGAGAGTCGGTAGTGGTCTCCACCTTTGCGTTCTGCACAGCCTGAGCTGCTTTCTTAGCCTTGTCCATCTTGTTGCCGATGAGCAGGCCTGCACCAGTACCAACTGCAGCACCGATGGCAGTGCCGAAGAGCGTGCGTGACGTCTTATTTCCGTGCTTAGGAGCAGTAACGTTTCCGATGAGCGCTCCAAGAGCGGCACCACTGGTTCCACCAATCACACCACCCTTGGTTGTGTTGCTGAGATTTCCAACCGAGCCACATGCAGAGAGCAACATAGCTGCGACGAGTGTCAAAATGCTAATTTTAGATACTTTCATAATTAAAAATGTGTTAAGTTAATAATTAGAAAACTACATAATATGGCGCAAATTTAAGAAAAAATGTTGGTACTGCAAAAAAAAACAAGTGAAAAGTGAATAGTGAATAGTGAAAAGTGAAAAGTTTATTTACTTCGAACGAGGACGCTCTTCCTCATCATGTTGAAACAAATTGAAGAATGCAACTGTCTGAAATAAGTACCAGACAGTCCAAAGAAGAGGTTTCAGCCCTCAAAAATCAAATTTCTTCATTATCAAAGCCCGTAAGTCCATTTTTTTGTGTAAATTTGCAAAAAATTAGAAAAGAAGACAAAAATGGCAAAAGAACTGAAAGAGCTGACAAAGCGCAGCGAAAACTACTCAGAGTGGTATAATCAATTGGTGGTGAAAGCCGACCTGGCCGAGCAGTCAGACGTGCGCGGCTGCATGGTGATCAAGCCCTACGGCTATGCGATATGGGAAAAGATGCAGCATATCCTGGACGGTATGTTCAAGGAGACCGGCGTTCAGAACGCTTATTTCCCCTTGCTGATTCCGAAGTCGTTCCTCTCCCGTGAGGCAGAGCACGTGGAAGGTTTTGCCAAGGAGTGCGCCGTGGTGACCCACTACCGCCTGAAGACCAATGCCGAAGGCGATGGCGTGGTGGTTGACCCCAACGCGAAGCTGGAAGAGGAGTTGATTATCCGTCCTACAAGTGAGACCATCATCTGGAACACCTATAAGAACTGGATCCGCTCCTACCGCGACCTGCCCATCCTTTGCAACCAGTGGTGCAATGTGATGCGCTGGGAGATGCGCACGAGGCTGTTCCTCCGTACCTCCGAATTCCTCTGGCAGGAAGGTCACACCGCCCATGCCACCCGCGAGGAAGCTGAAGACCGCGCAAAACTGATGCTGAAGATATATGCAGAATTTGCAGAGAAATACATGGCCGTTCCGGTGGTTCAGGGCGTGAAGAGCGAGACCGAGCGCTTCGCCGGTGCGCTTGACACCTACACGATTGAGGCAATGATGCAAGACGGAAAGGCACTGCAGAGCGGCACCTCCCACTTCCTTGGGCAGAACTTCGGCAAGGCGTTCGACGTGCAGTTCCTCAACAAGGACAACAAGCCTGAATACGCATGGGCTACGTCGTGGGGCGTAAGCACCCGCCTGATGGGTGCTCTCATCATGACCCACTCCGATGACAACGGCCTGGTGCTGCCGCCTGCCCTGGCACCAATCCAGGTGGTGATTATCCCCATCAGCAAGACTGGCGAGCAGCAATCGCATATCGACGCAAAGGCAGCAGAGATTATGAACGGTCTGAAGGCATTGGGCATCAGCGCAAAATACGACAACGCCGACAACAAACGTCCTGGCTTCAAGTTCGCTGACTATGAGCTGAAGGGTGTTCCTGTAAGGCTTGTGCTCGGCGCCCGCGACATGGAGAACGGAACCGTTGAGGTGATGCGCCGCGACACGCTGGAGAAAGATACCGTCGCGCTCGACGGCATCGAAGCCTACGTGAAAAAGCTGCTCGATGACATCCAAGCCAACATCTACCAGAAAGCCGTTGCATTCCGCGACAGCCATATCTACGAATGCGACAACTACGACGAGTTCAAGGAGCGCGTGAAGGACGGTGGTTTCTTCCTGTGTCACTGGGACGGAACTCCTGAGACTGAGGCCAAAATCAAGGAAGACACCCAGGCTACAATCCGCTGCGTGCCTTACGGCGTGGAGCAGACACCTGGCATCGACATGGTGAGCGGCAAGGAAGCCAAATACCGTGTGCTGATAGCTAAAGCGTATTAGTATTTACTATTTATTTCATGAACTTTGTCACGACTCAACATAGCTCAAGCAAGCTTGGCTCTGTATTCGCTGCTCCAAAGTTTTCCGATTGACGATTTACGATTTATTTGGATATTTTTTGAATTTGGGTATTAGGTGACGTCTATTAAGTTATAAGAATATATGGAAAGGCTCCAGGAAACGCAAAAAGGGTTTCCTGGAGCCTTTTTTAGTAAAAAGACGCCCCGCGGGGCGTCTCTACGGGAAATATTCATTCTATTTGAAAAAACATCGTGATAAATTGTCATTTTTACCGTTTGGAGCGCATAAAACATGAATATTGCGTATATAATTAAAAAAAGTAAGAAAAAATTTGGTGGAGATAGAAAAATGTAATTAATTTGCAGAAAATTTAAAGAAAATGCAAGTAAATAGCAGCAAATATTGGCGATGGCAGAGCTTAAGACCGATAAAGTCGTAAGCCGATTGTTGCTGCCGTAAATTAATTTGCCATAACTATCAAGAAATAAGAATAGAGAGAGAATTATAAGCACGGAGCCTGTCGAACTTTACGACAGGCTCCGTTTACTTTTTTTCACCCCCCACAAACAAAAATTATCCATACTATATGAATTATCAAGTAGACCAGTACGGCTTCTACGGGACTTACGGAGGTGCTTACGTGCCCGAAATTCTGTACAAGACCGTAGAGAATCTGAAGGAAGCCTATCTTCCCATCATCGAAAGTGAATCGTTCAAGTCGGAGTTCCACACGCTGCTCCGCGACTATGTGGGCCGCCCCTCCCCACTCTATTTCGCCAAGCGAATGAGCGAGAAATACGGGTGCCGCCTGTATCTGAAACGCGAGGACCTGAACCACACGGGTGCCCACAAAATCAACAACTCCTTAGGACAGATATTGATAGCGAAGCAGATGGGCAAGACCCGCATCATCGCTGAGACGGGAGCCGGTCAGCACGGAGTGGCCACCGCCACCGCCTGCGCGCTGATGGACATGCCCTGCACCGTGTATATGGGAGCCACCGACGTGAAGCGTCAGCGTCCTAACGTAGAGCGCATGAAGATGCTTGGAGCCGAGGTTTGCCCTGTCCGCTCCGGCAACATGACGCTGAAGGACGCGACGAACGAAGCCATCCGTGACTGGTGTTGCCACCCCTCCGACACCTTCTATATTATAGGCTCAACGGTGGGTCCTCACCCCTACCCCGACATGGTGGCGAGGCTTCAGAGCGTCATCTCAGAGGAAATCCTGTGGCAACTGGAAGAGAAGACCGGCCGCAACTATCCCGACTACCTGATAGCCTGCGTGGGTGGCGGCTCGAACGCAGCCGGCAGCATCTACCATTTTCTCGACAACGAACACGTGAAGATCGTACTGGCCGAGGCAGGCGGCATGGGTATCGACACAGCCCAGACCGCCGCGTCTATGGAGATAGGCACCACCGGCATCCTCCACGGCTCGCGCATCAAGCTGATGCAGACCGAGGACGGACAGATCGTGGAACCCTACAGCATCTCTGCCGGCCTGGACTACCCCGGCACAGGACCTATCCACTGCAATCTCTACGAGACCGGACGGGCACAAGTGCTTGCCGTGAACGACGACGAAGCCCTGGCCGCCGCAATGGAGCTCACACGCACCGAAGGCATCATCCCCGCACTGGAATCCGCCCACGCGCTGGGCGCACTGCCTAAGTTGCAGTTCAAAAAGGACGACGTGGTGGTGCTCACCGTGAGCGGCAGAGGCGACAAGGACATGGGGACTTACTTGAAGTATTTTAAGAGTTGAGAGTTTAGAGTGATATTAGTTTAGGATATGGTATATTCAGAGAATATCAAATATAATCAGGAATAATCGGAGTAATCAGAGTACTCGGAGAAATCAGAGTACTCAGAATAATCAGAAAAAAAGACACTAAAAAAAATTATGGAGAGAATTTACAAATTCCAGACAGCATGCAAGAGAGTGCTGGGAGACATGGTGACACCAGTGAGCGCCTACATGAAAATCCGTGACGACTATCCTCAGTCTGCACTGATGGAGAGCTCCGACTACCACGGCGGCGAGAACTCCAAGTCGTTTATCGGTGTGCACCCCATGGGCAGCGTGAGCATCAGCCACGGCATGGCCATCCACGAATACCCCGACGGACGACGCGACGAGAAGCCGGTCAGCAAAGACTACCAATCGGCCCAGGCCATCAACGACTTCATCCGTTCGTTCGACATCAGCGGCGAGCACAGCAATTACTGCGGGCTTTACGGCTATACGTCGTTCAACTCCGTCAGATATTTCGAGGACATAGAGGTGAAGGACGAGACCCGCGAGGCCAACGACGCCCCCGACCTGCTTTACATCCTCTACAAGGACATCATCGTTTTCGACCATTTCCGCAACGAGCTGCTCATCATCGAGTTGCTGGGTGAAGGCGAGGAGGACGACCTTGACGTACTGGAGAGCGACATCCTGAACCGCCCTGCCCATGCCTACGACTTCCGCCCCGTGGGCGAATGTAGCTCGACTCTGACCGACGAAGGCCACAAGGCGAACATACGCAAGGGAATAGAACACTGCCTGCGGGGCGACGTATTCCAGATTGTGCTGTCACGCCGTTTTGTCCAGCGCTATGAGGGTGACGACTTCAAGCTCTACCGTGCACTGAGAAGCATCAACCCCTCGCCCTACCTCTTCTATTTCGACTTCGGCGGATTCCGCATCTTCGGTTCCTCCCCCGAGACCCACTGTCGGATAGAAGGCCGCCGTGCCTATATCGACCCCATCGCCGGCACCACCCGCCGTACGGGCAACCCAGAAGAAGACCGGAAGAACGCGCTGTATCTGAAGAACGACCCGAAAGAGAACGCGGAGCACGTGATGCTGGTGGACCTGGCCCGTAACGACCTGAGCCGCAACTGTCATGACGTGAAGGTTGACTTCTACAAGGACATGCAGTATTACTCCCACGTGATTCACCTTGTGAGCCGTGTGAGTGGCGAGCTGGACGAAGGCGCCGACCCAATCCAGGCCTTTATCGACACATTCCCCGCCGGCACCTTGTCGGGCGCACCGAAGGTCCGTGCCATGCAGCTCATCTCGGAGTACGAGCCCCACAACCGTGGCGCCTATGGCGGCTGCATCGGCTTCATCGGCATGCATGGGAGCCTGAACCAGGCCATTACCATCCGCACGTTCGTCAGCCGCAACAACGAGCTGTGGTTTCAAGCCGGCGGCGGCATCGTGGCCAAGAGCAACGAAGAATATGAGCTGCAGGAAGTGAACAACAAGCTTGGAGCGCTCCGCAAGGCGATAGAGATGGCAGAGATACTTTGAGGTTTGAGGTTTGAGGTTTGAAATTTGAAGTTTATAGTTACTCTACCAACGGGATGAGCTATTTGAGAATTCGGCATAACTCACATACAGAGCTATTTGAGAATTCGGCATGATTCACATATAATTTAAGACAATCATTATGAAGACAGTAATCATAGACAATTATGACAGTTTCACGTATAACCTGTCGCACCTGGTGAAAGAGCTGGGCGGCGAGGTGACCGTCTATCGTAACGACCAATTCGAGCTGGATGCCCTGGAGCCGTTTGACAAGATCATCCTCTCTCCCGGTCCTGGCATCCCGAGCGAGGCTGGTCTGCTGCTCGATGTGATCCGTCGGTATGCAGGCAAGAAGCCGATTCTGGGCGTCTGCCTGGGTCACCAGGCCATCGGCGAGGCATTCGGAGGTGAGCTGACGAACCTGAGCGAGGTGTTTCACGGCGTGGCGACACCAGCAAAAGTGACCAACCACGACTACATCTTCGAAGGACTGCCCGACACACTGGAAGTCGGCCGCTACCACTCATGGGTGGTACGCTACGAAGGACTGCCCGAGTGCCTGGAGGTGACGAGCATAAGCGAGGAAGGATATATCATGTCGATGCGCCACAAGCAGTATGACATCCGGGGCATTCAGTTCCATCCGGAGAGCGTGCTGACTAAGGACGGAAAACAAATCATCAAGAACTGGATGGAAAATTAAGTGAATAATTTTAAGTGAATAGTGAATAGTGAAAAGTGAAAAGTGTATTTACTCATTCTAATGGCTTCTAAGTTCGCAAAGTCCATAGACAATGGTATTTCCATTTTTACTTACACTTTTACTTACACTTCTACTTCTATTTTTTATTCCTTTTTTTACTTCCAATTTTACTTCCAATAAAATAATAAACAAATGAAAAATTATTTAGAGAAACTGGTGGCGGGCAAGGAATTGGACCGCAAGGAGACATACGAGATAATGCTCAATATCACCCAGGAGAAATACAACGTGCAGCAGATAGCTGCGCTCCTGATGGGCATCCAGATGCACGGTGTGAGTGTGGACGAACTGCTGGGGTTCCGCGACGCCCTACTTGAAACGGGCAAGCGCGTGGATCTTGACGACTACGACACGCTTGACATCGTAGGCACAGGTGGCGACTGCAAAAACACGTTCAACATATCCACATGTTCCGCCTTCGTGATAGCCGGCGCAGGCTACAAGGTGACGAAACACGGAAACGGGGCGAGCACATCGGTGAGCGGTGCGAGCACGGTGCTTCAGGGTCATGGCGTGAAGTTCACCGACGACACAGACACGCTTCGCCGGTCGCTGGACGAGGCCGGCATCTGTTATCTGCATGCCCCCCTGTTCGCCTATGGCATGAAGTTCGTGGGACCGACACGCAAAGCCCTTCAGGTGCCCACCTGCTTCAACCTGCTGGGCCCGCTGGTGAACCCTTGCCGTCCGAAGAACTCCCTTCACGGCACCGCCAACCAGAGCCAGATGCGCCTGTACACGAACATCCACCAGAAAATCGGTGACAACTTCGGCGTGGTGACCAGCTACGACGGTTACGACGAAATTTCGCTGACCAGCGGCTTCAAGTTCTCTACAAACGTGTTTGAGAAAGTCTACACGCCGAAGGACATGGGTCTGAACTACGTGAAACCCAAGGATATTTATGGTGGCGACACCGCTGAGGACGCCAAGAAAATCTTCGACAGCGTGCTGGAAGGCACTTGCACCGAGGCTCAAAAAAGCGTGATCCTTGCCAATGCTGCCTGCGGAATCAGCGTGATGGACTACAACAAGAGCATAGACGAGTCGATAGCCGAGGCCCGCGAGTCGCTTGACAGCGGACGGGCTCTGGCCACCTTCAAGAAATTCGTGGAAATCAATAGTTGATTTACGATTTACCATTTACGATTTACTATTTATTTGGCTATTAATCAATTTAATTATTTTCATATGAGCGACATATTAGAGGAGATTGTAGCGCATAAGCGGATTGAAGTAGGCAGGGCAAAGCTGCTGAAACCCGCAGCCATGCTATATAAAGAGGTTGAGGCCAGCATCGAAGCCGGAGCGCATGAGGTCATCTCCCTGTCGGACCGCCTCCGGAAGTCAGACTCCGGCATCATCGCGGAGTTCAAGCGGCGTTCGCCATCGAAAGACTGGATCAAGGAAAGCGGTCGTCCCGACGTGATTCCTCCTTCGTACGCCAGCCACGGCGCAAGCGGCCTGTCGATACTGACCGACGAGAAGTATTTCGGTGGATGTCAGGAATTTGTGAGGACAGCCCGTCCGCTGGTAGGCGACACACCGATTCTGCGGAAAGACTTCATCGTGGACGAATACCAGCTGTTCGAGGCCCGGCTGATCGGCGCCGACATAGTCTTGTTGATAGCCAGCGACTTGAAGCAAGAGGAATGCAGGGCATTGGCCCACACCGCCCACGAGTTAGGGCTTGAGACCCTGCTGGAAATCCACACAGAAGCAGAGCTGGACTACGTGGGCGACGACATCGACATGGTGGGCGTGAACAACCGCCACCTGGGTACGTTCCACACCGACGTAGCAACCTCCTTCCAGCTGGCATCACTACTGCCCAAAGACTATGTGCTCGTGTCGGAAAGCGGCATCAGCCAGCCACAGACAGTGCGGGAACTGCGCGAGGCCGGATTCAGGGGATTCCTTATCGGAGAGACGTTTATGCGCCATGACGACCCAGGCCAGGCACTTGGGAATTTCATTTATAGTTTAAAGTTTAAGGTTTAAAGTTTAATGAGAATACTTTATTAGTTTGAAGCCCATTTCATTTATAGTTTAAAGTTTAAGTTTTAAAGTTTAATGAGGATACTCTATTGGTTTGAAGCTCAATGGTTAATGTTAAAACACCCGACAGAAATCACTCTTCATTCTAAACTCCCAACTGAGAAATGATTATCAAAGTATGCGGAATGCGAGATGCGGAGAATATCCGTGAAGTGGAAGCGCTGGGCGTGGATTGGATGGGGTTCATCTTCTACAGGCCCTCCAGCCGGTTTGTGAGCGAACGTCAGGAGTATCTGCCGGAACAATGCCAGCGTGTGGGCGTGTTCGTGAACAGCACGATGGAGGAGATTTTGCAGAAAACAGAGGAGTTTGGACTCAATTATGTCCAGCTGCACGGTGACGAAAGTCCAGCGTTTTGCAGTCGCCTGCGTGCAGTCCTGCCCCATGACCTTGGCCTCATCAAGATGGTGGGGATATCCAGCAAGTCAGACATGAAAGCAACCACAGCATATACCCCGTTCGTGGACTATTTCCTCTTTGAAAGCCCATGCAGCGGCTATGGCGGGAGCGGAAAAAAATTCGACTGGTCGCTGCTGGAGCAATACGAAGGCACCAAACCGTTCATCCTCACCGGCGGCATCGGTCCCGACGACGCAGAAGAAATCCAGACCCTCACCCATCCCAGCTTTGCCGGCATTGACCTGAACTCACGGTTCGAGCTGTCGCCAGGTTTGAAAGACACAGACAAACTAAGAACATTCATCAACAAAATACGAACAACATGAACAGAATCAACAAGTTATTTATCGAGAAACGGCAGAACATCCTGTCGATATACTTCTGCGCCGGTCACCCCACGCTTGACGGAACCGTGGAGACCATCACGACACTCGCGAACAACGGTGTGGACATGATAGAGGTTGGCATCCCCTTCTCCGATCCGATGGCCGACGGTGTGGTCATCCAGAACGCAGCGACAAAAGCCCTGTCGAACGGTATGACGCTTCAGTTGCTGTTCAGCCAGCTGGAAGGCATCCGTGAGAAAGTGGACATCCCTCTGCTGCTGATGGGCTACCTGAACCCCATCATGCATTTCGGTTTCGAAGCCTTCTGCGCGCGTTGCAACGAAGTGGGCATAGACGGCGTGATCATCCCCGACCTGCCTTTCAAGGACTATATGGAGGATT
Organism: uncultured Prevotellaceae bacterium; assembly: GCA_946625675.1. GTDB lineage: Bacteria > Bacteroidota > Bacteroidia > Bacteroidales > Bacteroidaceae > UBA3839. Next base: position 55,446 of record CAMOTI010000155.1, on the reverse strand, counting down.
TCAAGCCCGTGGCCGACCGCCACAACCTTCGCATCATCATGCTCATCACCCCCGAGACAAGCGACGAGCGCATCCGCTTCATCGACGAGCACACCGACGGCTTCATATACATGGTTTCTTCGGCAGCGACCACCGGAGCCCAGAAGTCGTTCGACCAGGTCAAGCAGCAATATTTCGAGCGCATCAATGCCATGCAGCTTCACAATCCCCGCATGATCGGGTTCGGCATATCTAACCGCCAGACACTGGAAGCGGCCCAGCGTAATGCCTCCGGCGCCATCATCGGTTCGAAGTTCGTAAGCCTCTACGAAAACACGCTCGACCCCAAAGCAGCCATCGACATGCTACATGAGGCACTGAAGAACTGAGAGGAGGAAGAGCGAAAGAGAGGGGAAGACTTGCGATTGATATATGCGGAAGTAAAGAGCAAATCGTAAATACACATCAGAAAGTGATGATAACGTGAGACAAAAGAAGTATTTGTCTCACGTTATCATCACTTTTTTTCGTAATTTGGCTTCGCCGAAGTTACTTGCACTCGGAAATACAAAATAAAAGCAAGCTTTTCTTTTGCACTTCACTCGTTTTTTCGTAACTTTGCAAAAAATTTCGGCAAACGAAAAAAGCAGGCTACTATTTAGACTGTTTATACGATTTTTTAAGGTAAGAGATACATTGCAACAGAAAGAGAATGAAACCCAAAAAGAACTATATCCGTAAGTCTTTTTATCTCACGCTCATCACACTCCTCCTCCTTTCGCTGCTCTTTTTCCTCCCGCGTATCACAATTTTTGACAAGACGATGCGACGGGTGGACGTGCTTAGCGACATCCTGGAGAAGGACTCGGCAGGCAATGTGCTGGCAGAGTTGATGATAGACAGCCTTCAGGGATTCGTGGACTCGATGGCCATAGCCGGTCCTGCTCCCGAGGTTGTGAAATTAGACTATAAAGACAGCATTCCCGAAGGCATGATCGCCATCGAGGACTTCGCCGACTCCACCGGCGTCCACCGCGAGATGGACCGCTTCTACAAGGCACTTGACGAGAGCGGGAGCCGCTTGGTAAGAATCGCCGTTTTCGGCGACTCGTATATCGAAGGCGACATCCTGACCTCCGCCCTCCGCCACCTGCTCCAGAGCGAATACGGCGGCCGCGGAGTGGGATTCGTGGAGGTGTCGTGCGTGAGCGAAGGTTTCCGCAACACCGTCCGCAACAGCAACAGCGGCTGGGAGAAGCACCACTCAACCGACAAGCGCGGCTTCAACTCCGCAAACCAGAGCATGGCCAGCAGCTATTTCATACCCGGCCCCAACGCCACTTTCACGCTGACCTGCCAGAACCAGAACTATCCTGAGACCCTGACCTATGCCGACGTAGTGAGCGTGTGGTATAACAACACCAACCCGCTGACCCTGTCACTCAGTCTGAACGGGGGCCAGCCCCAGTCCATCAACACCCATGACAACCTGGGCATTCAGTGCTTCACGCTTCCTGGCGACAGCATCACAAAGGCGAGTCTTCAAGCCAGCGGTTCCGGCATTGTTTACGGGATGACGCTCGACGGCCGCCACGGCATCTGCGTGGACAACTACAGCCTCCGCGGCAGCCCCGGCATGAACCTGGAGACCATTCCTGGCGACTTCCTTACCGCCATCGCCAAATATCGTCCCTACGACCTGATTATCTACGAGTTCGGACTGAACGTGGCTTCGGAGAAGCGCAAGGACTACAGCAACTACACGGAGCGTTTCAGCAAGGTGATACAAAAGATGAAGAGCTATCTGCCCGAGTGCAGCTTCCTTGTGTTCGGAGCGAGCGACCGCTCCAAACGCGGTGCCGACGGCCGCTACCACACGATGCGAGGCGTGGAAAGCCTGATATCTTACCAACGTAAGATGGCGAGCGACAACGGCGTGGCGTTCTGGAACCTACGCGACGCGCTGGGCGGCGACGGCGCCATAGCCGAATTACAAAAACAAGGCATGGCAGCAAAAGACTTCACCCACCTGAACTTCAAGGGCGGCGAGCATATCGCGAAACTGTTTTTCGACGTGCTGCAAAACGGCAAGATGAACTACGACAGAAGACATGAGTAGGATTTACGATTTATTTCATGAACTTTGTCACGACTCAACATAGCTCAAGCAAGCTTGGCTCTGTGTTCGCTGTTCCAAAGTTTTCCTATTTACTATTTACGATTTATTTGGATATTTTGTTATTTTGCCATTTTTCGCCCGGCAGAAAACAGGACGGCATAGAAAAAAAATGATATTATTTGATAATATATAATATGGGAATAGCATAATTTCCACACTGAATATACATATGTTTGACATCAACTGGCAATCAGTGCTGGATCAGTTAGCCTACGATCCGCATAATCCGATGATATTCTCGACAGGCATCTTCCTGTTCCTGTTTCTCGGATTCACACTCATATACAACCTGTTAGGCAAGGACAAGACGACGACGATGCGCTTGCTGTTCGTCACACTCTTCTCCTACTACTTCTACTATAAGAGCAGCGGCTACTATTTCTACCTGCTGCTGATTGTGTCGCTGGCAGACTTCCTGCTGGCCTACCTGATCTACCGCAACAACGTGCGTGCAGGTCTGATAACGGAAGAGCAGGTGCGGAAACGTAAACTGCCTCTCAACCGCTTGCTATTAGGATTGAGCCTTGCCATTGACCTCGGCATCCTCATCTACTTCAAATACACGAACTTCTTCGGTCAGACCTGGGCCGACCTCGTGGGCGGTCATTGGGAGAAACTGGACATCATCCTGCCTGTCGGCGTGTCGTTCTTCACGTTCCAGTCGTTGAGCTACACTTTCGACACCTACCGGGGCAAAATGAAGCCGTTGACCAATTTCCTGGACTATGCGTTCTTCGTGTCGTTCTTCCCCCAGCTGGTGGCCGGCCCTATAGTCCGCGCAAAGGATTTCATTCCCCAGATCCGCAAGCCGTTGTTCGTGTCGAAGCAGATGTTCGGCCGCGCCTTGTTCCTGATTCTGGCCGGATTGCTGAAGAAAGCCGTGATAGCCGACTACATCAGCGTGAACTTCGTGGACCGCGTGTTCGAGCAGCCCGACCTCTATTCCGGTGTTGAGAACCTCCTGGGCCTTTATGCCTACTGCATCCAGCTGTACTGCGACTTCTCCGGCTACAGCGACATGGCCATCGGTATCGCCTTGATGCTGGGCTTCACGTTCCCCAAGAACTTCGATGCTCCCTACAAGTCCCAGAGTGTGACAGAATTCTGGCGTCGCTGGCACATCAGCCTTTCATTCTGGCTTCGTGACTACGTGTACATCTCGCTTGGCGGCAACCGCCACGGCCTGTTCCGCCAGTGCTTCAACGTGGGCATGGTGATGGTGGTGGGCGGCTTCTGGCACGGAGCCGGCTTGAACTTCCTGCTGTGGGGCGTGTTCCAGGGCCTGATGCTCGTGATTGAGAAACTGTACATGGACTGGCGGCGCAAGAAAAACCCCGCCTACCACTTAATGAACCGCAAGGGCGGCCTCACCGGCCTGACGCGCCAACTCATCACGTTCCACGTCTTCATGTTCTCGCTCGTCTACTTCCGGTCGACGAGTTTCGAAAGCGGCACGATGATGCTCACACAGATATTCGAGAACTTCTCTCCCCAGGTGTTCACCCAGTGGGTTGTGGGCTACTGGGCAGTGGGTCTGCTCGTGCTGGCAGGTTTCGTGAGCCATCTGCTTCCAGCCAAGGTGAGCGACAAGACGACAGCCGTCATCACTCGTATGCCGCTTGTGAGCCAGGCCTTGCTACTTGTTGTCGTGATCTACATCGTCATCCAGATGAAGACCGCCGACGTACAGCCATTCATTTATTTTGATTTTTAATGCAGAATGGGCAGAATGGGTAAAATGGGCAGAGTGGGCAAAATAGGCTTGCCGAGTTGAAGTAAACATATAAAATTTTGGCAAATTCAATAAAAATGCTTACCTTTGCATAATTGAAACAATATAAACGACAAAATGGGATTTTTTTCAAGATTATTCGGTAAGAAGAAAGAGGAGAAGAAGGTAGGCGGCATGGAGGACTTCATGACGCTTATCCGCGTCTACTTCCAGAGCGCCATAGCCGCTCAGGTGGGCATCTCCAACATCGGCATGCTTCCCGACCTGCTTGCCTTCAAGCGTAGTCTGAAAGTGGCTACGGTGAACAACAAGCTTGGCGTTGGCGAGAAGAAAGCCTGCAAGCAGCTGATGCAGGACCTTTACCAGATAGACGACTCATTCTTCAACGAGATAGACTCCAGCGTGAAGAAACGCTGCAAAAAGATTACAGACGTTCAGAGCTACATGGTGATGTTCCAGGGTTATTCCCAGGAACTGGTGATGCTCGTAGGCACGATGCTGAAATGGCGTTTCCGCATTCCTTCGTTCCTGAAGAAAGCGATGAAAACCATGGTGACGAGCACCGTGCATGACGTTCTGACGAAAGAGACATGGAAGGACGAGGCCCAGCGCAAGTCAGCCTACTCCGTCCGCCGCTACCAGCAGACGCTGGGATTCAGCGAGCCATGGACCGTGGAATACGTATACAACTTCATTGTTTTGGCCAAGCGTGAGAAGCCTTCGAAGGAAGACATGGCGAAGGCCAAGGACATGATGAACAAAAAATAGGAAAGCCCCCCACTCGATGGATGCATCCGACCTGCAACAGTTACGTTCGTTTGAAAGCGATGTCCGCCAGTTGCTGAAAGCCTACCGCAAGCAGCAGAGTGAGTTGACGGACCTTCGTGTGCTCTTGTCTTCAAAAGAAGAGGAGATAGAGCGTCTGCAGTCCGAGTTGCGTTCGAGAGAGCGAGCCTATTCCAACCTGAAACTAGCGCGAATGATAGAGGTGAGCGACACAGACCTTCGTTCTGGGCGCCTCCGCATCACTCGCTTAGTGCGTGAAGTAAACAAATGCATTAGGCTATTAAGTGCCGAAATGGGTGACATAGACGCTTCCGAGAAGCCGGAGATACCGGAAAGTCCGGAGATTCCAGAAAGCCTGGAGAAACCGGAAAATCTGGAGAAACCGGAAAACGCGGAAAATCCGGAAAAACCGGAAAGGCCGGAAAAGCCCGAAAAACAGGATAAACCAGAGAAGCTGGAACAGCCTGAAAATTCGGAGAAGCTGGAACAGCCGGAGAAGCCGGAAAGCCCGGAGAAACCGGAAAAACCGGAAAATTCGGAAAATTCGGAGAAGCCGAAACAACCGGAGAAACCGAAACAACCGGAGAAACCGAAACAGCAGGAAAGTCCAGAGCAGCCATCAGATTCAGCAAAGCCGGCAGAGACTCAACCGGAGCCGCTGACGATGGAACTGGAATCCCCTGCCTCCCCCAAGGCAAACGAGCCCGACCTGTGGGCCGACTTCGGGATGCTGCCGCTATTCTCCGACGAAGAGCCGTCCACAAAGAAATGACGGGATAGTTTTTCGTTTTCACACTCACCCTTCAAAGCCATACTCCTATGGAACAGAGACAGAAAATACGCATACGCATAGACGGCGTGGAACTCCCCATGGCCGTGGGCAGTGCCGACGAAGAGAAGCTCTATCGTGACGCCGCCTCGCATATCAACAAGCGTATACTGAGCGTAAAGCAGAAATACCCTACTGTTCCTTCCGAGAAATACTATACAGCCATCGTCATGTTGGAGCTTGCCACGAAAGGGGTAAGCATATCCAACAACACGAGTGTTGAGCCCTACAAGAAATCCATCTCTGAGCTCAGCAAGGAAATAGCCGACGCGTTGGGCGAATAAAAGCCCGGATTGCGGGAGTCATTCCCGCATCAATTTTCGGAAAAAAACATTTCACGCACATTGACTCATCCGCCTTGAGACGGATGTGGTTATTGTGCGTAATTTATTTTATAACACTTTAAATATTAACAACTAATTCTTATAAAAATGGATGCATTGACGATTGTTATCGCATTGGTTTGCCTGATTGTAGGTCTGGCCTTGGGCTACATCCTCTTCAGGTTTGTGATTAAGCAGAAATATCAAGAAATGATGAAAGAGGCCGAGACGAAGGCCGAAAACATAAAAAAGGATAAGCTGCTGGAAGTGAAGGAAAAATTTCTGAACAAGAAGTCAGAGCTGGAGAAGGAGGTTGCCCAGCGCAACCAGAAGCTTCAGCAGCACGAGAACAAGCTGAAGCAGCGCGAGCTGTCGCTGACCCAGCGCCACGAGGAGCTTCAGAAGAAGAAGGCCGAAAACGACACTCTGAAAGCCAACCTTGAGAAGCAGATCCAGAGCTACAACAGCAAGAAGGGCGAGCTGGACAAGATGGTGGCCCAGGAGCGTACGAAACTGGAGACCATCAGCGGTCTGACTGCTGAGGAGGCCAAGAATCAGCTTGTGGAGAGCATGAAGGACGAGGCCCGCACCAACGCGATGCAGTATATCAACGAGATCGTGGACGACGCCAAGATGACCGCGACGAAGGAGGCAAAGCGCATCGTGATTCAGAGCATCCAGCGCGTGGCCACAGAGACGGCCATCGAGAACTCCGTCTCCGTGTTCCATATCGACTCCGACGAAGTGAAAGGCCGCGTGATCGGCCGCGAGGGTCGCAACATCCGCGCGCTCGAGGCCGCCACAGGCGTTGAGATCGTGGTGGACGACACCCCTGAAGCCATTGTGATTTCCGCCTTCGACCCCGTCCGCCGCGAGATATGCCGTCTGGCCCTTCATCAGCTCGTGGCCGACGGCCGCATCCACCCCGCCCGCATCGAGGAAGTGGTGGCCAAGGTGAAGAAGCAAGTGGAGGAAGAGATCATCGAGACCGGCAAGCGCACCGCCATCGACCTCGGTATCCACGGACTCCATCCAGAGCTTATCCGCATGATAGGCAAGATGAAATACCGCTCGAGCTACGGCCAGAACCTGCTTCAGCACTCCCGCGAGACCGCGAACCTGTGCGCCGTAATGGCCAGCGAGCTGGGGTTGAACCCGAAGAAGGCACGCCGTGCCGGCCTGCTGCATGACATCGGCAAGGTGCCAGACGAGGAGCCTGAGATGCCGCACGCCACCTACGGCGCCAAGCTGGCTGAGAAATTCAAGGAGAAACCCGATATCGTGAACGCCATCGCAGCCCACCACGACGAGACCGAGATGACCACTTTGCTGGCACCGATCGTGCAGGTGTGCGACGCCATCAGCGGCGCCCGCCCTGGAGCACGCCGCGAAATCGTGGAAGCCTACATCAAACGTCTGAACGACCTTGAGCAGCTTGCCCTCTCCTACCCTGGTGTGACGAAGACCTACGCCATCCAGGCCGGCCGTGAGCTGAGAGTCATTGTCGGTGCCGACAAGATCAGCGACGCCGAGACCGAGACACTGAGCGCAGAAATCGCCAAGAAGATTCAGGACGAGATGACCTATCCTGGACAGGTGAAGATCACCGTCATCCGCGAGACACGAGCTATCAGCTTCGCCAAGTAAATAGCAAATAAATCCCTTTCCCCTGCCTTGTGGAAGGTTGGGAAAGGGATTTTTATTATTTACGATTGACTATTTATTTCATGAACTTTGTCACGACTCAACATAGCTCAAGCAAGCTTGGCTCTGTATTCGCTGCTCCAAAGTTTTCCTATTTACTATTTATTTGGATATTTAGTTATTTGGCCATTTGCAAAGGTGACGAACAAATTGACATTTACGATTTACTATTTATTTGATTATTTTGTTATTTGGCCATTTGCAAAGGTGACGAACAAATTGACATTTGCAATTAACTATTTATTTGGTTATTTTATTATATTTCTCAAGTTTCTGAAGTAGAAATAAAAGAGATCAACAACTATTTTAGAACGTCATGACAAACAAGGAGCTGGGTGAAATAGGCGAGGAACTCGCCGCGAACTATCTGATGCATTCGGGCTACCGTCTGCTCCACCGCAACTGGCGACTGAAAGGAGGGTGCGAGATAGACATCGTGGCATTTAAGGACAATGCCCTGCACTTCGTGGAAGTGAAGACCCGCACCACCACCTTCGCCGCCCCGCTTCAGGCCGTGAACATGGAGAAGATCCGCCACGTGGGACGTGCCGCACTGCAATACAAGCGCTTTTACGGGCACACCTACGACACGCATATCGACGCGATAGGCATCGTATTCCGATCCGAGACGGACTACGACCTCCACATGATTCCCGATGTCCACAACAACATGACCGATTACGGCTATTCCAGCCGGAGAAAGAAGAAAAGCTGAGAAAATCCGAAAAGTTCGTAAAGTCAGGAATATCTGGAAAATCCGGAGATTCCGGAAATCCGAACACCAAATAACGCGCTGCATATATGAGAAAATTTATACTATTTGCTACCCTATCCCTGCTGACCAGCGGCATGCGCGGCCAGGCGCTTCGCGACAGCGTTGACAACCGTCTGTTCAGCGACATAAGCTACGACGCGACGCTGAGCGGGACCGTGGGCGGTGGTGACCATTCCGCCCTGTGGCTGCACTCCAACCGCCATGGCATCGCCTCGGGCGAGACGAACTCGGGCTACCTTCGCGGTGGCGTGTTCCGCCCTTACAGCGCCGACTCGCTCTATCAGTGGCGCTATGGCTACGGAGCCGACATCGCAGTGGCAGCTAACCACGCATCCACCCTCATCATCCAGCAGCTCTACGCCGACATCGCGTGGAAGAAAGGCTTGCTGACCATCGGAGCCAAAGAGCGGCCGCTGGAGATGAAAGACGGTCGTTTCAGCAGTGGCGGTCTGACCCACGGCATCAACGCCCGCCCCGTACCACAGGTGCGTCTGGAGCTGAAAGACTGGTGGACCATCCCCTACACCAAAGGATGGCTTCAGCTGAAAGGCCATATCGCCTACGGCATGATGACCGACAAGAACTGGCAGCACGACTTCACCCACCGCACCCACCGCTATACGGACAACGCCCTCTTCCACAGCAAGGCCGGCTATCTGCGCATCCACCACGACGACTACGACTACCCCCTCTCTTTTGAGGCTGGTCTGCAGATGGCCTGTCAGTTCGGAGGCACCACCTACACGCCTAACAACGAAGGAGGTTTGAACAAAATCAAGAACAGCAAGGGCTTCTCCGCCTTCTGGCATGCGTTTGTACCCGGTGGCGGTGAGGTTCAGGAACAGGGTACCGCCTTCGAGAACACCGAGGGCAACAACCTGGGCAGCTACCTGCTGCGTCTGAGTTGCGACAAGAAATACTGGCAAGGCGCCATCTACTTCGAGAAATACTTCGAGGACCAGTCGGGCATGTTCCAAGTGGACTACGACGGCTACGGGAGCGGTGAGAACTGGAATTCGAAAAGTCGCCGGAAATATTTGCTTTACGACTTCAAGGACATGCTTCTGGGACTGGAATATGAACAGAAGGACGGCACATGGTTCAGGAATCTCGTCGTGGAATATCTCTACACGAAATACCAGAGCGGTCCCGTCTACCACGACCACAACAAAGGGCGGTCCGACCACATCGGCGGCAACGACAACTACTACAACCACCATATCTATCCCGGCTGGGAGCACTGGGGCGAGGCCATCGGCAATCCCCTGTTCTACTCCCCCATCTTCAACGAAAACGGTGAGGTGAGCTTCATGAACAACCGGTTCATGGCCTTCCACATCGGCATCGGCGGCCAGCCCACCAAGGAAATCAGCTACCGTCTGCTCGGCACATGGGAGGAAGGCCTCGGCACCTACCGGAAACCGTTCTCCCAGAAGGAGCACCAGCTGAACTTCCTCGCCGAAGGAACATACAGCCCGCTGTCCACCCGTCTGCGCGGATGGTCCGCCACGGTGGGTGTAGGCCTCGACATCGGCGACATCATCGGCGACAACTTCGGAGTGAACGTGTCAGTCAGGAAGCAAGGACTGCTGACCGGCGGAAAACGGAGGAAGAAATGAACTCACTGAAAGAACGGATATTAGGCATCGCCTACGAAGAGGCTTTCTGGCGAAGTCAGTTCGGCGTGAAGCGTGCCCGTAAGGGGCTCTATGCCTGGAGTCGTTATGGGCGTGAGATCATGCTGAAAAACTTCGATATCGTGAGTTTTCTTGACGAATGGGAGCAGACACATGGGATCCGTCCCAAAGTGCTCGATGTGGGAGCAGGCGCCAGTTTCTGCACCGGCAACCTGGCCCACGGGAAAGAGATAGACCTCCACTGTATCGATCCACTCGCCGCTTACTACAACAAGGTGATCCGCAAGACACGCCCACAGCATTTTCCACTCGTGGAATTCGGCGCCATCGAGCAGCTTTCGGCCTTCTATCCCGAAGGCGACGTGGCGTTCATCCACGTGCAGAATGCGCTGGACCACAGCCGTCAGCCCGTGCAGGGCATCGTGGAATGTATGCGTTGTCTGGCACAGGGCGGGATACTCTACCTGAAGCACTTCCCCAACGAGGCAGAACGCGAGAACTACCGCGGATTCCACCAATATAACATAGACACGGAAAACGGCGAGCTGACCATCTGGAACAAGTCAGAACGGCACAACATCAACCGGATGTTGGATGGATTCTCCAAGATTGAAGTGAAGACCTCCGACATCGGCGAGGTCATCGCCGTCATCACGAAGACCGGCGACGTGCCGACCTCGCTCTATGACGACAGCAAGAACCTACGTGAGGTGTGCGAACTGCAGGCACAAACCGCGGAGGTGTTCAACAGTTTCGGATTCGCGATGAAATACCACACGAAACGGCGGTTTTACATCATCGTGCAACATATGATGCGGTGGGTGTCGCCACAGTTCAAGGCGAAACTGAAGAAGTGGATGAAGAAGAAGATAGGAAAGTGAAAAGTGAATAGTGAAAAAAGAATTTGGATAAGTGAAAAAAATTGACTAATTTTGAAACATGAATAATAAACTGACATATTTGGCCGTTGTAATGGTAGCGGTTGTGCTGGCCAGCTGTTCGATGGACACATCGCATAACGGTGCGCTCGACGGCTACTGGAAGCTCACCACCATCGACTCGCTCACTACCGGCGGCGTCAACAATCTTAAAGACGCCAGCATATTCTGGTCCGTCCAGAAAGACCTGCTGACGGTGCGCGACAACAACGACCCGACGAACCGCGAGTACGTCTTCCGGTTCCAGCGTTCCGAAGGAACCCTCATACTCTCTGAAGGGCAGCGCTACGACCGTACCAACGGGAATGTGGACGTGGACGACCCGTCAGTTCTCAGTCCTTACGGCATCAATCACCAGCCGGAGACCTTCAAAGTCGATCACCTCACCCACCGTGTGATGACGCTCAGCACCGAGGAGTTACGCCTCAGTTTCAAGAAATTCTAAAGCAGACAAACCAACATGATCAAAGAAGAGCTCGTATCCATCATCATGCCGACATACAATTCGGAGAAGTTCGTTGAGGAAAGCATAGAAAGCATCCTCAGCCAAACCTATCCGAACTGGGAGCTGATTATCACTGATGACAACTCGAGCGACAACACGCGCGCCATCCTTCAGCGCTACGCAGCAGAACACAAAAAAATCAAGATATTCTTCCTCTATCAGAACAGCGGAGCCGGCTACTGCCGCAACAACTCCATCAAGCACGCCCGCGGCCGCTATATCGCCTTCTGCGACAGCGACGACTGCTGGGCACCGGAAAAGCTGGAACGTCAGCTGTCCTTCATGCAGGAGAAAGACTGCTGCCTGTGCTACAGCAGCTACTACACCTGCAATGAGCAGTCGGAACTGACGGGCGTGGTGAAAGTGCCCCCCACGCTGACGCTGAAGGACATGAAGCACGACAACAAAATCGGCTGCCTCACCGGCATCTACGACACAACGAAGTTCGGCAAGTTCTATATGCCCCCCATCCGCAAGCGTCAGGACTGGGCGATGTTCCTGAACATTCTGAAGAAATGCAAGATAGCCTACGGCATCACCGACGAGCTGGCCTACTACCGCATCCTGGACAACAGCATCTCGCGGAGCAAGCACACGCTGATCAAATACAATGCCGAGGTCTACCAGAGCATCTTCGGCTACTCCAAGTTCAAAGCCTACTCATACCTCTATTTCTGCTTCATGCCCAGCTACCTGGCCAAACAGATGCGCATCAAATACCACTCGATGAAACTGCTGAAGAAGCTGGGAGGAAAGAAGAAAAAGAAATAGTAATTCCTGCATAGCCATACTTTGTGATAATATGTGTGAATTGTCCATAATCATGCCCGTCTTCAATCATCCAGACACTACCAAGGTGATGATTGACAGCATCCTTGCAAACACCTATAAGGCATTCGAGCTTATCGCTGTAGACGACGGTTCAGACAAGGCCACCCTCAACTTACTGCAGTCCTACCAGGAGTCAGACTCCAGAGTAAAAGTGATAAGGCGAGAGGCCAACGAGCCCAAAGGTCCACAGACCTGCCGGAATAAAGGTCTTGACCATTCTCATGGACAGTTCATCATCTTCTTTGACTCGGACGACCTAGTCACCCCCACATGCCTTGAGAACCGCGTCAAAGCCATCAAGTCAAGGCCAGATTTAGACTTTATGGTTTTCCCATCGGGAAGGCTGACAGAAGGTGAACTCGACCCAACCCCCGACGCAATGGTTTTCGGGCACAAACTCTATGACAACGACTTACAGATGTTCGCCCGGAGAAATCTCCCCTTTATTGTCTGGAACAATATTTACCGCCACGACAGCCTCGTAAAATCCGGCATCAGGTGGGACATCCACCTCAAGTCACTTCAAGACGCAGACTTCAATCTCCAGGCCCTGCTCAAAGGCTTAAAATACGACTATGCACAGGTCCGTCCGGACTATGCCTACAGAATAGTATCCAATTCATCGTCAGTCTCGTCAGGGATAATTTCCGATGCACACAAAAAAAGTCATATCTACGCCATAGACAAGTTTTTCAGCACCATCATTGCCCAATATGGCCACAAATACGACAAGGACATCACAGAAGGAGCCTTGAAGATATATTATAGCGTCATAAGAGCAAAACTCGACAAACAATTTGCCACCGACATGGCAAATTGCATCCGAAAATATAATAAACAAAAAGCTTTATCGTTTATCATTAAAGTAAAATGTTGCCAGATGTTGAATTATCTGATACCTTGGAAGAGGGCAAGACAACTGGCATTCCTGCCTTTCCTTATCAGAACTTCCACGGCAATCAAGAAAAAAATAAACGAATTAGAACGAGAACACAAAAATGACGCATGATAAGGCTCTCCATCATAATTGTAACTTATAATTCCGAAAAAGACATCTTCCAATGTCTCGATTCTATATATTCACAATCCGACTTATCACATGATGAATTCGAGATTATCGTTGTTGATAACGACAGCAAACTCGTAGATGAGATGTTTTCGAAAATCAGAACCGACTATCCCAGTAATATCCGGCTGATAAAAAATCCCAAAGGAAACGGTGGCTATGGACAAGGAAACAATGTTGGAATCAAAGAGGCAGAGGCTCCAATCATCCTCATCATGAATCCCGATATCAGGCTGATACAGCCGGTCTTTAGGACAGCCGTAGAGCACATGGAGGCTCAACCAAATATCAGCATGTACGGCATGAAACAAATGCTGACGAAGAACATACCTAGCCATAATTCCATCAGCTGCACCTATATGATGAATGGCTACGTCTACACCATCATGACAGCACTCGCCAACAGACGGGACTATTTCAACCCCAAGTACATGCATTTCTCTGGAAGTTGTTTCTTTATCCGTAAATCCCTCTTCGAATCCATCGGTCTATTCGATGAGAGTGTTTTCATGTACGGCGAAGAGGATGATATCCACTTCAGGATGAAACAGAAGCATGGAGCCAACATGGTATATAACCCCAGCCTTCGATACATCCATCAGACCCTCGAGCGAAAGCCAACGCTCTCTTATCAAAAGAAGCTGGTTGAGGTGGCAATACGTCAAAATGAGAAAAAAGGTTACTCGAAAACAAAAACCGTGAAGAACCGCATCCGTAACAACCGGATGTTACTCTTCCGAGAATGGCTGAAGCTAAAACTCGGCAAGGGTAACCAAGAACTATACGATCAACTCAAATCCTACATGGATTACCTTAAGAGTCTCAGGCAGAAATCAGAATCCGCAAATTGAGTATTCAAAGTTTTTTTTATTCCGTCCGTATCAGAAGGATGGTACATAGGAATAAATGCATAAGAACTAACTCCTTTGGTTCTTAGGCTTATACACTCTCACCCAATCAAATTCAATATAAGCTGGAAGAGATTTTGTGTCAAGATATTTTGCAGACTTCGTCCCCCACTGCATACTCAAAATCAAAAACTCAGGATATACAGTGTAAGGATATTGCCCCTCGGACACATACTCCAACTTACGAGGATATGTAAACGTGACGTTATCATCCACTCTGAAAACTAACGCATCTTTCAGAATCTCAACTGAATATACGTGCCATTTGCCAGGATCCACATCAACAAACTTAAGGCTCTCCCTTGAGTTAGCCTTCTTCCTGTTGTACAAGTGTGCGTTGTGTGTGTTATGCTGAATCTTCTTGTCCAGATTGAAATGCTCCATTATGTCAATCTCAGCATATTTCGGGTCGGTCACTCCCTTAGTGTTCTTGTTGTGTCCCATCCAAATCGCTGGCCAACAACCCATCACACTCGACATACGCGCGCGAACCTCGACCTTTCCCTCAAGAACCGTGTATTTATTCTCTGTGGTAATGCCGCCAGTCACAACTCTTGCAGTGTCCCCCTTCGCCCATCCTGTGTTGTTCATACAGTAAAGGCGCAGACGCCCTTTCTTCAGCTGATACAGACGGTCCTCGTTCGACATGTGGCGGTTCCACTGGCTAGTGCGGCGTTTGCATTTGCTCCATTTTGTCTCATCCAGTTTTTTCCCGTCGAAATTCTCTTCCCAGTCCAGCCGATACTCAGGCGATGAATAAGGGCGTTGACTAGAGATTACAATTGTGTTGTCGGATGCCGTCAACTTCACGACAATCCCGCCCAAGAGAAATAGGGATACTATCAAAAAGGCCCAAAAGGTATTTTTTCTACTCATAACAACTTCAATTATGTGGAATACAAAGTTACAAAAAGAAGTACATGATGACAAAATAAAATTGCAAAAAAAACAGAAAAGGCAAAAAAAACCAAACCTTTTCCTCATCAGACTGCCATTATGGGCTTAAAATTGAAAAAAAAAAGAGTCCAGGCACATTCTGCAATACACCAGGAATAAAAATGGCAACATTCAATAATGTGATAAATAATCCTGCAAAAAATGTTGGCATTTCATGTTTTTTTTGTATCTTTGCTTTGATTTTTGTATTTTTTCCCAGCTTTATAGACATGACAAAGCATGGTAAAAGAAATAGCAAAGTTCAGCCTTCAGCAGCACATTGTTGTTCAAGGACTCAAAAATATTTACATAAAAGATGTAAAGTGTTGTGAACTTGATGTTTAAAGAATATGAATGTAAAAAAAATATATGGATGGCTCCTTTCTGCGATAACAAAAATAGCAGGGATTAATGCTGCGAAACAATTTGATTCAAAACTAAGATTCCACAGAAAAATCAATTTGAAGAATCCCGAGTCACTGTCCGACAAAGTATCGTATATCGAATTGCATGATCAGTCACCATTAGCCCCAATGTGTACAGACAAAGCAGAAGTGAGGAAATACGTAGTCCAAAAAGGTTTTAAGGACATCTTGATTCCCATAATTTTAGAACCGACAGACTCGGTTGACAAGATAGACTTCAAAAAACTTCCTGAAACATTCATATTAAAAGCCACCCATGGATGCAGAATGAACTATATCGTCAAGGACAAGAACAGGTTAGACGAGGAAGAATGCAAGGGAGTAATGAGAAAATGGCTGCAGACCACATACGGCACATATTCAATGGAGCCCCATTATTTAAGTATTCCTCCAAGAATTTATGCAGAGCAGTATATAGAGGACATGAACGGACTTATAGACTATAAGTTCCATTGTCTCAACGGCAAGCCCGAGTTTTGCCTTGTTTGTTCTGGCAGGAGCGACAAAAAGGGTGAGAGCATGGGAGTTCTTTTAAGTCTTTTTGACATGGAGTGGAACTTCATTGATGAAATCGTAGATTACAAAAATGAGAAAAGAGGCCCTTCCGACATACCAAAACCCAAACAATTTGACAGGATGAAAGAAATCGCTGCAGAATTGTCGAAAGACTTCAAGTTTGTCAGGATTGATTTATATGAATACGAAGGGAAAATTCTCTTTGGTGAAATGACCTTTTCTCCTGCATGCTGCGTTTTCCCCTATTTCTCTGATGCTTTTGACAAGGCAATGGGAAAGAAATTAGTATTATAGTTGGATTTAAACGATAGTAATTCTATGCATTTATATCTGAAGGAAATAAAATGGATACCATTCTGCATGTGCGCGGTCCTATTGATAAGGGCTTGCGTATCATTGTATCTGTTTCCTGCGACTCAGATGTTGTCATACGCAGTGTTAGGATTAAGCATATTGAGTTTCGTGTTTTTGGGTGTACTATACCTCACTGAAAAGAAAATAACCGTATTTGGTGCATTGACCATCTTATATTTTGCCGTCTTATTTATATCCACCCTTTTCAACGGCATGAATATTCTGACAGTGATTTATATGACCATTGAGGTATTGCTGCCTTTATGTCTCTTCGCTTTTTATAAAGACCATATTTCCGTCATCATAAAATCCTGTGGTTTTGTATTTTCCTTTATTATCTATGCCAATCTGGCTGTAATGGTATTGTTTCCCGGATGGATGTTCGAAGCCGTAAGAGTTGGCGATGCCTTTCTTCTTGGTGGAAATTATAATCAGATGGGCGCGAGAATGATGTGTGCGATTGTTGCGAGTGTCGCCTGCGTGAGATACAGTAAATGGTGGGTTTTCAATACAGTGCTACTCGTTATAGTCTCAGTCTTCACACTTCTGATCGTGGGCTCTATGACATCTATCGCCAACATATTGGTGTATTCCCTGTTCTGCCTTATTCCCTCACTGAAGTTGAGGAAAATGGCCATTGTGGGCCTATTCTCCGTATTCCTGTTTTTTCAGGTTTTTATTGTGTTTTATGGTGAGGGCATCCATCACAACGAATTTGCAGTCTACATAATTGAAGACGTGCTGGGTAAAGACATCACCTTCACCGGCCGTACATATCTATGGGACAGGTCAGTGACCCTGATAGGTGAATCACCAATCATCGGATATGGATGTGTGGACAAGGAGTGGTTCACCACCTACCTACATGCCAAGGCCATCGGTCCTCATGACTTCATTCTGGGGCAACTGCTGGAGGGAGGTATCCTTCTGCTTGGTGTGTATTTGGCAATATGTGTGGTAGCCATCAAAAGATTGTTGAACCACTTTGACTCTTATGCCAGCTATATACTGATGGGAATAACCACCCTTATGTTTATCATGGTAATGGAATTCTATCACGTGTTCTTTATCATGTTTTTATTGTCATTGGCATATTACTATAAAGAAATCGTCAATGAAAAGTCGAAAGGCGACCCAGTCTTACTTAAAACGGATGATAACAGCCACAATCCTTGACAGGAAAAACAAAAAATTATACTTGAAGGGCGATTTCAGATAGGTTGAGACATATGCCCCCACTTGTCTGCTCACATTGGCCAGCCTGCTCATAAACTTGGGTTTGGAGCGTCCTGCCGACTTGGCCCTGACCCTTCTCATATATACAGCGTTCTGCTCAGCCAGTTTGATTTCCTGAATATTCTTTGAGATGGTGGCCATAAACAGAGAGTCCTCTCCAAGCTTGAAATTCGTATTAAACCTGCAATTCCCTATAACCTCCCTCGGCAATAACTTACCGCATGCCGACGAAAAGAAACTTCTTGCAGACATAATCGTGACATTCTTCCTTTTCTTGTTATTCTCATATGCCTGTGCCATCCAACTTTTTTTCTGCGATCCGTCAACCTCAGAAAAATCTATCATATTAGTTACCACAATCGAATGATTATCTGCTTTTTCAAGCAAGAGAGCGAGATAGTCATCGGTTGCCCAGTCATCATCGTCCATAAAAGTAACATAATCAGCGTCAGACTGTTCTAATCCAATATTTCTTGCATTAGACACCCCAGCCGTATCCGTATGAATCATTCTGACATTCAACGTGTCTGAATACTGATCAATGAGATGAACAATATAGTCGTCATAGGGCTGCCGGCACCCATTCAGCACAATAATGACTTCAAAGAGATTCTTATCCAGAGTCTGCCTGGCAAAAGATTTCACGCAATCCTCAAGATATTCCCCTGGCTTATATGTGGGTATGACAACAGTTACTCTTTTCATAGTCATATGTTTTTCTGTTGAAGTCAATTATTATCGGCATGCATTTATATGTTATTTCCCATGCTTTAGGACAATCGTCATGGCAGATGAAACGTGATGCCTTATTGAATCACACATTTACTGCCTAATATATCCAGAAACTCTTGAGAATAGTAGTCATGAAAACCGGCACATGATGTAAAAGTCAACTCACCAACGTATGGTTTTCCTCCTATCTCATAGAAATCGACTCTTACCTGCGGTTCATTTCCTGCTAACCGTACAGCCATTTCCAGCATTTTATTCAGAGATTGTGGTTTCGGTAGTTTATTAGTTGTTGTGGTAGAATGGCTGGTTTCAATCGTATATTGCGGATAGAAATTCCAGTCCTTGTCATAAATCGAAAGGCATAGGCTGCTTTTCGTCCTGTCAGAACAAACCAGGATATATTCAGCCTTCCCACTGAGCACCCAAATCTTATAGTCGACCAACACGTCGGACACCACATTTTGTGATTTAGGGTTGAGAAACTCCTCTGCAATCACACAAGGTTTTATGTTGTTATAATGAGGCTCGACCAACCTGTCGCCAAACTTCAGTTGAAGCAATTCCTTCATTTTAGCCTGAACCGCCGGGATATCCAGCTGAGACTTGTCCTTGCATATCACAACATCCCCACTACCGTTATTCACCTTCATCACAAAAGAGTCAGGAAGGAGTTCCCACTGGATATCCTCAGCCCTGTCCCACTTTCCGTAAAGAATGGGCAAGTTATCAGCGTATCCCAAACTTTCCACGTATTCTCTCATTAAGTACTTATCCGACAATCGCGTCCACAAACTTGTGTCATGATTGAACTTGAGCCAGTTGATTTTCTCGTTGATGTCTTTGGGATGTTCCCAGTCAATTTTTTTCCCGAGTAAATGCTCATAAAGTACACCAGCCCACTTCTGTGGAGAATTCCGATATAAAAACCTGTAAAAGTGGTATCTGATAATACGCAAGTATTTATTTATCATTTTTTTAACTTCTTAAAAATATTGATGACAATTTGTTTCTCTGAGGAATCAAGCGAGGCAAAATATATTACTATCACATCGACAATGACCGCCACCGTGAATGTGATGACAAATCTATAGCTTGTATGTGGCAATATCGTACATAGAAAGCAGACAACGACCAAAGCAAGTGTTGGTGGCATCACTCTGAGAAAGACTTGTTTGGAATATGCCGCTATTGAAAGAGTTGTCGTAGCCTTCAAATAGAAAAGGCGCAATATGAAGCATACACACTCCATGATAATATAAATAAACATCACCACTTTGACGTTCATTTCTAAAGTCAATGCCATCCAAACGAGGGGCAAAGTCAGGACCTTGGTCGTATTGACAAGCAAAGAGTAGTTTCGGATTCGCCCAATGGCTTGATTAGCGATACCAAGTCCAATCGTCAACTGGTCGCACATAGCCGCAATCACCACACATTGACAGAAGAACACGGTATTAGCGGACGCTCTCTCCTCTCCAAGCCATAAGGACAGAATCGTCATCATTTCGAAGCAAAGTGGAATGGCAAACATAGAAAGCAGAAGAAAGCAGAATTTACTGGTTACTCCAGCCAATCTGAGCATACCCTCTCTGTCGCCTGCCCCTTCAGCCTTTATAACCCGAGGGCTCATGGCGTTTAGGATCGCCTGAGCCAGAAAAGCAGCCGACCCAGCCACTTGTGATGCAATGCCATAAGCAAAATTGATGACTGTACCAAAAAAACGGTTCAGAAGAACAGCTATTCCCTGAGTTCTGAAAATGATGCAAGCAGTACTGTATATCGTCCATCCTGCGAAACTGAAAATACGTTTTATCTCACCGCCTTTCACATCCTTAATCTTTGGCAACAAGGAACACTCTTCGTATTTATACTTGGCAAACAAAGAAAAAGCAAGCAAATTGAGTAATTGCACACAAAGAAGAATGAAAGCATAAAGCAAAAGCTTATCCGCATCGGAAACGAGCATGAAAAGCACCAGTATAACCTTTAAGATTCCATCACAAACGTCGACTACAGAAATATAGACAATATTTTCCCTTGCGATAAACAACCCCCTGAAAGGTGCGGTTAGAAAAGAAATGAACATATTGGCCACAGCAAGCAGGAACACGTATTTTGCCACCTCAATCCTGTCGGGCTTAATATTCAGAAAACCATCCTTCTCATTAATAAGAAAGGGCATCATAGCCAAAAAAAGCAACACCAACAAAACGCCAAGTGTGATGTGCAGAAAAAGCGTATTAGAAAAGATGGACTTGACCTTTCTTAGATTGTTCTTTCCATAAAAGAATGAGAGATGCCTCTGAGTGGTCACGACCATTGCATTCGTAAGGAATGCAAGCATGGTGACGACCCCGGCCACAACCATAAAAAGGCCATAATCAGACTCTCCAAGTGCTTGCGTAACCAGTCTGGTGGTATATAATGAGAGGCAGATGTTGATGACAGTCCTCACATATTGCGCAAACACATTAATGAAAGTCCGCTTGTTTCTATCCATTACCAGCAAGTTTTAGCCCTTCATCACAATCATCACAGATGTGATGATAAATGTCATAAAAACAAAGCCCAGCACGAACAGCATCCGTTTTGGTCCTGACGGCTTTACTGGAACGACAGCATTCTCCAGCACAGTGAAAGCAGGTGTGTATTCCTGAATTTTAGCTTTGGCATTCTGTGCTTGAGTGAGCATAGCATTGTATGTGTTCAGTTTCAGCTGCATATTGTTTTCCAGCTGGTCGCGTTCGGAAATATAGGCTTGCAAAATGATGTCACGATGAGAGTCCACATACTTTGCGTATGCTGCACAAGCTTT
Organism: uncultured Prevotellaceae bacterium; assembly: GCA_946625675.1. Lineage (GTDB taxonomy): Bacteria > Bacteroidota > Bacteroidia > Bacteroidales > Bacteroidaceae > UBA3839. The sequence goes on along the minus strand of CAMOTI010000155.1, from coordinate 34,240 downwards.
CTCATATTCATCTTTAGCCTGTACAAGCAGTTTATAATAATAATTATAGTCTTTTGTCGCTTTTTTTGTTCGGTAGTCTGTGATGAAGGCCTGAATCTTTGAACGCACAGAATCCGCCACAGTAGCACAAATCAAGGGATCCTGATCAATCACATTGATAGTCACAGTAAAGGTTTGCTTGTCGACAGTACAGGTGACAGCCCCCTTTATGGCATCCAAGATGGATTGTTCATCATAGGAGAGCAGTCTCACATTGCTTGTTGGCTGTCCGTCAGCCGACAAACCATTTCCACCGGCAGCAATGGCTTTTGGATCGTTTGGCTTATCTTTGAACTTTCTCATGAACTCCTGCATGTCTTTTCTCCACCATGAGCTGCGTTGATACTTCTTCATGTATGTGTAGTAGTCAGTAAAGATGTTTCCATCAAGCGATTTGACAGGAATCTTAAACAAATCGAAGATAAAATCAGACGATGCTACCAAGTCAGGATAGAGGTCTGGACGGATAGCGTCGGAAGAAGAGAAACTACCTATGTCAATACCGAAAGAAGACGCAAGTGAAGAGAGAGAGCCTCCGGTAGGAGATGACTCAGACTCAGGTGCAAGCGACACAGAAGACTGATACGTTCTTGGTTCCTCCACAATAAGCAGTGCAGCTATGACGCCGATAATAACACAGTTCAGTGCTATCATCCACCAGTATTTTTTCAGAGTCTTGTAAATTTTGACCAGGTCAAGTCTTCCATCGTCATCTACTCTGACTCCTTCATCATCTTCTTCATCTTCCTCGTCATATTCCTCCACGTCATCAGCATCATTGTCGGCGTAGTCCGTTTGTCGCTTGTCCAAGGTTTCCTCCTCCTGTTCTTGGACTAAGGGCTCTCCCTCATTGTCGACATAGACACGAGCGTGGCTGTCTGCAACAGCAGGCTTGTTTTCTGCGTTTGAAACCTCAGTTGTGGAGGGTTCATCTGCGACAGCGTCAGCCGCATCTGCCAATGCTGGAGTTTCCATGTTTCCAGTCTGTTCATTGGAAGGTGTCTGCTCCAAGGGTTGGTTCTCCTTAATGTTTTTATCTTTATTCTTTCTCATTTTTTTCAGTCCGTTTGAGTTACTTAAGCATATTGGCAATGGAGACCATCATCGTGGCGATGGAAGCTGATGTCGTACCAATAGACAAAGACTCCTGTATGGTCATCTTGTTCGGGTTGTTCTTCGACGGGACGACGATTTCGCATCCCGGCTGTATGGCTTTCTTGTAGTGTCGCTTGGCCATCTGCACGGAGCCGTTCTGATAGATGATGTAAGTCTTTCGCTTCTTGGCGCTTTCTCCGTAACCTCCCGCACGGTCGATGTAGTAAGAGAGGGTCTCTCCCTCCTTGAAGTTGATGGACGACGGATACATGACGTCACCACTGATTTTGACGGTACTTGAATATTGCGGAATAGTAAGCACGTCTCCGTTTCTGAGTACGATATTGTCTGGTCCATTCGGATTCTTCATAGCCGCATCGAGGTCGATAGCCACATAGTAAGTGTTTCCGAGTCCGAGCTTCATGGTAAGCAGCGAGTCCGCACGGCTCATGTCGTAGTTCTTGTCCGTGTTGGTCATGCTCTCTTCGTAGAGTGCGATTTGCTGTGCACGCAGGGCGGTCTGTCGCTGTTTACGTTCTTCGTATGTGAGTCGTCTTTCAAGTCTGGCACCTTTGGCATATCCCACATCGGTGAGTCCACCCGCAGCCGCAATGATGTCGGTGAGTTTGTAGTTGTTGGACTCCATGGCGAACGTACCCTCGAAGTTGACACACCCCTTGACAGTGACGGTCTGCTGCTCCATATAGTCAGGGCTCTTACGTACCATCACCTTGTCGTTGGGTTGCAGCACGAATCCTCCGTCCTTTCCCGAGAGTCCGTCAGTCATGTCGAGGTTGAACACCTGTGCGATGGTGTCAGTTGCCTGCATGGCGTTCTTATTGGTGACACGGCGGTAGACATCCACACGTGCATGTGAGGCCGCATCGGTTGTACCTCCAGCCTGCAGTATGACATCACGTATGGACATATTGTCGGCATACAGGTATTCACCTGGGAAGTTCACCTCTCCGAGAATCTCGATGGTCTGTCTTCCTATAAGTTCCAATTTGCTCTGTACGACGATTTTGTCGTTCTTCTTCAGTGGCACGTCGGGATCCACTCCGCTGAGCACGTTCTTCAGGTTGACTGAAATAGCCTCGGTGGTGAGGTCTTCCTTCTGTCGGTAGATGACCACCCGTTCTGCATAAGCGTCCTCACGTAGTCCGCTGGCCGCCTCGATGAGGCCGCGGAGGGTATATGCGGTGCCGTTGATTTGGTAGTTACCCGGATACATGACGGCCCCTTTCAGTTCGGCCATATTGGAGTATCGCTGCAACACACTGTCGACGTAAACCGAGTCGCCGTCCTGCATGGTGAAGCTGGGCATGTCGAACTCGTCGACATTGTAGATGGCGTATTCCTTGTCGGTTGGACGTATGAGTCGCACGTTCTTACGGTAGGCGTCGCCTGCGAAACCTCCCGCATAGTCGATGAGCATGGAGAGTGTCTCGTTTTTACGCATCTCGTAGTACATGGGTCGTTTCACCTTTCCACGAAGGCAGACAAGCGTCTTGTATGAGCCTACTACGATGACGTCGTTGTCCTGCAGTCGGACGTTGCCCGAAAGCACTCCGTTGAGAATGAAGTCGTAGATGTCGATGGTGGCGATTTGTCGTCCACCTCTCATCACCTTGATATCGCGCAGTGTACCGAGTTCACCGATTCCGCCCGCAGCGTAGAGTGCGTTGAATGCAGTGGAGAGCGCGCTGAGCGTGTATGTTCCTGGTATTTTGACCTCACCCATCACCTGCACCTGAATGGAACGAGTCTCACCCAGGGTGAGGCTGATTTGCGATGATGAATAGTAGCGTCCGAGCACACCGCGCAGCTTCTTCGTGGCTTCACGGACTGTCAGTCCAGCCAGCTTCACTGGCCCCACATTTTCGATGGTGATGGTACCGTCGGGCGAGACAGTTCCCTCGAAGGTCTTCTGGGACGCGCCCCACACATCAACGAACACCTTGTCGCCTGCTCCGATACGGTAGTTCGACGGCGTGGGCATATTCTGGCTAGGTTCGAAAGTAAGATTCTTGTTATTGAAGATATTATGTCCGAAAATCTGGTTCTGCTGGAATTCCTTCTTCAGTCTTTCTACCCTCACGAGGGAGTCCATGTCCATAAAAGAGAGTTCGTCTTGCACCGTCTCCTCCGATGTGACATTGTTGGGCTGCACGAAGTTATTGTCGTCGGCGCGGTTCAGTCCGCGCTGTCGCTGGTCTGCCTGTGCCTGTGGTCCGTTGGTTCCGTTTACTGCGCCGACCCCGTTCTTCTGTCGTTCATACATCTGGCGGACTCGCTGGATTTGCTCAATCCTCACACCTCTCTCAAGCAGCTTAGGCACAAGCTGGCTTTCGGACACACCTGCGTTTTTCTGCTCAATCAAGAATTGGATGAGCTGCTCGTCGGACATGCCCACCTGTGCGAACGCCTGGATGCCGAGCGATAAGAACGCAATGAGAATAAATAATTTCTTGTACAAGGAATTCATATTGTTGAATTTGATGTATTTTTTGATGATTTTTTAAACGTATGAAGACGCACCACGGCGCGTCTCTACTACTTGTCAGTCTGAATATTGTCAAATACCTTAAATCTTGTCACCTTTACCGATGGAGAAGACGGTCTTGAAGATGATTTTGAAGTCCAGCATGATTGTCCGCGTGCGGAGATATTCAAGGTCGTAGTCAAGTCGTTTGAGCATCTTTTCCATCGTGTCGGTGTATCCGTTGTAGATGGTGGCATAAGATGTGACGCCCGGCCTGCTGCAGTAGAGCAGCTGATAGTCAGGGTTGTGCTGCATGATTTGGTCAATGTAGAACTTCCGTTCGGGCCTGTATCCCACGAAAGACATGTCGCCTATGAGTACGTTCCAGAGCTGAGGAAGCTCGTCGAGATGGTGCTCGCGCAGGAATTTGCCGAATTTGGTGAGTCGGCTGTCTTCCTTGCATGCCAGTTCCGGCCCGTTTTCCTCAGCCGCCACAATCATCGACCGGAACTTGTAGATTTTGAAGGGCTTACCCTTGTAACCTATCCGTTCCTGCGAGAAGATGGCAGGTCCTTCGGATGTGAATTTCTGAATGATGTAGATGACGAGGAACACCGGTGAGAGACATATAAGGCCGAATAAAGAGAAAAAAACGTCTCCGAAACGCTTTAGTCCTCTTTGCAAGGCGTTCATGTTGTCGATGGTGTCAATGGTCTCTTCTCTCTTATCTATATTCATTGTAATTGCAGTCGTATTTGTCATCATTTTCCTATTCTTTTACAATAATAACGTATGTTAACATTTTTTATTGTAAAAAAACCTAAAAAAGCTAAGATAGTTTAAGTCGCGTGTACAGTCCACGCAAAAACTTTGCAAAGTTACGGAAAAAAAGCGAGAAAAAAGAAACGAATCAGTTAAAAGTGAAAGCAAGCAGACAAAAGATTGGATTTTTATATCGTCAGACTAGGATAACTAGGAAAACTAAGGAGACTAGGGAGACTATGATAACTAGGACAACCATAAAAACTGCCCCGAGAGAAGCAGTCAATTTGACAGAAAAATAATGCCAAAATGACATTTATAACATAAAGGAACAAATCTTGATGGAAAGAAGTCAGAAACTAAAAAAAGAAATGGAGGAAACATTATGAACTTTAAGAATTTCACAATCAAATCACAGGAAGCCCTTCAAGAAGCCATCAATTTGGTGGAGCGCAACGGCCAGCAGAGCGTTGAGCCCGCCCACCTGATGAGCGGAATCCTGACCGTCGGCGAGAACGTCACGAACTTCCTGTTCAGCAAGCTGGGCATCAACTCCCAGGCTTTCTCCGATATTATCCTGCGCGAGTCGCAGTCGTTCCCGAAAGTGAGCGGCGGCGAACCCTATCTAAGCCGTGAGACCAACGATGTGCTGCAACGGAGCATCACCCTGTCGAAAGAGTTGGGCGACGAGTACGTGTCGCTCGAGGCCATGCTGCTTGCCTTATTCTTGGTCGACACAAGCGTGTCGAAGATGATGAAAGGCATGGGCGTGAGCGAGAAGGCACTGAAGCAGGCCATCTTCGAGCTGCGTAACGGCCAGAAAGTGCAGAGCCAGAGCAGCGAGGACACCTACCAGAGCCTGTCGAAATACGCCATCAACTTGATAGACGCAGCCAGGAGCGGCAAGCTGGACCCGGTCATCGGCCGTGACGAGGAAATCCGCCGTGTGCTTCAGATATTGAGCCGTCGAACGAAGAACAACCCGATCCTGATTGGTGAGCCAGGTACTGGTAAGACCGCCATCGTGGAGGGCCTGGCCCACAGGATCCTGCGTGGCGACGTTCCAGAGAACCTGAAAGACAAGCAGCTCTATTCGCTCGACATGGGCGCGCTGATTGCCGGCGCAAAGTACAAGGGCGAGTTTGAGGAGCGTCTGAAGAGCGTGGTGAACGAAGTGGTGAAGAGCGAAGGCAACATCATCCTCTTCATCGACGAAATCCACACGCTGGTGGGAGCCGGCAAGAGCGAGGGTGCCATGGACGCCGCCAACATCCTGAAACCGGCACTGGCCCGAGGAGAGCTGCGCAGCATAGGCGCCACCACCCTCGATGAGTACCAGAAATACTTTGAGAAGGACAAGGCGCTGGAGCGAAGGTTCCAGACCGTGATGGTGGATGAGCCGGACGTGGTAGATTCCATCAGCATCCTGCGAGGCTTGAAGGAAAGGTACGAGAACCATCACAAGGTGCGTATCAAGGACGAGGCCATCATCAGCGCGGTGGAGCTGTCGAACCGCTACATCACCGACCGATTCCTGCCAGACAAGGCCATCGACCTGATGGACGAGGCCGCCGCCAAGCTGAGGATGGAGCGCGACTCTGTGCCAGAGGAGCTTGACAACATCAGCCGTCAGCTGAAACAGCTGGAAATCGAGCGTGAGGCCATCAAGCGCGACGTTGACAGCGCGGCAGGAGCATCCACCGACAAGGACAAGGGCGCAAGCCAGCGTCTGAAGGACGTGGAAGAGAAGATAGCCAACCTCAAGGAAGAGGAGAAGCAATACAAGTCGAAATGGGAGGCTGAGCGGTCGCTGCTCAACAAGATCCAGCACAACAAGCAGGAGATTGAGCGGCTGAAATTCGAGGCCGACCGTGCCGAGCGCGAAGGCGACTACGGCAAGGTGGCAGAGATCCGCTACGGAAAAATCCAGTCGCTGGAGGCTCAGAACCAGTCCATCCACGATGAGCTGACCCGCACGCAGAGCGGCGACGCGATGGTGAAGGAAGAGGTGACGAGCGACGACATCGCCGAGATTGTGAGCCGCTGGACCGGCATCCCGGTGACGAAGATGCAGCAGAGCGAGCGCGAGAAGCTGCTCCACCTGGAAGAAGAGCTGCATAAGCGCGTGGTAGGTCAGGACGAGGCCATCCTCGCCGTGAGCGACGCCGTACGACGTAGCCGTGCCGGACTGCAAGACCCTAAGCGGCCGATCGGGTCGTTCATCTTCCTCGGCACCACCGGTGTGGGAAAGACGGAGCTGGCGAAGGCACTGGCCAACTACCTCTTCGACGACGACAGCATGATGACACGTATCGACATGAGCGAGTATCAGGAGAAGCACAGCGTCAGCCGGCTTATCGGAGCCCCTCCTGGATACGTGGGGTATGACGAAGGCGGACAGCTGACCGAGGCCGTAAGGCGTAAGCCCTACTCTGTCATCCTGTTCGACGAGATCGAGAAAGCCCACCCAGACGTGTTCAACATCTTGCTTCAGGTGCTCGACGACGGACGTCTGACCGACAACAAGGGACGTACGGTGAACTTCAAGAACACGATCATCATCATGACTTCGAATATGGGCAGCCACTTGATTCAGGAGCGTTTCGAAGGACTATACAATCTGGAGAAGTCGGGAGCTGCCAGCGAACAGACACTCCGCACCAAACGCGACGAGCTGATGGAGTCGACCAAAAAAGAGGTGCTGACGATGCTGAAGCAGCAGATCCGTCCGGAGTTTCTGAACCGAATCGACGAAATCATCATGTTCACCCCGCTGAACGAGCAGCAGATCAGCGACATCGTCAGGATGCAGGTGGACGGCGTGGCACGAATGCTCTCGGAGAACGGCATCAAGATGCGACTGACCGATGCCGCCATCAAGTTCCTGGGCAAGGCTGGTTTCGACCCTGAATTTGGCGCAAGGCCGGTGAAGCGGGCCATCCAGCGCTACCTGCTCAACGACCTGTCGAAGAAGATCCTGTCCGGCGAGGTGGACCGCGAGCACGAAATCGTGGTGGACGCCGAGTCTGAAGGACTGGTGTTCAGGAATTAAGCGAGACGACTGAAGACGAGACGGCAGGGACACTGCCGGATCAGACCAACCGCATAAGACAGACAAAAAACAACAGTAAAGGGATGCACCCAAACAGGTGCATCCCTTTTTTGTGTTAGTTTTTATTTCAGATTATTGTCCTGCGATGATGTTAATGATGGCCACGATGTCGGATATATCCACCTTGTCGTCACCGTTCACGTCAGCGTTCTTGTAAGTGGCAGTGCCGGCAATCTGGTTGATGACAGCCACGATGTCGGAGATATCCACCTTCGTGTCTTCGTTGACGTCGCCCTTCTTCGTCTCCGGCTGCTGCTCTTCGCCGATGATGAGCTCGGTCACGCTCTTGATACCGCATACGGAGAAGTATTTCGTGATGACGCCAAGCGCCTTCATCTGCTGACCCAGGTTTTCAGGATGATCCACGAGGTTGTTGTTGTCGCGGATCTCGCCCTTTGCCAGCTCCATCGGGATGCACTCGTCTACGCTCTCGGCATCTTTGTTGTCGGAGATGATGAAGTTGGTCTTCGTGATGTTCTCGCTGTCGGCAGTCCAAGCCGGCTTGCTGAGAGCTCCGTTCACGCAGCCTACGATATAACCGGTGACCCAAACGGGCTCAGACGGTGTGGTCTCATCGTAAAGCAGCTGAACGTCGGCGATGGTGTACGGGTTCTCCTTTGTTCCGTCACCCTGAAGAATCATCACCTTGATGTTGAGCTGAGCTGATGAAGCCTGGAATGCGCTGGTCTCGGCAGTCTTTGCCGTGATAACACACTTTCCAGGACCAACCAATGTGATTTTTCCAGCTGCATCAACAGTGGCCACGCTCTCATCGGAAGACTCATAGGTGACCTCCCCGTCGGAGTCAGTCACGAACTTGGCTTCCAAAGCCTCGTCAAGAGACGAGAGTTCGATGTTCTCAACCTCCTCTTCTCCGTCCATCCATTTGGAAGCCGGTAGTGCCTGTTCTGTGATCAGTTCAATATCGGTTGATGTACGCGGATATATCTGCACGTTCTCATCGCGTACAGCGGCAATACCGGTGATGTTGTAGTCCTTGTCAGTCTTAAAGGTCATTTCAGTGGCCACTTTCCAGTTGTCGTACATCTTGCACTCCTCACCGTCCTGGATAAGTGTGACGAGCCTTTCGGTCCAGGTCTCTTCCTCGATGCCGGTACATTCAATCTTCACGAGCATGCTTGAATATTTGAGATAGTCGGTCAAAAGGTCGGTAACCTCAACCACAACCGGCTCCACCACATTGTCTGACGAGTTCACTTTCACCTCATCCACTTTAGAGACAGCAAGTTCAGGCAGCTTGTGATAGAGATAGAGCTGTCCTGTGACAGTGATGTCGATATTATCGCCAGTCTTCAGACCGAGAGAAGAGCCGAAGAGGAGGAACCCGTCGGTTCCGTCAGTGATGTAGTTCGATGAGCCGTTCACGTAGGTGACAGTCACATTTGTAAGCTTCATCAAAACATCCACATGGTCGACGGTAGCCGCAGCCTTGGCAGCCGCAATGGTAGTATATTCCGGCACCTCTGCAGGGTTTACATCCGAGCTGCCTTTGCCTTTAAGTGTCAGTTCCTCTATTTCCCATGTCGGCGCATTTGAAGTTGTGCTTGCATATTTGAAACCAAGATAGATGGTCTTTCCTGCATAGCTTGACATGTCGATGTCGCCAGAGGAAATAAAATTCCAGTTGGTTCCTTCAGGCCAGGTAGGCACGGTGATTTCAGTCCAGTTCTGCTTGTCTTCCGAAACATAGAGTCCGCAGGCTTCTTTCGTGCCCTTATTTAATGCGTGGCTGAAAGACAGCGTAGCCGGGCTGCCGGCATCGATCTTGAAAGCAGGCGAGACGAGCCATGATTCAGCAGCGTATGCCTGATTGTTCGCGAAAGCAGATGCCACCCATCCATAATTGTTGTTTTTCCACACAAACGTCAAACCTTCAGGGAGAGTCACGTCGCTGAACTCAAATCCACCCTTATTATTTTTGAACTCATCAGAGTAAATAACCGGTTCCTCCGTGCCAGTTTTGATTGTGATCGTACTCTCTACGTGAGAACTCTTGTTTCCATTTGCATCCTCACTGCATGCATAAACAGTAGTGGTTTCAGAAACTTTGAAAGGTCCATAATAATAGTTGTATGTCACATTGTCGAGGGAATAAAGGATTTTAAGACCCTCATCAGCCGTGATAGTGACTGTCTGCGGCTCAGTGTATGTGCCTGTTGCAGGTGAGATGACAGGTGGTGTAGGAGGAATGACACCTCCTGGGGCCACATAATTCAAGGTTACTTTGCTTGATCCTGTGGTTCCACCCATCGTAGCAGAGAAAGGCTTGGTACCGTCGGTGGGTGTGATAGTCACCACTTTTTCAGAAATAGTAGCAGTAGCGTTGTCCCATGTGCTTTCTTTGAGGGCTTTGGCATAGTTGTCGGTTGTACATTCAAAGACAACGGAAGTGACGGTATAGCCGTCAGCAGGTGTGATGGTCACCACACTGTTCGTGTAAAACCGGCTACTGGTCACAGTTTTTCCGGTAGCCTCATTCACACTGCCACCCAGATAGTTGTTGGCAGGCGTTCCAGCCTCAGCCTTGTCAACCACAAGTTTGGCATAATCGCTTGTCCATGCAACCTGGTCCTCCGATGCAGACGCATAGGAAGCGACAGAGAAGTCCCATACGTACTCCTCAGCTTTGGTTCCAGTGGCAAAGAAGGCCAGCAGAGCCAGAGAAATAATAAGTCGTAATTGTTTTTTCATAATAGAGAGAGTTATAAATTAATTAGTAGATAATGTTTTAAGAGAAGACAAGAAAACGAGAATAAAAGAAGACGAGAAGACGAGAAGACAAGAAGTTTATCCTGCTTTCTTGCTTACGGTCCAGAGGTTTCTGTTAAAGGTTATGTACGGTTTCGTTTTAGACACCCCACGGGGAGTCTCTACATCACCTGCGGTTCATGCGAGGGTGGAGATTGGAGATGTTCCAGTAATGGGGTTTATTACGGGTTTGTAAGTAACCCTACTCTATTTCTTTAGCAAAATAGACAATGGTGGGGAAATGGTCAGAATAACCGTTTAGCCATGTTCCTCCAGCATGTGTACGCAGAGGATTGCCTTTGTATGCCCCTTCCTGCTGGATGAGGAAGTCGCGGTTGAACACCTCATGCGTGTAGTATGCGAGTGTCTTGTATCCGTCGTTCTTCACGTTCTTGAGGAAGTTTGCAGTGAAGACAATCTGGTCGAAGAGGTTCCATGCCCCGTCGTACTTGAGTGTGCCGACTCCGCGCTTGCGCAGATGATCCCACCAGGGATTCCAGAGGTCCTGAGGTCCACAGTCTTTCTCGCTGCGCTTGGCACCCAGCGCCTCCGCCATCGACTTGTTGTCGGGGTCGTCGTTCATGTCGCCCATGATGATGATCTTGGCATCCGGATTCTGCCGCTGCAGTGAGTCCACGATAGCTCGCACCTGCTTACCCGCATGCTCGCGGTAGAAGGATCCAGAGAAACGCGACGGCCAGTGGTTGACGATGACGTTCACCTCCTCTTTCAGGATGGTGCCCGTGGCGAGCAGGAATCCACGTGTTGCGTGAGTGGTGTCGTTGCCGGGATATATATAAGGTATGAGTTTATGCCGCTGGTATTTGAACATACGGGGGTTGTAGAGGAATGCGCAGTCCACACCACGACGGTCAAGCCCCTCCTCATGAATGATCTTGTATCCACGGTCTTTCAACGCCGGCTGCTTCACGAGGTCTTCCAGCACCCGTCGGTTCTCGATTTCCGACACGCCGATGATGGCCGGTCCGTTAGGCTGCTTGTCGATGCCCAGCTGAGAGAGGGCATACGACATGTTCTTCTGCTTTGCCCAGTATTTCATGGAGTTCCAATGATTCGTCCCGTCAGGCAAGTACTCATAGTCGTTCTTGTCCGCGATTTTCCGGGGCACACCGTCAATGGTGTCCCACACCTCGTCGTGGATGGTGTCGAACAGGTTCTCCAGATTATAGAATGCGATAGGCACAATAATCTGCCTTGCAGCCGGCTTGGGCGTGAACGAGAGGAGTCCGGCCACAGCCGTCAGCGCCGCCAGCACGATGATATATCTCAAGTTTTTCATAGGGGTATGGGTGTTAGAGTATGAATAATTCAGTTTTTAGTTATTTTGTAAGAGTTATATTGACCCGCTTCATGTCGCCATGAAAAAACGGCCAATGGCACTTGTGGCGAACCCACAATTTGACTTAATAATGCAAAGTTCGGAAATATTATTTAGAAAACAAGTAATTTTTGAAAAAATTTTCAAATTTTATGAAAATATTGTTAAGTCTAAAGAAATTATTTGTATATTTGCAATAATTCATATTACGCATTTTCAGCAGCGGTAATCCCGTTTCGCCCAAAAGGTCTGAAAATCAGCGACGCAACCACCAAACAAGGATATACTAACTAATCGAAACATATATGAAAAAGAGACAATTGTTAATCATGCCGCTTCTGTATCTGAGCTTGTCGGCCTGGGGCCAGACCCCCACCGACAGTATTCCTGCAGATGATGACGACGACATAGAGGCATTTGGCATCACGGACTTTGACCTCGACGAGGAGTCCACGGTGACCCAGAGCGCGTCGTCCACGGCATCCTACAATGACGACCTGTACCTGACGAAGACCAACTTCCGGTTTGGTCATTCCTACTACAGTCCTCACAACTATGAGCAGCGCTATCGTACGACGACAGTGAACGGCGCTCAAGTGAACGACGTGATCCGCGGGCAGTTCAGCTTCTCCTCGCTCTTCGGCGGCCTGTCCGACGTGACCCGCAACCAACAGGGAATCACCACATTCGAGCAAAATGGCATCAACTACTACGATTTGGGCGGCGGTGCCAACTTGAATATCCGTCCGAGCCTGATGCGAACCGGTTCCCGTCTGTCGCTTGCGCTGACCAACCGCAACTACATCGGACGTCTGATGTTCGCCCATGCCACCGGCATCAAGAACGGGTGGGCCTTCGCCGGCGCCGCCAACATCCGCTACGGCGAGGAAGGCCAGCAAAAAGGAACCTATATGCATGCCGCAGCGGTCTACCTCGGAGCGGAGCGTTTCTTCAACCGCTATCACAACCTCTCACTCTCCCTTCTCTTCGCCCCAACCGAACAGGCCACATCGAGCTGGACCACGGAAGAGGCCTATTGGCTTGCCAATTCCCACTACTACAACCCGTTCTGGGGTTATCAAAATGGAAAGAAACGCAGCTCACGAGTACGTAAAACCATGGAGCCGACAGCCATTCTGACCTGGGATTGGAACATCAGCCCAGAGACAAAGCTGACCACAACCAATATTTTACGTTATGCAAAATACGGTCAGACGTATATCAACCGTACGAACAACGCCGCAGACCCCCGTCCAGACTACTACCATTATATGCCGAGCAACATATTCAACGTGTATAGCGGTGTGGCTCCGAACGAATGGGAGTTTAGCGAGTGGCGCAGCTATGTTGACTACTGGAAAGCATCGGAACATAACCGTCAGATAGACTGGGACAAGATGTACATGATTAACCAGAACAGCGTGAAAAACGGAAGCGGTGAGGCTGTATATTACTTAGAGGAGTCGCACCAGGACCAGTTCGCCTGGAATCTTGGTTCCACCCTTAAGCACACCATAGACCGCTATAGCACAGTGAACGCCGGTTTGAATTTGAACCACACCACCGGTATGTTCTATAAGACGATGAACGACCTTCTCGGAAGCCTTTACCACACCGACCTTGACCGTTTCGCTTCAAGTGATTATGGTGCCTACAGCAACGAATCACAGAATGACCTCGACCATCCGAGCCGAGTCATCAAGAAAGGTGACAAATTCGGCTACAACTACCACATCAACGTGAACAAGGGCCAGTTATGGAGTTCCTACTCCTTTACCCATAATAACGTATCGGGAGTATTCAACGCCAATGTGAACGGAACAACGATAGAGCGTGTCGGCAAGATGCGCAACGGACGTTCACCAGAGCACTCAAAAGGCAGCAGCGGCACCGCAAAATTCATGGGTGGAGGAATGAAAGCCCAAATAGGAGTATCGGCAGGCGCCCACCATTTCTTTAATATCAGCGGTGGATTTGAGTTCCGTCCTCCGACTCCGAGCGTAAGTTTCCTGAACGTACAGACACGCAACGCCTTCGCATTCGACCTCAAAGACGAGTTCGACGTGTTTGCGGAAGCCACCTATAAATTCAATTTCGGAAAACTCCGCGGTCAGCTTAAAGGATTCCTCACCCAATTTGACGATGTTACAGAGCAATCACAGTTCTTCGACGACATCAAGCAGGAGTACAGCTACCTGACAATGACCGGCATTAAGAAAAGACACTACGGACTGGAGATGACCGCTGAATACCGGTTTACCACCCAGTTCTCAGTAGATTTCGTAGGGTCCATTACCGATGCCAAATACACAAACAACGCTGATGCTGTGATTTGCTACGACAAGTCCGACGCAGAGCAGAGCCCCCACTGGTGGGATCCTATCCATCATCATAAGCTGAAAGTGGTGACCGACGGCATGAAAGTGGGATGTACCCCGCTGACAGCCCTCAGCCTTGGTGCCCGCTACAACGTAAACGGGTGGTTCCTGGAAGCCCGTGCCAACTATTATGGGCGCACCTATATATATTTCTCACCTTATCTCCGTTTGACCGACGTGATGCCTGATGTGTCGAAGACCTTCGATGCCAACGGCAAAGCCTCATGGGCGGTAGATAAGATGAAAGGCGGCGTTCTGAAAGATGAGAACGGCGAAATCCTCAGCTACAGTCCGAAGAGTCAGGAGAAATTTGACGGCGCAATTATGTGTGACCTTTCAATCGGTCGTTCCTTCCGTCTGCATCATGGCCGTACACTGAACCTGAACCTGAACCTCAACAACGTGACGAACAACCGGAACATGAAACTTCGTGGTTCGGAACAGAGCCGTAATGACAACTTCGACAAGACCGGAAAAGTCCGCTCCTATCAGTTCGCATACAACTCGAAATATGCCTACGCTTATCCGTTTACCGCATTCCTGACCATTGGTCTGCGCTTCTGATTTGATATGTGCGTGAGAAAAGAAAAGATTATCATGAAACAACAAAGAATGAAAAGATGAAAACAATCAAATTCCATCATATATGCGGTCTGGCCCTGACATTAGCATTGCTTCCTTCATGCAACAAATTCGACTACGACACGCCAGATGTTGTTCACGACATTTACAGCAGCGACCAAGAAGCCACAGGCTGCACAACGACGCTTGGTGCCCTTAAAGAGCAATTTAAAAGCGTCATCGCCGACGAATCGAACCGCAACCGCTGGATTGAAGTAACCGAAGACATGATATTTGACGGTTATGTATGCGCCAACGACATCAGCGGCAATCTCTATCAGTCAATCTACGTTCGTAAAGGGGACGACTGCATCTCCATAGGAATCAACGACAATTCTTTATGGTGCACCTACCCAGTAGGCACTCATGTGAAAGTGAACTTGAAAGGGCTATATATAGGCTCATACGGCAACCTGGCAAAAATCGGCACCCCCTACACCACCAGCGGCGGTAATAAACGCTTAGGCGGCATGCCCAAGTTCAGAGCCACAAAGTCAATCGAGATTATCGGTTTCGACGAGACTGCTTACGAAGTGACACCAATCGATATCGACAGAGCCTGGCTTGAAAAAAACAACACCAATGACCAGATGCACAAATGGTGCCCGATGCTTGTCAGAGTGCAGGATGCCGAGATTCATGGTTTCAACAAGCGTAAAGTTTATGCTGTGTATGACGACCGCGACGCCGGCAACGGTGTGAACGACACGATTTACGTTGGCGGAAAGAAATTCATACTCCGCCAAAGCGCACTTGCAGACTTTTCCTCAAAGAATATCCCCACAGGCTTGCTCGATGTGACCGCAGTCCTGACCCGCTACAGCAACACATGGCAGTTCACGCTTCGTGAAGAAAAGGATGCCAAACCTTCTATTCACATTGACCCTGTGCCGTCAGACAATGAGGGAGATGATACTGTTCCATCAGACAATGAGGATGAAACCAGTCCTGACGGTAATGGCACCATGGACTCTCCCTACAATGTGACCAAGACACAAGCACTGTATGAAAGCACAGGGCAAACTCCTACCAAAGCCTACGTTACGGGCTATGTTGTGGGCTATGTAAACGGAACCGGCTTAAATGCTGAAACTGCCACTTTCGGTGTACCTGAAACACAAGAAACAGAAATTCTGATTGCAGACAGTCCAGAAGAAACCGACTACACAAAATGCGTGCCCGTACAGCTGCCAAAGGGAGATTTCCGCAACGGTTTGGACATTTTCACAAACCAAGGAGCCATTCTGGGAGAGAAGGTAGTGATTTACGGTTCCATAGAAAAGTATTTCGGAGTTTGTGGAATCAAATCCCCCACCTACGCCGCATGGGGCAACACAGTAATAGGAACTGCGCCAGCCAAAAAGCGATAACCAGACGTTGATAAAACAAGATAAATATAAATAACCACAACGAAACAAAAAACTATCTACAATATGAAAAAGTTATTATTAACAATGATTCTGCCGCTATTGGCAGTTGGATTCTTCACAGCCTGTGATGATGTTCCGTCACCTTATTATGTTTTAAGTCCTGAAGAGGTTGACATGACGATGAAAGGTGAAGGAAAATCCGACAATCCTTACACCGTGAGCGACGCGTTGAAAATTATCTCTGCCGGCACATATTCCAGCTCAAATGTATATGTTGAAGGTATCGTTGTTCAAATCGACGATATCGATGCCGACCAGTTCAACCGCTACCACAACCTCACCTACTATATCGCTGACGAAAACGACATCGACGAGGAAGGTGTGGCTCGCCAGCAACTGGAAATATACCGTGGATTGGGACTGGCAGGTGCCAATTTCAACAGTCCTTCTGATTTGAAAGTGGGTGACCACGTGATTGTATGGGGACAGCTCACACTTTACGGTTCTACTGCTGAAGTGACTCAGGGCAGTTGGATTCTTCAACTCAATGACCAAAAATGCAGTCCGTTCGACAGCCAGGCCGAACCTACAGGAAGTGGTACGTTTGAAGATCCTTATAACGTTTCAGCCGCAAACGACTTTATTGACAAAGGCGACTATGCTGGTAAAAAAGTTTTTGTAAAAGGTATCGTATCAAGAGTCGACGATATAGACGACGAACAATTCAACCGATACCACAACCTAACCTATTACATCTCAGACGACGGTACATCTGCCGGACAGCTCGAGGTTTACCGCGGTAAAGGCTTAGGCGGTGCAGACTTCGCCAAAAAAGACGATTTGAAGGTGGGCGACGAGGTTATTGTTTATGGTGAACTCACATTATACGGTTCAACAAAGGAATTTAAGCAAGACAGCCAGCTGGCTTATCTGAACGGCCAGGAGTCAAAACCAAGCGATCCGACATCAGGCGAAGCAACCGGAGACGGAACGAAGGAAAATCCTTACAACAGCGTAGCTGCCAACCAATTCGCCAACAGCTTGGAAGACAATAAAAGTTCCGATGTTGTATATATCAAGGGTAAAGTGTCCTCCATCAAGGAGAACTACGATTCCAAGAATCAAAACGGACAATATTATGGTAACGCAACCTACTACATCTCAGATGACGGATCTGCCGACGGACAGTTCTATATTTATCGTGCACTCTACCTTGGAAACAAGGAGTATGACGGAGACGGTGAGTTGTTGAAGGTTGGAGACGACGTAATTATCTGCGGTAAAGTGACGAAATTCGTCAACAACTACGGAACCACTCTGGAAACTGTTCAGAGGGAAGCTTACCTATACTCACTGAACGGTAAGGTGGTGGAAGGCAGCGGTAACGAAGAGCCATCCGGTGAGGCCACCGGCGACGGAACCGCCAACAGCCCTTACAACTGCGTGGCAGCCATCAAGGTATGTAATGCCCTGGCATCAGACGCCAAGACCGACAAGGACGTATACGTGAAAGGTAAAGTGGTGAGCATCAAGGAGAACTACAACAGTGTAAACAGTAACACAGGAGAATACTTTGGTAATATCACCTGCTACATCTCCGACGACGGAACCACCACCAACCAGTTCCAGATTTACCGCGCACTGTACTTCGGCAACCAGCCCTACACAGAGGGCACGATGCCAAAAGTAGGCGACGAGGTGGTGTTCTGCGGCAAGCTGATGAACTTCCGTGGCAACACGCCCGAGACCTCACAAAAGGAGGCATATCTCTACTCACTCAACGGATCGACCAGCGGAGGCGAAGGCGGCGGCGATACCCCCACACCCTCTCCGACGGACACAGAAGGCGACGGAACGTTGCACTATCCTTATACCGTAGCTGACGCACAGGCAATTTTCACTAATAATCCAGATGCAAAAACTAAAGCCTATGTAAGTGGTTATATTGTGGGATACATAAAGGGAAATAACCTCAATGAGAATTCAGCAACCTTTGGAGTTCCGGAAGAACAGGAAGCAGTAATCCTCATTTCTGATAATCCACAAGAGAGCGACTACAAAAAATGTTTACCTACAAAAATAAAAGGAGAAACAGTTTTCGATGGTCTAAGCCTTTTCATCAACCAGGGAGCACCACTTGGAAAGAAGGTAATTATTTACGGTTCCATTGAGAAATATTTCGGTGTCTGCGGTATCAAGAGTCCATCATACGCAGAATGGGAAGGACATACCTTTGGCACCCCAACTGCGAAAAGACGATAACCCACAACAATGAATAAGCTATATTATCTGATACTGCTTGTCATGCTCGGCATCCTCATGCCGGGCATGCTTGCATCGTGTAGCGACGATAACGGAGACGGAGAGAGCACGACAGAAGTGACAGACAAGTCGAACAAAAACAGCAACTTAGCGCTTAGGGCGACAAACAGCGACGTGATGCGCCTGGAAGTGCCACACGTAAGGACCGGGAAAGGCCTGCGGTTCGTCTCCCACTGGGCGAAGATGAACGACCTGGCCAGCAAGACCGTCATGAACTACTGCTTCGAGTACGACTCGGCATGGTGCCACAGCCGGTGGGTCGCCTTCACCTTCGACGACACGACGAAAGTGGGCAGCGGCAGCCGCAGCGACGCATGGAGTGCCGACGTGAACCTGCCGTCAGCCTGCCAGCTGGCCCCCACCTCCTACAGCGGCAGCGGCTACACCCGCGGACACCTCTGCGCGTCGGCCGACCGTCTCTACTCCACCCAGGCCAACATGCAGACTTTCTACATGAGCAACATGTCGCCCCAGCTCTACAACTTCAACAGCTATTACTGGGCTGAGCTCGAGCTGCTCATCCGCAACTGGAGCAAGTCGTCCACCTTCAAGAAGCTCTACGTCTGCAAAGGCGGAACCATCAAGGAGGGCCAGCGATTCCAGGGCAAAGGCTATTTCGAGACGACCAATGTGAAAGGGGACGCGGTGAAGGTGGCGGTTCCGAAATATTACTTCATGGCCATCCTTGCCGAAACCAAGAACAACACCTACCAGTCCATCGGATTCCTGCTGGAGCAGCACGGAAGCTACGCAGCAACTTACCCATCCATGCAGCAGATGAAGCAGCACGCCATGTCCATAGACGAGCTGGAGAAATTCACAGATATCGACTTCTTCTGCAACTTGACCGACAAACTGGAGGACAACGTGGAGAAAGACTACAACCCGGACGCTTGGTCGTGGAACTAAAAAGATTTACGATTTACTATTTACTATTTATTTGGATATTTTGATATTTTATCATTTTTCCACACGATGAAAGTCTAAGCTGACTGGAATGGATTTACGAATTATCAATTTACTATTTAGTTGGATATTTTGATATTTTATCATTTTTCCACACGATGAAAGTCTAAGCTGACTAAAACGGATTTACGAATTATCAATTTACTATTTAGTTGGATATTTTGATATTTTATCATTTTTCCACACGATGAAAGTCTAAGCTGACTGGAATCAAAGGAATACGATTTAACGATTTATTTTGTCATATTGCAATTTCATTGTTGCTTAATTTGACGAGCATATCATCAGCTAACGAAACAATGTCAACAAAGAAAACGGATTTCCGCAACGTGAAGTCCAACAACAAGAAAGGACCGAAGACGGCAGCCAAGGCAGTGCATTCAGCGTCTTCGTCATCAAAAAACAAAGGAGGCGAGAAGAAGCCGTTCTTCACGTTCAGCCCGAAGATGGAAAAGTTCATTCCATGGGTTTGCTTCCTGCTGTTCGCAGTGGTGGCATTTGTCTACCTGGCCGTGCTGAACAGCGAGTACCTCTACGGATGCCAGGAACACTCCATCTGGCAGAACAACCAAGAGTTTTTTGACGACCGCATGCGCGTGGTCGGCGGCTTCAGCCAGTGGCTGGGCTGCTATCTCACCCAGTATTTCTATTACCCTTGGGCCGGCTCACTCATACTTATAGCACTGTGGGGCCTTATTTACCTGCTTACGCTGAAAGTGTTCCACATCAGCAACCGATGGAGCGCCGTCGCACTGGCCCCCGTGGTGCTGCTGCTCTGCTCAGAGATATGCCTGGGCTACTGGATGTACTACATCAAACTGCCCGGCTACTGGTTCACCTACACCGTGGCCATCCTCATCATGTTGTTAGGCATGTACATCTCCAACCTCTATAAAGGCTACGTCCGCTCCGTGCTCATCGCCCTCTATGTGGTCGGGCTCTATCCGCTCATCGGATTCTGGAGCCTCTGCGGAGCTGGCTATTTGGCACTGCAGCAGCTCATCGGAACGGAAGAGGGCCAGCAGCCGAACTGGAAGGACGTCAGCCGCTATCTGGCCGTCATCCTTGCCGTGGCCGCCATCATCATCGTGCCGAAGATGTACTACCAGCACTACACAGCGGCACGAGTAGAGGACATCTACACTGCGATGCTGCCTATCTTCCAGAACGACAAGTATATCGAAGGAGCCAAACGGTCCTTGTTTGTCGCCATTGCGCTGGTGCCGCTGGCTTATATCCTGCCGATGAGTCTAAACGTCATCACTGGAAAGAAAAAATGGGACGCAGGCAAATCCCCTGCATTCGCCGCCATCGCCACGGTAGTCCTGCTTGCCGGCTATTTCCTGCTGATCAACTACAACCACTTCGACGACAAGAACTTCCAGACCGAGCTGAAGATGTACCGCAAGCTCGCCGACTGCGACTGGGAAGGAGCACTGGAAGCCAGCCGCGAGTCGCAGGGGCCGCACACCCGCCAGATGATTATGGGCCAGAATATTGCCCTCCTCCATCTCGGCAACATAGGCAACATGATGTTCAAATACGACAACCGCACCATCCAACCGACCGTGTGGACCTACAAGAAGACTGAGGAGAAGAAGAAATACGACGACGAGAAATACAAGGACAAGGACCCGAAGGACATCCTCGGAAACCTGGAGCGCGACTCCATCCACGTGAACCTGTGCAACACGTGCGGACCGCTCTACTACTTCTACTACGGAAAGACCAACTTCGCCACCCGCTGGTGTATCGAGAATGGTGTGGAATACGGCTTCCGCGTTGACGACTACAAGAACCTGATCCGCTGCGCCATGATGGCAGGCGAGGAGAATGTGGCCGCAAAATATATTGACATCCTGCGCTCTACCACCTTCCATAAGGAATGGGCAGAGAAACGTCTGGAACTGCTACGCAACCGAAAGGCTTACGAGGCCACGGATGAGTACAAGTGCGTCAGGCCTATGTACGATGCCTTCAAAAACGCGCTTGACGGCGACCAGGGACTCGTAGAGGTGTACCTCATCAGCTATTTCTGCCACATGAACCTCAGCGACCCGAAATTCCAGGAGGCATGCCTGGCATTCGCCCTCATCCAGAAGGACATCAGCCTCTTCTGGCCACGCTTCTTCAAATATGCAGACCTGCACGAGAAGGAAGCCATGCCCATCCACTATCAGGAGGCAGCCTACCTCTTCGGCGACCTGGAGAAGAAAGTGGACACAAGTCATATGCCGTTCGACAAAAACCTGATTGTCAACCGCTACGCCAGCTTCAAGAATGTGACCGGGCAGCTGCTTCAGCAATACAGCGGACAGCTGAAAGGCGACGCGCTCACACGGAAAGTGGGTGAGGAATGTTTTGCACAGTTCGGCGACACCTACTGGTGGTTCTACTACTTCTCCAGAGGCGTACACACGTATTGATATTTACGATTTTACGATTTACTATTTACGATTTATTTAGACATTTGATCATTTTATTATTTTTCTACTCGGCAGGGATGTAAACCAGCTGAAGAAAAGTAATTTACGATTTTACGATTTACTATTTATTTAGACATTTGAATATTTTATTATCTTTCTACTCGGCAGGGATGTAAACCAGCTGAAGAAAAGTAATTTACGAT
Organism: uncultured Prevotellaceae bacterium; assembly: GCA_946625675.1. Taxonomy (GTDB): domain Bacteria; phylum Bacteroidota; class Bacteroidia; order Bacteroidales; family Bacteroidaceae; genus UBA3839. Next base: position 12,353 of record CAMOTI010000155.1, on the reverse strand, counting down.
TTTACGATTTTACGATTTATTTAGACATTTGATCATTTTATTATTTTTCTACACGGCAGGGGTGTAAACCATCTGAAGAAAAGTAATTTACGATTTTACGATTTACTATTTATTTAGACATTTGATTATTTTATCATTTTCCAGCATATAAAGCAATGAAACAATTAATGACAATCATATTCGGCGTTGGCATGATGTGCCTGACGATGACAGGATGCAAGAACAAACACCCGGAGGTACCGGCCAATGCCACGGCATCGAAGAAAGCGCCCAACATCTTCCCGGACTACAAGGACGTGGTTGTACCCCCTAACATCGCACCACTGAACTTCAAGGTGACCGACCACTGCGACGAGGTGGTGGCACGGCTGACCTACGGCGGAGAAAACCAGCAGACTTACGGCGACGGCAATAAAGTGCAGATTCCGGAGGACGAATGGAAAGAAATCCTCGCCTCAAGCAAGGGGAAGGACATCAGGGTGGAGATATTCGCCAGCGACAAAGGGGCATGGACGGCATTCAAGGCCTTCAACATCAGCGTGGCACAAGAGGATATCGACCCATACATCTCCTACCGTCTGATCAACCCGTCGTACGTGGCCTATGAGGAGCTTCGCATCTGCGAGCGCAACCTGACGAACTACGAGGAGAAAGACATCTACAACAACATGATCATCAGCACAGAGGCAGAAGGCCAGTGCATCAACTGCCACTCCTACCAGAACTACAAGACGGACAACATGCAGTTCCATATGCGTCAGGCCCATGGCGGTACGATGCTCGTGTACAACGGAAAGCCAAAGAAAATCAACCTGAAGACACCTGAAGTCATCAGTGCAGGCGTTTACCCCTCGTGGCACCCCACCCTTCCTCTCATCGCCTACTCCACGAACAGCACGGGACAGTCGTTCCACACGAAGGAGCGCAATAAAATCGAAGTTCAGGACGCAGCCAGCGACCTGATTCTCTACGACATCGAGTCGAACACCATCACGAACATAGAGAACGACAGCACCGAGTTCGAGGTGTTCCCATGGTGGTCGCCCGAAGGCGACACCCTCTACTACTGCTCCGCCCACTTCGAGTTCAGCGACACAGCGAAGGTGGTGATAGAGTCGAAGTCCGAGGATGTCTATGGCAACAAGACAGACAAGAAGGACGACAAGCTGGCACGCCAACAAAGCCAAATCATCGAGAAATACATGGACATCAAATATAACGTGTACCGCAAGCCCTTCGACCGCAAGACGAAGACCTTCGGTCCGAAAGAGATGGTGTTCGACGCCGCCGCTCAGAACAAGAGCGCCACGATTCCCCGCGTCAGCCCCGACGGCCGTTACGTGCTCTACGGGCTCGGCAACTACGGCGTGTTCCATATCTGGCACCCCGACGCAGACCTCTACGTGACCGACCTGCGAACCATGGAGAGCCGTCCGCTCAAGGAAGCCAACAGCATGCAAGCCGACAGCTACCACTCATGGTCGAGCAACGGACGCTGGATCCTGTTCGCCTCGAGGAGAGACGACGGCAACTACAGCCGGCTCTACATCTCCTACTTCGACAAGAACGGCAACGCCCACAAGCCGTTCGAGCTGCCGCAGGAAGACCCCGACTTCTACCGCTACCAACTGAAGTCGTACAACGTGCCTGAGTTCATGGTGGAGCCCGTGAAGATCAGCGCACAGGAGTTCCGCGACGTGGCCATGGGCGAAGCAGAGAATGTGAAATTCAAGCAGACCGGGAGCCAGCCAGCCTCCGACGGCACGACTGGCGCCTCCCCACAATCCAAAGGAAAAAGTGCTGACGGCACGACCGGCGCCACCCCCAAAGCAAAAGAAAGCAAATAACACATACACACCTACTATAAGAAAATGAAAACGTCAAGAGGATTAGTATTCGCAGCCCTGGCCGCCTGCACACTGATGGCATACGGCCAAGGGACCGTGGAGGATTATAAACGCGCCTACAGCATCCGTGGCAAGTACTCAGGCAAAATGCTGCACGGCGACGTGAAGGCCAACGCCATCGGCAAGACCCATAAATTCTGGTACACCGAGACCGGCAATGCCGGCACGGCGTATAAACTCGTAGACTGCGACAAGCTTACCACCACCCCGCTCTTCGACAGCGAGAAGCTCAGCAAGCAGCTGTCGGAAAAAAGCGGGAAGCAAGTGTATGCCAACCACCTGCCGCTGGGCAACGCCCGCGTATGGGCAGCCGACGAGCAGGACTGGGGCAGAGGCCGGGGACGGCACAAAGACAGAGCTGACAACGGGGACGAAGACAAGCCAGAGCAGGCACAGAAGCAGGAGAAGCACGACCGACTGCTCTTCGAGTACGACGGAAAGCGCTGGAGCTACGACCTCGAGACCGAGCAGCTGAACGACGGAGAGGCCATGCATCACTACAACGGACGTCAGCGCCACTGGATGGAGGTGCCCGACGAGAAGGACGGACGTCAGCGAAGCCCTAAAGGCGATGTCGAGATATTCCACAAGGACAACAACCTATGGATAAAGTCGACCAACGGCGACGACCAAGGCCATGCACTGACCACCAACGGCGACAGCACATACTATTATTCATCCTACGGACGCTTCTCAGAAGACGGGAAATACTATGCCACTGTGCGCATCAAGCCGGCTCCGAAGCGATATGTCTACTACGTGGAATCATCGCCCAAAGACCAACTTCAGCCGAAACTCCACAAGCAGGAATATGCCAAGCCTGGCGACTCGCTCAACTACCGCGTGCCTGTGGTGGTGGAGGTGGCTACAGGCAAGGTGACTGAGCCGAAGACCGACCTCTTCAAGAGCCAGTACTACGTGGAGGCACCCAGATGGGAGAAGGACAACCGCCACCTCACCTTTGAGTTCAACGAGCGCGGACACCATACCTACCGCATCCTGGAGCTCGACGCAGAGACCGGCAATGTGCGGACCATCATCGAAGAGAAGAACGACAAGTACGTGAACTACTCACGGCAATACCGCCACGACTTCGAAAACGGGAAATATATCCTCTGGACCAGCGAGCGCGACAACTACAATCACATCTATCTCTACGACAAGCAGAAGGGCGAGCTCATCCGCCAAATCACCAAGGGCGACTTCTACGTACGCTCCATCGACTATATCGACGAGAAGAAAGGCCTTATCTATTTCTCCGCCAACGGACATACAGGCCTACGCACGTCAGACACGCAGAAAGACTATCCCTATGCCGGAACCAACGCCACGGAGGAAGACCCCTACCTCATCCATCACTACCGCATCGGCATCGACGGCAAGGACCTCATCTGCCTCAACCCGGAGGAGGGCAACCACAGCGTGCGCTACACCGACGACAAGAAATTCATGATCGACACCTACTCCACCGTGCTCAACCCGCCAGTGACCGTACTGCGCCGCACGTCAGACGGAAAAATTCTGAAAGAACTGGAGAAGGCCGACATCACCAAGCTGGAGCAGAACGGATGGGACAAACCGGAGGTATTCGTGGCCAAGGGCCGCGACGGCAAGACCGACATGTGGGGACTGATCCGCCGCCCGTCGAATTTCGATCCGTCGAAGAAATACCCCGTCATCGAGTATATCTACTCAGGGCCTGGCGACCAGTACGTCCCCAAGTCCTTCACCCCCTGGCTCTGGAACCTGGCCGACCTGAGCGAGCTCGGCTTCATCGTCGTTCAGCTTGACGCCATGTCCACGTCGTTCCGCAGCCGTGAGTTTGAGGAGGTATGCTACAAGAACCTCAAAGACTCTGGATTCCCCGACCGCATCGCCTGGATAAAGGCAGCTTGTGAGAAATATCCTTATATGGACGTAGACCGAGTGGGCATCTACGGATGTTCAGCAGGCGGACAGGAGGCCCTCACGGCTGTGCTGCTCCACGGCGACTTCTACAAGGCAGCATACGCCGCCTGCGGATGCCACGACAACCGGATGGACAAGATCTGGTGGAACGAGCAGTGGATGAGCTACCCGATAGACGAAAGCTACATCGCCTCGTCGAACGTGGAGAATGCGTCGAAACTGGAGCGTCCGCTCATGCTCGTGGTCGGCGAACTGGACGACAACGTGGACCCGGCATCCACCATGCAGGTGGTCAATGCGCTGCAGAAAGCCGGCAAGGACTTCGAACTCGTCGTCATTCCCGGTGCCCACCACACCATGGGCGAGACCTACGGAGAACATAAACGCTATGACTTCTTCGTCAGAAACCTCCTCAACGTGAATCCACCGAAATGGAGCGAAATTAAATGAGTCTTTGAGATTTGAGTTTTGAAATTTGAAATTTATTTAGCCATCCGGCCCAATAAGCATTGAATATCTAGTATATCTAGAACATCTAGAATTTCTAGAATAACTAGAATAACTAGAATATCCAGAACACCCAGAAAGTAAAAAGGGATCATGACAGAAACCAAGACGATAGACAGGACAAAGGAATTAGGCACCAAAGACGTGGGCAAGCTGCTGATGCAGTATGCGTTGCCAGCCGTAGTGGCGATGACCGCATCGTCGCTCTACAACATCGTGGACCGCATCTTCATCGGACATATAGGCACAGACACCAACGAAGGGGCCCTGGCCCTGTCGGGCCTGGCCGTCACCTTCCCCATCATGAACCTCAGCGCCGCCTTCGGCGCGATGGTGGGCGTGGGAGGAAGCACCTATATGTCGGTGAAACTCGGGCAGAAAGACAACCAGGCAGCAGAACACACCCTGGGCAACGTCGTAACGCTCAACATCATCGTGGGATTACTGCTCGCCGTTTTCGGAATTATTTACATCGACCAGCTTCTCTATTTCTTCGGAGCAAGCGAGAACACCGTGGGTTATGCCCGCGAATATATGTTTGTGATACTCCTCGGCAATGTCGTGACCCATCTCTATCTTGGCCTGAACGCCACGCTGCGAAGCACGGGGCATCCCCGCACCGCGATGATAGCCACCATCAGCACTGTGATCGTCAATTCCATCCTCGACCCCCTTTTCATCTTCACCTTCGACATGGGCATCCGAGGTGCTGCCATCGCAACTATCCTAGCGCAGGTCTTCGCCCTGGCGTTCGTGTGGATTGTGATGAGCAACAAGAACGACCTCATCCATCTACACCGTGGCATCTATGGTCTGAAAAGCAGAATCGTGAAGAACATCCTGAAAATCGGTCTTTCTCCCTTCTGCATGCAGCTCTGTGCCTGCATGGTGGTGATTCTCATCAACAAAGGGCTGTCGACCCACGGAGGCGACATCGCCATCGCCGCCTACGGCATCATCAACGGCATCACATTCCTGTTCCTCATGATCGTAATGGGCATCTGCCAGGGCATGCAGCCTATAGCCGGCTACAACTACGGCGCGCAACTCTACCCCCGCGTGACGAAGGTGTTGCGTTACTGCATCCTGTATGCCACCATCGTGATGGTTTTCTCATTCATCGTCTGCGAGTTCTTCCCCACCCTGCCCATACGCCTCTTCACCGACGACCCAAAACTGACGGAGCTCTCCGTAGAGGGTATGCGGCTCATACAGCTGGTGGCACCCCTCATCGGATTCGCCATCGTCGTGGGGCATTTCTTCCAAAGCATCGGAATGGCAAAGACCAGCATCTTCCTGTCGCTGAGCCGCCAGCTCATCTTCCTCATCCCCTTCCTGCTCATCTTCCCCGGACTGTGGGGAACGAAAGGTGTGTGGCTGAGCATCACCGTATCCGACTTCATCTCCGTCCTCTTCTCAGCCTACGTTCTGTGGCGGTTCCATCACAAAGGCGGCCTGAGAGCGGCCGAGATGCTGGACTGATTCATAAGACATAAGATTAACAACACGATTAAATAACCGCATTAAATAACCAAACATATTCATTATGGAAGAGAAATCAAAATATGTAATCACCATCGGCCGTGAAATCGGCAGTGGTGGCAAGGCCATAGGCGAACTGATGGCCAAACAGCTGAACATCCCCATCTACGACCGCAGCCTCATCCAGATGGCAGCCGAGGAAAGCGGCATATCGCCCAAAGTATTCAAGAAAGCAGACGAGGTTCCCCACAAAGGCACCTTCTCCTACCTGATGCGCACCCTGGCCTCGCCCTTCGCCTCCTACGGCACGCTCTACCGCAACAGCATGAGCCATGAGTCGCTGTTCAAGTTCCAGTCCGACATCATCCGTGAGAAAGCCGAGACCGAGGACTGCATCATCGTGGGCCGCTGCTCCGAGTACATCCTCCGCGACCATCCGCGCCATCTCAGCATCTTCATCCGTGCAGACTACGACAAGCGTGTGAAGTTCCTGATGGACCGGAACGACATCTCCGCCGACACAGCCAAGGACCTGATTGAGCAGACCGACGCGCTTCGCTCGGACTATCACAACTTCTACAGCGAGAACAACTGGGGAGACAGCCGGTCGTACGACATCTGCATCAACTCATCGCTGCTGGGCATCGAAGGCACGGCAGACTTGCTGCTCGACATCGCCAAAAAGTATCTGAAACTCTGAGACAAGCACTTACTCTGCGGAATTCCCGGATTATCCGGGTTTTCCGGAAATTCCGGACTATCCAGGAAAACATACGACTAACAACTAAAAACAAAAATATACCATGGCTACATTTCTAATGATAATCCAACTGCTCATCGTGCTGGGCGCACTTTGGGTGGGCTCACGCTACGGCAGCCTTGCGCTCGGTGCCATCTCCGGCATCGGACTCGCTATCCTCGTCTTCGGATTCGGACTGAAACCAGGCAGTCCTCCGACCGACGTCATCTACATCATCATCGCCGCCGTCACCTGCGCCGGCATCATGCAGGCATCCGGAGGTATGGACTGGCTGATTCAGCTGGCCGAGAAACTGCTACGGAAACATCCTGAGCGAATCACCTTCCTCGCTCCGCTTTGCACCTTCTTCCTGACCGTACTCGTTGGAACAGGGCACGTGGTCTATACGCTGATGCCGATCATCTGCGACATCTCCCTGAAAAAAGGCATCCGTCCGGAACGTCCTTGCGCCGTGGCCAGCGTGGCCAGCCAGGTGGGCATCACATGCTCTCCTATCGCCGCTGCCGTGGTGGCCTTTGTCAGCATCTCCGGTGCCAACGGATTCAACATCACAATTCCCCAGGTACTGATGATATCCATCCCCGCCTGCCTTTGCGGCCTGATGGCAGCAGCGACCGCCAGCTACAAACGCGGCCTCGACTTGGACAAAGACCCAGAATTCCAAGCCAAGCTGCAGAACCCGGAGCAGAAAGCCTATATTTACGGTTCCTCAGCCACCACGCTCGACAAAGAAATTCCGAAATCGGCGAAACTGGCTGTATACATCTTCCTCGCTGCCCTCGTGGTCATCGTCATCTTCGCTGCGTTCCAGTCGCTCCTGCCTCACCATGAGACGCTGAAGGCAGTGAAAGACGCCGCACCGCTTGCGCTGTCCGACGGAGTTAGCCTCACAGCCGACCAGCTCGTGAAAGCCAAAGTGGAGTTGCAGGGAATGACAGAAACCATAGACAAACCGCTGGCGATGAACCTGGTCATCCAGATCGTGATGATCACGGCAGCAGCATTGATGATTATCTTCTGCAAGGCATCCCCCAAGAAGGCCGTGGCAGGTCCGGTATGGCAGTCGGGCATGGTGGCCGTAGTTGCCATCTACGGAATCGCATGGCTGGCCGACACCTATTTCTCCAACTATATGGACGCCATGCAGCAGGGACTGGAGGCCATCGTGGCCCAGTATCCATGGAGCATCGCCATCGTTTTCTTCCTCGTCTCCGTACTTATCAACTCCCAGGGAGCCGTGGTCGTGGCCATGTTGCCATTGGCCTACAAGCTCGGCATTCCTGGCCCGGTACTCCTCGGTGTGCTTCCTTCTGTCTATGGCTACTTCTTCATTCCGAACTACCCGTCCGACATCGCCACCGTGAACTTCGACCGCTCCGGCACCACCGTGATTGGCAAATACCTGCTCAACCACTCGTTCATGATGCCGGGACTCGTCAGCGTATGTGTGTCCACCCTCGTGGCATATGTTCTCTCTATGATACTCTTCTAATAGCTGAATCGTATCACAACATACATAATTGCATAAAAAAGGTCGCAACTTAGCGTTATTCCAACGTAGTTGCGACCTTTATATTTGCTGATAATCAGAAAAATTAGCAGCGAACCAAATCCACAAAGGAAAAGGGATAGGCATGCAGTTCGTCGGCTGAGTGGTCCTCACGGAAAGTCTCAACCCACTGGGAGCGGTCGAATTCCGGGAAGAATGTGTCGGCGTTATCCGAGGTGGCATCAATCTCAGTGAGGCATAGGCGGTCGGCCAGAGGCAGTGCCTGCCGATAGACCGATGCTCCCCCGATGATGAAGACCTCCCTGGCGTCCTCCCTGCCCTGCTCCGCCTGAATGCGGCAGTCTTCCAAAGCTGCCTTCAAAGATGGAAAAGTGTCAGCCCCGGGGAACTGCAGTTCTGCATTGCGGGAGAGAACAATGTTACGGCGATTGGGTAAAGCGCCCTTGGGAAGCGACTCAAAGGTCTTACGGCCCATAATGATGGTATTGCCCGTCGTCAGTTTCTTGAAGCGTTTGAGGTCGTCTGGAAGCCAATAAATCAATTTATTGTCTGCTCCTATGGCATTATTGCTGTCGATAGCTACGATGATTGAGATCATGTTGTCAGTTTTCAGTTGTCAGTTTTCAGATTTATACGGATACCGTTGCTTTGATATGGTCGTAAGGATCGTAGTTTTCAAGTTTGAAATCCTCGTACTGGAATTCAAATATATCTTTCACGTCTGGATTGATGGACATGGTAGGCAACTGACGCGGTGTGCGTGTGATTTGCAGCCTCGCCTGCTCGAGGTGGTTGAGATAGAGGTGTGTGTCGCCAGTGGTGTAGACGAAGTCACCCGGCTTAAGTCCCGTCACCTGTGCCACCATCATCAACAGCAAGGAATAAGAAGCAATATTGAAAGGAACTCCAAGAAAAGAGTCAGCACTACGTTGATAGAGAAGCAGGCTGAGTTTTCCGTTCGCCACATAGAACTGGAAAAGGATATGGCAGGGCGGCAGATTCATGTTACCGAGATCGGCCACATTCCATGCCGACACAATCATACGGCGCGAGTCCGGCGTATGTTTGATTTGGTCGATCACCTGACGAATTTGGTCGATATGTCCTCCGTTATAGTCAGGCCAGGAGCGCCACTGATATCCGTAGATATGTCCGAGGCTGCCGTCAGGGTCAGCCCATTCGTTCCATATTCTTACACCGTGCTCCTGCAGATATTTCACATTGGTGTCGCCTTTGAGAAACCACAGCAGCTCATAGATGATGGATTTAAGATGAAGTTTCTTCGTGGTGAGCAGCGGAAATCCCTCTTCGAGGTTGAACCGCATCTGATTACCGAAGACCGAGATGGTGCCGGTGCCGGTACGGTCGGATTTCTCCACCCCTTCGTCCAGTATTCGCTTAAGTAGGTCGATATATTGTTTCACAATAATAAAATGAAAAAGTAAATAAGACAGAAAAAAACGGAGCACTTTTTGATGAGTGCTCCGTAATGATTATGGTTGTTTCTACTAATCGTCCTGATCAGTCATCTTGTTGGCCGAGTAAACAATCTTCAAAGCGTATGCCTTTCTAAGCACCTGCTTCAAGTCGGTGATGAATCCCATTGGTGTCTCATGGTCCACCTTGAGTGAAACCGTGAAGAATGGCTTGTCCTTGTCACCGATTTTGCCTTGCTCGTCGAGGATGTACTGAGTGACCAAGTTAGAGAAATGCTCGTCGTTGGAAAGCAGTTTGTCGTTGATCTGCACACGAGTACCAGTTCCGTCGGTGATGGAAGTCGGTTTACCCATATAGATGAACGATGTAGCTGATTTACGAGCAAGTTTCTCCAGCTGCGTACCTTGTGGCTTGTCAATCTTCACCTTCAGCGTCACTTCACGCATGGTAGTAACCATCATGAAGAAGAAGAGGATGGAGAAAATCAAGTCAGGGAGAGATGAGGTGTTCATCTCAGGCATTTCTCTGCCGCCGTCTTTATTAAATCTGCTCATAAATTACAATGCTTTACCGTAACGTTTTGGTTCAGCCTCGGAAATCATCATTGGACGAGCCTTACGAATGGCGGCACGCTGTTTTTCCGTGCACTGCTCATAAGTGCATCCGAATTTTTCCTTAGCCAAGTCGTTTCTCACTTCGTTGTATGCCTTCACGAGTGCATCCTGCACCTGGAAGTATACACCATAACTTGTTCCACGGTCGGTCTGTACTGATATCACATGGTCGGGTGTGACACGCATACGTCCCAGCAGGTCGAAATCCTTCTCAACCACCTCAGGGAGGTTAGGGTCGTTCTCTGCGTTAACGATGAATCGTTTTGCCTTTTCCGTGATTTCCTTCACAGACTTGATGTAATCCTCATTCGTCAACGTGGCAATCATGATGTAGTTGTCCTTGTTGATACGAATGTTAAGGATGTTTCTCTCTTTGACCTTCTTCTCGTTCTGCTGGTTTTCATCTTCTGGCGGACGCGGGAGAGTACGAGCCAAACCCTGGTCTGTGTCCATAGATGTAGTGATGAGGAAGAAGATGAGGAGGATGAAAGAGATGTCGGCCGTTGAACTTGAGTTCAATCCTGGTACTTTTCTTTTCTTTCCCATAGCCCCTCCTATTATTTACGTTTCACAAGACTCCAGACAATTGCAGCGATAGCAATAACAGAGAGGATGATAACAGAGATGATCGATGCATCAGAAATAACGATTTCTCCTGAGTGCATGAATGGTTCTGGTGAATCCTCCGGAGTGTTCCATTGTTTACCGTTGATGATGAGTGTGTCCTGACGGTTAGCGAAACCGATGATAGCACCGATAACGAGTGAAACGATAGGAAGTCCCCAAGTGTAGAAGAGCGATTTCTCCACACCATGCTGTCTGATGTACATGATGTAAGCTACAATCATGCCCACGAATGCTACAACGGACAGGATGAGCGACCAGACAATCACCACGTCGGTGAGCGCAGGTGCGTTCTTCGTCGGGTCAGCCTCGTATTCATTTCCAAATCCGATGATGAAGAAAAGAACGAAGATCAACGCTGAGACCCCGAAAAGCCCGTAAAGCAAATATTTACTAATTTTTTCAATATCCATTTAATGTTCTCCTTTTTTAATTAAGGTTAATAAATACGCTTTTATAATTACGAGCTTTCAGATTACTTGCGAGCCTTCTGAGCGTTGTACTTGTAAGTCGTGTCGAGCAAGTCGATGGAAGCATTCTCCATGTCTGCTGTGATACCCTCAATCTTAGAAAGGATGTAGTTGTAGAGAAGCTGAAGCAGAAGTGCAACCACGATACCGAGGATGGTAGTCAAAAGGGCCACCTTCATACCACCTGCAACGACTGTAGGAGAGATGTCACCAGCCTTCTGGATGTCGTCGAATGCCTGCACCATACCGATCACAGTTCCCAAGAATCCGAGAGACGGTGCCATAGCGATGAAGAGTGTGATCCACGAGCATCCCTTCTCAAGGTTAGAAGACTGCACAGCGCCGTAAGCGACAACAGCCTTGTCGATTGAGTCAGCTCCTTCGTCAGCTCTCATCAGACCCTGATAGTAAAGAGAAGCGATAGGACCGCGAGTGTTGCGTGCGATTTCCTTGGCAGCCTCAACGTCACCCTTCTTCACGAGAGCGTCTTCGATATCTTCCTTCATTTTCTTGGTGTTGACATCAGCAAGCGTGAGGTAAACGATACGCTCGATGCAGAATGCAAGACCGAACACGAGAGCGAGGGCAGGAAGTGCCATGAAGCCTGCAGAACCCTCAATAAAGTATCTCTTGATTGTCTTGTAGAAACCGCTCTTTCCTTCTGGCTCTTCAGCCACAGGAGCAGCCTCTTCCTCAGCAGGAGCCTCTTCGTCTACTGCAGCAGAGTCAGTGGCAGCAGAGTCAGCCTCTGCAACAGCCTCTTCGCCTTCAGCCGGAGCAGCCTCAGCAGCTTCAGGAGCAGCCTCAGCAGCTTCAGGAGCAGCAGCAGCCTGATCGTCGCCGGCAGCAGCCTCTACATTCTCTTCAGGAGCAGCCGCTGCATCATCCTGTGCATAAGCAGCCTGTGTCATTCCAAGAGTAAAAACTCCCATCAATGCAATAATTGCAAATACTTTTTTCATCTTTTGGTTAAAATTTTAAGATTAATAATTATTTGATTTTACTTTCATTAATTAGAATTATGTATTTCATGCCATACAATCGTGCGGAGAGACGGGGATTCGAACCCCGGAACCGCTTTGGACGGTTACACGCTTTCCAGGCGTGCCTCTTCAGCCACTCGAGCATCTCTCC
>CAMOTI010000154.1 GCA_946625675.1 uncultured Prevotellaceae bacterium | reverse complement strand
GCCAGGCGGTCATCAAACAAAACTTGTCCATACCCAGACTGTAGCAGTTTGGGGATGAACAAGTTTCGTTTCATCGGAGGCGCGTACAGAATGGACTTCCATCCGCTCACCTCCTCTATGTCGAATAGATTGACAGGCTCGAAAAGGTCGCAGAACCGTGCGTTCAGCCCGTTGTCGCGTACCCACGCCACACGCAGGTCTGAACCGACTTCACAGGCCAGACTATAGGCGGAGATAACCGCACGCATACGGTTTGCCAGTCCGCCCATCGGAGCCAATGTCAATGTCATTTTTATTTCTTTGCTTTGACGGTCGTTGCCGGTTTGGCTGTTGCAGCTGCCAGTTTTGCTGCGGCTGGCTTGACAGCGGTAGCAGCTGGCTTTGCAGTGGTAGCAGCAGGTTTAGCTGCTGTGGCGTCCTCTATCTCAAGCAATTCCACGGTGAAGATGAGTGTGGAGAACGGCGGTATCTTGCCTGCTGCACGCTCTCCATAAGCCAGATTGTATGGTATGTAGAGTTCCCATGTCGACCCTTCGGTCATCAGGCATAAAGCCTCGGTCCAGCCTTTGATCACCTGGTTGCACTTGAAAGATGTCGGCTCCTTGCGCTTGTACGACGAGTCAAACTCGGTTCCGTCGATAAGACGTCCAACGTAGTTCACCTTCACCTTGCTTGTGGGCTTCGGCTTCTCGCCTGTGCCCATCGTGATGACCTTATACTGAAGGCCGCTGGGCAGTTCCACAACGCCTTCCTTCGTCTTGTTCTCTGCGAGGAAAGCAGCACCCTCCTCTTTGTTCTTTCCGTAGAGTCTTTCCTGGTTGGCTGACTTCTGTGCCTCGAGTCTGCCTTGGAATTCCTTCATCGCGTCCTGGCTCGACATCGCGTCCTTTCCGTAAAGACCGGCAAAGATTCCAGCTGCTACGGTCTTGGGGTCGATTTTCTTGTCAGGGTCGGCAGCATAATATTCCTTCGACAGGTTAGCGGCCATCTGCTCAATCTGCGAACCGATGTTCATGCCCTGGTTGTAGGCCTGCTTGGCCTTGTCGTTAGGGTCTACGTTCAGCCGGTCGTTGATTCCCTGGCTGAAGCTGTCGGTGTAGATGCTGTCGATTCCAAGCTGCTGCTTCATGAAGCTCTTCAGTCCCTCAGCCTGTGAGAGTCCGAAAAAGTAGGCGATGGAATCGTCCTTGCTGGTGAGGTTGGCTGCAGGAACAACGAAAGAAGGGCTTGCCTGAGTCTGAGCAGGAGCCACAAGAGTGGCGGCGGCGGCAGCCTTCTCTGCTTTCTTTGCTTCCTTCTCTGCTTTCTTCATCTCCTTCTGGGCTTCTTTCAGCGCTTTCTTCGCTGCTTTCCTGCCTTCCTTGGTGGCGCCCTTCGACTCCTTCAGCACAGCCTTGGCCTCCTTGAATGCCGCGTTGACATCCACCTTATTCTGTGCAAAAGCCATGTTGACGGATGAACCCATCAACACGGCTAATATGATTAATGTTCTCATTTGCTTCTATTACTTGGTTGTGATTGTGAAGACAAGAGTTGAGAATGGCTTGATGGGTCCCATCTCGCGTGAGCCGTAGCCCTGCTCCTGAGGGATAATTACTTCCCACTTGGCACCCTTCGGCATGATTTTCAGTACGTCCACCCATCCTGGGATGACACTCGGCTGCTTCATGTTCACCTGAATAGGGTCTTTACCCTCAGAGCTGTCGAAGACAGAGTCGGTGATAAGCGTGCCCTTATAGTCGCACTTCACGATGGAGTCAGCATCCATGGCGCTGCCAGATCCGGCCTCAATCACTTTATAAAGTACGCCACTTGGCAGTGCGGTATATCCCTTGTCAGCCTTTTTCTTGGCGATGAAGTCCTCGTTCTGCTTTTTCCAGTCAGCATATTTCTTTGACAGGTTTTCTGAGCGGTATTTCTCAGTGCCTTTCGTCACAACGTCGTTGGCTGCCTGCAATTTGCTTTCCTTTTCAGGACCGTCGGCCAAATTCAGACCATCCACCAGTCCTTTGAGAATCTGGGCGGTTCCGATAAGCTGTGTTGTGTCCTCGCCATATACCTCACGAGTCAGACCGTGTGCGATACCCTGAATCTGCTCTGCCACCTGAAGGCCGGCATTGTAAGCGTGTGCTTTCTTGCCTGTTTTCTCTGTACCTTCCTTCATACCCTTGATGAAGTCTTCGATGCAAGCGGAGTCAACTCCGAGCTGGAACTGTGCGTACTGCTTCAGACCGCCCGACTGAGCGAGTCCCAGATTGTAGGCCAACGAGTCGATGCCGGCATCCTTCACTTCGGGCACCTGCTTCTCGTCACCATCTTTACCACCGCCTGCCTGCTGGCAGGAAATTGCTGTCACTGCAGCCACTGCAGCTGCAAAAATCATAATCTTTTTCATTTCTTTACTATAAAGTTTAAGTTGAATGTTTAAAGTTTAAAGTTTTAAAGAGAAAAATTACAGAACCTCGATAAGCTCCACATCAAAGATGAGAGTGGCATAAGGCGGAATCATGCCGCCGGCACCGCTCTCCCCGTAAGCGAGAAGGTAAGGGATATAAAAGCGGTACTTAGCCCCTTCCGACATGAGCTGCACGCCTTCGGTCCATCCTGCTATGACTTGGTTGAGTCCGAAAACGGCCGGCTCGTTGCGCTTGTAAGAAGAGTCGAACACCGTGCCGTCGATGAGCGTGCCCTCATAATGGCAACGCACCTGGTCTGTGGCTTTAGGCTTCTTTCCGTTGCCTTCCACCAGCACCTCATACTGAAGACCGCTCTTTGTCGTGATCACGCCAGGACGGTTCATGTTGTTCTGGAGGAACACACGGCCCTCTTCCAGCGCTTTCTTACCGGCCTCGGCCTGCTGTGCCTTCATCTTCTTCTCCTGATCGGCGAAGAACTGGTTCACTATCTGCTGTGCTTCTGAATTTTTCACTTTCAGGTCATTATCCTGAAGAACGTCAACGATGCTTTGTGCAAAATCGTCTATCACCAAAGCGTCTTTCAGTCCCATCTGCTTGAGTTGTTGGCCGATGCCAAGTCCCAAAGCATAACTTAATTTATCCATATCTTTTATCTAAAAATTAGTTCCAAACTGCAAAGTTAGGCAAAATAAATGAAGTATGAAAAATGAAAAATAAAGAATTTTCTAAATTGCCTGTTTTTTAATGAATTTTAAAGAAGTTGCACGAAATGAGAGCGGACTAGTCGGACTAGTCGGACTAGTCGGACCTGTCGGACAAGTCAGACTGGTCAGACAGGTCTAAAAAAAACGAAAATCTCCATCCGCATGGCTCTTTAAACTATCAACCAAATCATCCGCATGGCTAAACCTCAAACCTCAATTTTCGTGCAAGCGAATACAAAGCTAAGCTTGCTTAAGCTTTGTTGAGCGCAGCCGAAAATCATGTCAATAAACCTCAAACTAACATCTCCGTCCGCATGGCTCTTTAAACTATCAACCAGATCATCCGCATGGCTAAACCTCAAACCTCAAACTTCAAACTTCAAACTAACAAGGTTTCCGCTTGGTCGAGCAAAGCGAAAAGTTCGTCCATGGTCTCAGCCCTGAGGATTTGGATGCGCGTCTTTCTGAAATCGGGTATGCCTTTGAATATGGGCGAGTTGGCAAGATGGCGGCGCACATGCATGATGCCACCGAGCTCTGTGGCCTTACGCGGGTTGTCGGTCCTGGCCAGCGAGCATGCCACGCTCTCTCGTATCTGACGGCGCAGCACGTCCATCTTCCATTCCAAGGTCATCTCGTCGCTTACCGTGCCCTTGTCGAGATAGTCGCGGATTTCTTTGAAAATCCAGGGCCGTCCGAACGAGGCCCGTCCTACCATCACGGCATCCAACCCATAGCGGTCGAACGCCTCCTTCGCCTTCTCCGCGCTGTCTATGTCTCCGTTTCCGATGATGGGGATGTGCATTCTCGGGTTGGCCTTCACTGCCCCGATATAGCTCCAGTCAGCCTCTCCTGTGTACATCTGGCTTCGGGTCCGTCCGTGGATGGTCAGCGCCTGGATGCCGCAGTCCTGAAGCTGCTCGGCCAGCTCCACGATTATCTTGCTCTCGTGGTCCCATCCCAGGCGGGTCTTCACCGTGACAGGGGTCTTCACGGCATCCACCACCGCCCTCGTGATTTCAAGCATCAGCGGGATATTGCGCAGCATGCCAGCTCCGGCTCCCTTTCCTGCCACCTTCTTCACCGGACAGCCGAAATTGATGTCGATGACATCGGGGTGTGACTCACGCTCTATAATCTGCGCAGCCTCAACCATCGACGGTACGTCGCGGCCATAAATCTGCACCGCCACGGGACGCTCAGCGTCGTTGACAACGATTTTCTGAAGGCTGCGGTTCACTGAGCGTATCAGCGCGTCGGCACTCACGAACTCGGAGTAAACCATCGACGCACCGAACTCCTTGCACAGCAGACGGAAGGCAGGGTCGGTCACATCCTCCATGGGAGCCAGCACCACGGGGCGCTCTCCTAAGTCTATATCATGAATTTTCATCAGCTATATGATAAATATTTCCTCTCTGATTTCGTTAAGTGTGGTTAAAAACAACTTTTCTCACCATCTTTTCCATTGGAATGCCATCCATGGCTGACTATCGTCTTGTCTTCTCGTCTTCATAAAAAACGAAGCAACTTATTCTTTTGGGTTACTGACAAAGCTTAGTAACTGTCATTCGTCAGCGAAGTCCATTTTTTCCAGGCATCTGCGTGCGCTGTCCAATGAGAATCCCCTTGACACAGCAAAGCGGAGGAGCTTGACGTAGCGGTCGTAGTCGTTCTTGTAGTTGAGATGGCGGCTTTTGGCAGTCAGCAGTTCAAGAAGGGTGTCGTCCAGCTCTTCCTCATTCAGTTCGGTCAGCGCATCATCGATATTCTCTTGGTTGATGCCCTTCTGCTGGAGCATCCTCACGATCTTGTCGCGCCCCCAGCGGTTGAACCGGAACTTGCTCCTTACAAAGGCATGGGCGTAGCGGTTCTCATTCACATATCCGTCCTTCACCAGGCGCTGTATGATCCGTTCATTCGCTCCTGGTGGCAGTTCCCATGCGTCCATCTTCCGCCGCATATCCTGCAAGCAGTATTCAGCCCGGGCACATAGAGCTCCCAACCGGGATAATGCCTGAGCCTCGCTCATTTTTTTCTTTTCCATATTTCATCACAGACGCACTCGAAGGCATCTTTCTTATCAGTTACAAGACGCGCCACGGCGCGTCTCTACAATCCGGGGGTTGCCGAACTGGTCGTTGTGTACGTTTATGTTAATGAATCCGCAGTCTTCAAGCAGTTGAGCCACATCGAAAGCGTATGCCCGGTTGACCTCGAAATAGAGTCCCCCACCCTGCCTCAGAGCCTGCATGGCAAAGCGTGCTATGGCCTCATAAAAAAGGAGCGGCTGCTCATCCGGCACGAAGAGCGCTGTGTGTGGCTCGTGTTCCAGCACATTCTTCTCCATCTGCTCAGCCTCGCGCAGGCAGATATAAGGAGGATTGCTCACGATGATGTCAAACGCCTCCTCCTGTGGTTGTGCCTCTAAAATATTCTGCAGTTCAAAGTTCACGTCAAGGCCGTTTCGGCTGGCATTCCTGCTCGCCACGAAGAGCGCGTCGGCAGAGATGTCCCATCCCGTCACGTCAGCGTCTGGAAACGCCCTTTTCAGCGCCAATGCGATGCATCCGCTGCCAGTTCCGATATCCAGTACTGCTCCGCCCTTCATCGTGTCGTTCTCGCGCTCCAGGAGCCTCACCAGCTCCTCGGTCTCCGGCCGTGGAATCAGCACTGCCGAGTTCACCTCCAGCTGCATTCCGCAAAACTCCGTCTGCCCTATCACATACTGCACCGGCTCGCCTGCTTCCACTCGGCAGACGGC
This sequence comes from uncultured Prevotellaceae bacterium, assembly GCA_946625675.1. Lineage (GTDB taxonomy): Bacteria > Bacteroidota > Bacteroidia > Bacteroidales > Bacteroidaceae > UBA3839. The sequence continues at coordinate 1,319 of CAMOTI010000154.1, read as the reverse complement.
ATCCTCCATCCTGGCTATATCTGCAGCAGAAAGCTCGTCGGCCTTGCCCATCAGCACGTCGGCAGTAGATAGTCCGCAAAGCTCTTCGAAGAGCAGCAGCACCACCGCCCGTGCCTCGCCCGCGTCCATCATATCCTCCAGACGTCGTTGCAGCTGAAGCCGCAACTGCTCCCGGTTATCATTTTCCATCATCGAAAAGCACTAATCTTATTTCATTATTTCAAAGTCGCTTTATTCAAACTCTCTGTCCGGATGGCAAAATCTCAAATTTCAATTATCGTGCAAGCGAGAGCAAAGCCAAGCTTGCTTGAGTTTTGCCGAGCGCAGCCGATAATCATGTAAAAAAACTTCAAACCTCAAACTTAAAGCGTCTGCATGTCGTTCAGTTTCTTGTAGTAGCCATTCATCTCGAGAAGTTGCTCATGAGTGCCCTGTTCCACAATCTGTCCCTCATGCAGCACGTAGATGATGTCAGCGTTCTTGATGGTGGACAACCGGTGGGCGATGGCAATGGTGGTTCTCGACTTCATGAGTCTGAACAGCGCGTCCTGCACAAGTTTCTCCGATTCTGTGTCGAGAGCCGACGTGGCCTCGTCGAGAATCAGTATTGGGGGGTTCTTGAGTATTGCCCGGGCGATGGAGATGCGCTGGCGCTGCCCTCCTGACAGTTTTCCACCTCGGTCTCCCACGATGGTGTCGTATCCGTTTTCGCTCTCCATGATGAACTCATGCGCGTTGGCTATCTTGGCCGCTTCCACCACCTGCTCCATCGTAGCACCTTCCACACCAAACGCGATGTTGTTGAAGATGGTGTCGTTGAAGAGTATGGCCTCCTGGTTCACGTTTCCGATAAGCGATCGGAGCGACTTGATTTTCAAGTCGCGGATGTCGGTCCCGTCTATGGTGATGCTTCCCTTGTCGAGGTCGTGATAACGGGGTATGAGGTCGACGAGGGTGGACTTTCCCGACCCCGACTGCCCCACAAGCGCCACAGTCTGTCCCTTGGGTATTGATATGTTGATATGGTGAAGAATTTCGCGCTGGTCGTTGTAGGAGAATGACACGTCTTTCAGTTCGATGCCCTCATTCAGTCCTGATATTTCTTTTGCGTTGCTCTTCTCCCTTATGTTGTTCTCCGCCTTCAGGATTTTGTTGATACGCTCCATCGACGCCATACCTTTCTGGATGGAATACCCGGCTTTCGACAGTTCCTTCAGTGGCTGCAGGATGGTGTACAGGATGACGAGGTAGTAGATGAACGTGCTGGCGTCGATGGCATTGCTGCCGGAGAATATGAGCGTTCCTCCAAACCACAGCAC
>CAMOTI010000153.1 GCA_946625675.1 uncultured Prevotellaceae bacterium | reverse complement strand
ACCGCCTTCTTCTCCTGATAAAGATTCCCGAAAAGGGCGAATTTTAAGTTGTTATTTTGTTCAATCATATTAACAAATTGACAATCAAATGTTATTTTTCCACAAAATATCGGCGTTTTTATGTTAGATAGGAAAAAATTCACTATTTTTGCATGAAATACCGCATAATTATTTGCAAAAATACTACAAAGAATTCAGAAAACCAAACCATATAAGTTATAAATGACAAAATTAAGTGTAAATATCAACAAAGTCGCCACAATCCGCAACGCCCGCGGTGGCAACAACCCCGATATCCTACAAGTGGCGCGTGACTGCGAGTCCTTTGGTGCCGACGGCATCACGGTCCATCCCCGTCCCGACGAGCGCCACATCCGTTACAACGACGTGATTTCTCTGAAACCGATCTTAACGACCGAATTCAACATCGAAGGCTATCCCCAGAAAAGCTTCGTGGACCTGGTGAAGCTGGTTCGCCCGACACAGGTGACGCTTGTGCCCGACAGTCCCGACCAGCTGACGTCGAACCACGGGTGGAACACAAAAGAATACTTCAGCCTGCTGAGCGATTTGGTGAGTGACTTCAATGAACACGGCATCCGCACGAGCCTCTTTATCGACGCAGACCCCGAGATGGTGGAATATGCTGCCAAGACCGGCACAGACCGTATAGAGCTATATACAGAGCCCTATGCATCGGGCTACTCCAAAGCCCCAGCATCCGCTATAGCCCCGTTCGTGGAAGCTGCCAGCGTGGCTAAAAAGAACGGTCTGGGCTTGAACGCCGGGCACGACCTGAGCTTAGAGAACCTGGCTTACTACCATGAGCAGATTCCCTGGACCGACGAAGTGAGCATCGGCCATGCACTGATATGCGACGCACTTTATCTCGGTCTGAAGGAAACGATTCGGAAATATAAGGAATGTTTGAAAGTTTGAGGTTTGAAATTTGAGGTTTATTGACATGATTTTCGGCTGCGCTCGGCATAATTGAAGCAAGCTTCATTCTGCTCTCGCTTGCACGAAAATTGAAATTTAGCCATCCGGACGGTTTCGTTCGAGGATTTCATAATTTGAGGTTTATTGACATGATTTTCGGCTGCGCTCGGCATAATTGAAGCAAGCTTCATTCTGCTCTCGCTTGCACGAAAATTATTGACAGGATAACAGAGAAACAAAATAAACAAACAAAGCAAATACAAGAGAAACAAATGAATGAATTAAGTATTCTTGAGCTGCTGGAGAAAGGCGGCTGGATAATGATTGTGTTAGGCGTGTTGTCGCTGATAGCGATATACATTTTTATCGAGCGGTTTATCGCCATCCGTTCCGCCGAGAAGAACGACCCGTTATTCATGGATCGCATCCGCGACTACATCAAGAGCGGTGAGACAAAAGCCGCCATCAACTTCTGCCGTGTGACAAACACCCCCGGCTCCCGCATCATCGAGCGGGGCATCAGCCGAATGGGCCAGCCTGCGCCAGAAATTCAGACAGCGATAGAGAACACCGGAAACCTGGAGGTAGCCGCATTGGAAAAACGTCTTCACGTGTTGGCCACGATTTCCGGCGGCGCCCCGATGATAGGCTTCCTTGGCACCGTGATCGGTATGGTTCAGGCATTCTGGCAGATGTCGGAAGCCGGTGGCAACCTCGACATCTCGATGTTGTCTGGCGGAATCTACCAAGCCATGATCACAACTGTTGGCGGTCTGATAGTGGGCATCGTGGCATTGTTTGCCTACAACTACCTCGTTGCGAAAGTAGACGGCGTGGTTAACGAGCTGGAGCGCAAGTCGCTGGCATTTATGGACATCATGAACGAAGAGTGAGGATTATGGCACTACACAGACGAACGAAAGTGACCCCGTTGTTCAACATGTCGTCGATGACCGACATCATCTTCCTGCTGCTGATATTCTTCATGATCACCAGCACGTTGGTGTCGCCCAACGCGTTGAAGGTGAACCTTCCCCAAAGCAAGAAGCAGACGACGATGCAGGGAGCGGCTTATGTGACGATAGACAGCCTGGAGCATATCTATGCTTCGGCCGACGGCAAAGAGGAGGTGGAGCTGACACTCGACAGTCTTGGCAGCTTCCTGAGCAGTGCTAAAGAGAATGACAGCACCGACCTGTTTGTGTCGCTTTATGCCGACGAGAAAGTAGCCTACAAACATATTGTAGACGTGCTGAACGTGGCCAACGACTACAAGTTCAAGATGGTGCTGGCTACACGACCTCCGAAGGAAGCGAAAAGCGAAGAGAAGAGTGAAGAGTGAATAGTGAAAAGTGAAAAGTGTAGTTACTTTTGCAGTCAGCATATTACACGAACATCTATGCTGATTTGACACATATTTTATTGAAACACAGTCAAAAGAAACCAGGAGGATGATACAACACGAAGAAGAGAGCCATAAAGGACGTAAGTTTTTGTCGGCCGGCATTTCGCTGGGCATCCACGCACTGTTGTTGCTGCTTTTGTCGTTTCTGACGATGAATGCCGTAAGCCCGACGTTGCGTGACGACGGCATTCCTGTGATTCTCGACACGCAGTTGGAAGAGGAGGAGGAGCTTGAAGAAGAGAAAGAGGAAGAGCCCCCCATTGAGCCAGAAGTACCGAAGACGCCTCCAGTACAGAAGATAATCAGTCTGGAGGTTGACGGTCCTGATGAAGGACTTGGCACCCCCTCAGCCGCAGGCAGCCAGGCAAACGCCGGCGGCTCCCATGCCTCGACACCCCCCAAGGCCGAGCCTGCAGCTCCCGCTTCCCCATCCGCCCCCGCTCAAAAAGCCGAGGTTGCACCTGAGAAGAAGGTGTCGAGACCAGCAGAGCAGAAAGCCACGAACAAGACTCCGAAAAAAGCTGAGCCTACCCGTACATCTCCCTCGTTGCCGAAAGCTAAAGAGAACCGCACAAACGAAAGCAACAAGAAAGCCCAGCTGACTCAGAAAAACGAGAAGAGCCTGGCTGCGAACGACAATAGCGAGGCCAAGAAGCGTGCAGCAGAGGCCGCTGCGAAGAAACGCGCAGAAGCCGCCGCAAAAGCCGCCGCCGAGAAGAAAGCCAAAGAAGCCGCCGCATTGGAAGCGAAGAAGAAAGCCGACGCTGCCGCCGCTGCAAGGAAGGAAGCCGCCGAAGAGGCGAAAGCACGTGCTGCCGAAGAGGCAAAGGCTAAACGAGCCGCCGATGAGGCCGCTGCCCGGAAGCGTGCTGAAGCCGAGGCGAAAGCCAGAGCAGAAGCCGAGTCCAAGCGTAAAGCTGAAGCAGAAGCCAAAGCCCGTGCAGAAGCTGAGGCCAAAGCCAGAGCCGAGGCAGCTGCAAAAGCCAAAGCCGAGGCCCAGGCCAGAGCCAACAGCCGTATGGGCGGATTTGGCAAGGGTAAGAACCAAAACAGCAGCGGCAACACGTCTGGCCAAGGCAGCCAGGGAAATTCCAACGGAAACGGCGTGAACGGCCATACGAACGGCAACAGCGGAGTGAGCAACTCAGCCAGTGTCGGCTCACGCAAAGTCGTGAGCTTGCCGAAGCCCGCCTACACCGACCAGACGAGTGAGGGCACGGTGGTGGTGAGCATCGTTGTGAACGCCCAGGGAAACGTGACGAGTGCGTCGGTGGCCAGCGGCAACACGTCGCAGGCACTGAAGAACGCAGCATTGGCGGCTGCCAAACGGGCGAAGTTCAGCTCAAGCGAAAACAACGCAGAGAGAGGAACGATTACGTATCGGTTTAAGCAAAGATGATTTTAGTTTGAGGTTTATGGGCCGTGCTTCGCCGGCCAGATGTGCCGCAGAAAACTGCGGCCTACAGGAAAGAATAGGAAAAGCTATTACGATAATAAAATATAAAAAAATGGATAAGATTTATGTGTTTTTAGCTACGGGCTTTGAAGATGTGGAGGCCCTTGGATTTGTAGATGTATGCCGTCGCGCAAACTTGCCGGTGTGCATGGTGTCAGTAACAGGCGACAAAGTGGTGAGCAGCGCCCACAACGTGGGCATCGTGGCCGACGCTCTTTTCGATGACATAGACTTCTCGGACGCCTGCCTGCTGTATCTGCCTGGCGGAATGCCCGGCGCCACGAACCTTGACAACCACACCGGTCTTCGCGGCCTGATCATGCAACACTACGAGTCTGGCAAGCCACTGGCCGCTATCTGTGCCGCTCCACTGGTATATGGCAACCTGGGGCTGCTTGAGGGAAAGAACGCCACATGCTATCCTGGATTTGAGGACTATCTGACCGGTGCAAAGACCACAGGCGAGCTGGTGGTACACGACGGACAGTTCTTCTTAGGCAAAGGCCCAGCCGCCGTGCTTCAGCTGAGTTACGAAATCGTGGCCTATTTCTGCGGCCAGGACGTGGCCGACGAAATATGCAAGGGGATGCTGTATCCTGAGATTTTTTAAGATTGAGGTTTTGCCGCGTGGGGAAAGTTACAAGACGCCCCACGGGGCGTCTCTACAAGCATAAGAGAAGGAAGCAAAAGTGAGACGACGCAAATGGTATAGCAAGAAGAACCTATATGAGGTGATCTTCGGAACAGACACCCCCGCAGGGAAAGGATATGACATCGCCCTGCTGGTGGTGATTTTCATCAGTGTGATCGTGGCGATATGGGAGAGCACTCCCCGTCCGAGTCCGATGGTGAAGACGGTTCTGACGGTGATGGAATATGCGATTACGCTTATATTCACATTGGAATATGCCGTACGTATCTATTGCCACCCCCGCCCCAAGGATTATATCTTCAGCTTCTTCGGCGTCGTGGACCTGTTGTCTACCCTCCCCTTGTATTTGTCGCTGATATTGCCCGGCGCCCATTATCTGGTGATGATCCGCGCCTTCCGTCTGACACGCGTGTTCAGGATCTTCCGGATGTTCACCTACGTGAACGAAGGCATCCTTCTGATGCAGTCGCTGAAAAGGAGCCTGAGCAAGATACTGGTTTATCTGCTTTTTGTGCTGATACTCGTGACCATCATCGGCACGATAGAGTATGTGATAGAAAACGGCGAGCCCGGCAGCGGATTCACTGACCTGCCTTCGAGCATCTATTGGGCGATTGTGACGATGACGACTGTGGGCTACGGCGACATCACCCCCGTGACGACTACGGGCCGACTGCTGTCAGCGCTGGTGATGGTGCTGGGTTATACAATCATCGCAGTCCCGACCGGAATCATATCGGCCAACTACATCAACGAGACTCGCAAACGCGTGAAAAACGGACGCTGCCCGCGCTGCGGAAAGAAGGTGGAGGAAGAATTTAAGTACTGCCCCCATTGTGCGGAAAAACTATGAGTTGTTTTAGTTGAAAGTTTTTTTCAACCGTCTCGGGCATCGAGCCCTCGACGGTTGGCGCGGACGAGACGTCCACGCCCCCAGTGCTGATGGTATCAGTCTATGCAGACGGTGAAGGTCATGAGATAAGGGGACGCAGACAGGTAAAGTTACAAGACGCCCCACGGGGCGTCTCTACAGCAAAATGCCGGGCAGAGGAGATTCTTTGCCCGGCATTGTTCATTTTATTGAAAGGAATTTATTTCTGTACGCTCCAGTTGATGAGGGGCTGTCCTTTTTCTTTCTCGAGGAAGTACTTGTAGGTGCCAACCTTGAGTTCGGCGCATGCAGCCTCGTCGCAGACGATGATGGCGTGCTTGTGCAACTGAATGGCACTGATGGTCCAAACATGGCTGATAGGCTGCTCGATGGCGTGCTTGAGCGCACGTGCCTTGTTGTGTCCGTTGCAGAGGATAAGCACCTCGCGTGCAGCAAGTACTGTGTCAACACCGACCGTGAGGGCCTGCTTTGGCACCTTGTCGAAGTCGTTGTCGAAGAATCTGCTGTTGGCATGGATAGTGTCCGTGGCAAGGGTCTTCACACGTGTCTTGGAACCAAGAGAAGAGAACGGCTCGTTGAACGCGATATGTCCGTCGGGTCCGATACCTCCCATGAAGAGGTCGATACCACCAGCCTCCTCGATAGCCTTCTCGTATGCGTCGCACTCCTCGATGAGGTTTTCTGCGTTACCATTGAGAATATGCACATTCTTAGGGTTGATATCGATATGGCTGAAGAAGTTGTTCCACATAAAGCTGTGATAGCTCTCAGGGTGGTCCTCAGGAAGTCCCACATACTCGTCCATATTGAAAGTGATGACATGCTTAAAACTTACTTTCCCGCTCTTGTTCATCTCGATGAGATTCTTGTAGAGTCCAAGCGGTGAACTGCCCGTGGGACATCCCAGAACGAACGGGTTCTCCTCTGTAGGTTTGGCGTCGTTGATTCTCTGTGCGACATAATCAGCGGCCCATCTGGAGACTCCGTCAAAATCGTCTTTAATAACTACTCGCATAATTTATTACAAATTTTATTAGAAATAAATAAATTCGTCACAATGGTGCAAAGATATAAAAAAAAATTTACAAAAGAAAGTTTTTTGAGTATTTTATTACATTTTGCGCAAAAAGTCATCAAAAAAGTGTCATTTTGACTTTACGCTATATATTTTTCCCTTTTCCGTTTTGAAAGACATCAGATAATATTTTCCGTCGTTCCGGCATTGTGTGTCCACTCCGTCCACCAGGAAAGGCACATCAGCCCTGAGCGTGCAGTCGCAACCTATGCCCGAGGTGATCGTGGCGTTGCAGAGCTTTCCGTTGTCCCATGAGATGTCGACACAGAAATTACCTCTGGCCTTGAGTCCTTTCACACTTCCTTTCCCCCACTCTTTCGGCAGTGCGGGCAGTAGGTGGATTTCTCCGAGGTGACTTTGGAGCAGCATCTCAATGATTCCGGCCGTAGCTCCAAAATTTCCGTCGATTTGGAACGGAGGATGTGCGTCGAAGAGATTAGGGAATGTTCCTCCATGCGTGGGTTGCTTGGGGTCGACATAGCTCATCGTCTCGCGCAGCATCTTGTAGGCATGCGATCCATCGAGGAGGCGAGCTGCAAAATTGATTTTCCAGGCCTTGCTCCATCCCGTGCCCTCGTCTCCACGGATTTGGAACGTCTTGTCGGCCGCCTTAGCGAGGTCCGGGGTCGTGATAGGCGAGATGTCTTTTCCCGGATGCAGGCCGAAGAGATGCGATATGTGCCTGTGGTGAGGATCCACGTCTTCGTAGTCCTCATACCATTCCTGCAGTCGGTTCAGCTTACCGATTTTATACGGCTGAAGCCTTGCCTTCTTCTCAGCGATTTGCTTACGCAGCTTCTTGTCGGTGTCGAGAATCTCCGATGCCTTGATGACGTTGGTAAAGAGGTCTCGTATGATGGCGATGTCCATGGTAGTCCCCTTGTTGACGGCATAGGTCTTTCCCTGGTATCTGAAAGTGTTCTCCGGAGAAGTGGAAGGCGATGTGACGAGATAGGTGTTTCCGTCCGGGTCCTTGTTCTCGATGAGCCAGTCCATGCAGAATAGCGCCGCGTTTCTCATGGTCGGATATACCCTTGCCAGGTATTCCTTGTCGCCCGTAAACGCATAATGTTCCCAGAGGTGCTGGCATAGCCATGCCCCACCCATGTACCAATTTGCCCACATAGGATCGCCGTTTCCCTTGTCTCCGACAGCCGTGGTGAGCGCCCAGATGTCGGAGTTATGATGTGCAACCCATCCTCTGGCATGATAGAACTCACGCGCGGTGTTCGTGCCGTTACGCTCAAGTTGTTGTATCCAGTTGAGCAGTGGCATGTGTAGTTCCGACAGATTGGCCGGTTCCGCGAGCCAGTAGTTCATCTCGGTGTTGATGTTGATAGTGTAGTTAGAAGACCAAGGTGCTCTGAGATGCGGATTCCATATTCCCTGTAGGTTGGCCGGCATACCACCTGGCCGAGAGCAGGAAATGAGCAGGTATCGTCCGTATTGGAAAAATATTTCCTCCAGTTCCGGGTCAGGTGTACCGTAGCTGTAGACCCTGAGTCTGAGGTCAGTAGGCATTTTGCTGGCCACCTTTGATTGTGTTTCGTTGTCCAAATTGAGCTGTACCCTGTCGAAAAATCTTTTAAAATCCCTTATATGAGCATCCTTGATTTGGTCATACGACTTGGCCAAAGCCTTATCGAGCGCGTTGTCCGCCATCGCCTTCTCGTCCTTTCCCTCTATATATGGGTGCTTATATGGTCCGTTGTAGCTGGTAGCCGTAGTGATGTAGAAAGTGACGTTATCCGCATCTTTGACCCTGATTCCGTCCTTATCAGCGATGACCGTTCCCCCTTCGTTTCTGGCAGTCACGTTGGTGAGGTATCTCATTCCGTAAGTCAATTCCGAGTCGCCGAATCTGACACTTTCCCCCTCTTTCCTTTTATAGTAGCTCGGGTCGACCTTTCCCGGAGCATGTCCTTTCATTGTAAGCACCAGTCCATTTGCGTCGATTTGCGGTTTGAGTTGAGAGCTGATGCTGAGGTGCAGGTTTAGCATCCCAGGCTTCGAAGCCTCATAGCGTATGGCCAAGACGTCGTCCGGCGCAGAGACGAGCACCTGGTGCGAATAATTGACCCCTTCGATGCTGTATGAGGTTGTTGCCAACGCGTCGTTGAGCGATAGCTCCCTGTTATAGCTACCGATTCCGCTGTACTGGTTCTGCCGCTTGAAAGTCTGGTGTATTCGAATGTCTCCAAGTGGCATATAGCTCTCGGAGTAGAATCCCTGCATTTTCTTGCACAGTTCGTTGGCAGTGGCATAGTCTTTCCTGTCGATGGCCTCACGAATAGGCTTGAGATATTGAAATGCGTCGGGATTGACAGACTCCGGCTGTGGAATTCCCGACCAGAGCGTCCCGTCGTTGATTTGAATGAGTTCGTCGTCCACGCGTCCGAAGACCATAGCGCCGATATGTCCGTTTCCGACGGGTAGTGCCTCCTCCCATTTGTCGGCCGGCTGTTCATACCATAATTTAAGTTTCTTTTGCGCTTGCAGATTGAGAGAGAGCGTAAAAGTCATTAGTGCAAAAAGAAATTTCATAACGTTTTCGTTTTTTCAGATGCAAATTTATGGAAAATTTATGAAATAGGCAATAAAATGAGAAGAGTATTTTATAGGGGTGTTCTAAAAATTCTGATTTTTGAATACGCCTATTTTGAAATAAAAAAAGAATCCGCAGTACCAACTTTTAGCAATAGAGTATCATTTTAATCAAGAAAAAATAATTAACTTTGCAAAAAGAGAATATTCATCTGCTAAAAACACCCGAAACGATGAGAAGAAAACTATTATTAGCCTGTGGCGCCCTGCTGCTTAGTGGAAGTCTGAGTGCCCAGGTGAGCCAGATGCTGATAGACCGACTGATCAGTTTGGAGAAGCGCGGCTACATGATAGGCCATCAGGACGACCCATTCTACGGGCTGACGTGGGAATGGGAGCATGGCCGCAGCGACGTGAAAGAGACGTGCGGAGACTACCCGGCTGTGATGGGCTTTGACTTAGGCGGCTTAGAGATGGGTGACGAAAAGAACCTGGACTCCGTCCCGTTCGTCCGCATCCGTGAGGAGTTGATCGCCCACCACGAGCGTGGCGGCATCGTGACGTTGTCGTGGCATCCCCGTAACCCGTTGACCGGCGGTACGGCCTGGGACAAAGACGAGAAGACGGTGGTACGGAGCATTCTTCCCGGTGGAAGCCAGCACAAGAAGTTTTTGTTGTGGATGAAGCGTATTCGCGATTTCGTCTACACACTTCGTACGAAGAACGGCCGTCCTGTTCCGATTATCTTCCGCCCATGGCACGAGAACAACGGTGGCTGGTTTTGGTGGGGCGCCCAGCAGTGCACAGCTGACGAGTTCAAGTCGTTATGGTGTATGCTTCAGGACTACATGGATTTTGAAGGCTTTGAGAATCTGGTCTGGAGTTACTCCCCCAACCTGGACGGCAAGATGACCGAGGAGAAGTTTTTGGAGCGCTATCCAGGCGACGACCGCGTGTCGCTGATAGGCCTTGACGCTTATCAGTGGGGCACAGAAAAAGACTTCGTCGAGCAGTTCAATGCCGACCTCTCGTTCTATTCCGACTTTGCCAAGCGCCATGGTAAGTTATTCGCCGTGACGGAATGCGGTCTTCAAAATCTGACCGACCCAACCTGGTGGAGCCGTGTGCTGAAACCCCAACTCGACAAATACCAGCTTTCGTATGCCTTGTTCTGGCGGAATTACAAGAAAGAGTTCTTCGGTCCGGCTCCAGGTCAGCCTAACGCCGCCTCGTTCATCGAACTTTATAACGCACCAAACACATTGTTCCTCAAAGATATTACAAAGTAGTTGTCCGAAGGATTTTTACCCCAGTTGATTGAAAGCAAAGCTTCCGATTATTTTTACAGCTACAGAATTTGGTACAAAGGAAGGTATTGGTAAATAAAAAAGTGATGCGGCTATTAGCCGCATCACTTTTTTATTATGTGCAAATTAAGAATGTGAGTTTATTTTCCGGCTGCGATGATATTGATGACCGCCACGATGTCAGAGATGTCGACTTTATTGTCGTAGTTGACATCCGCACCTGCATAGGTAGAAGTGCCTGCAATTTGGTTAATGATGGCAACGATATCGGAGATATCGGTCTTTTTGTCCTCGTTGACATCTCCAGGCCAGGTCTCGAACTCCTCGTCCGGACGGTCGACGATGAACGTGGTAACGAATGTGCCGGTTGCACCCTGCCGTCCGAGATATAGTGTCTCATAGTCTCCGTCGAGTTCGAACTGCTCCACAGCCGGTTCGTCTGCGCTTGTACGTCCGTTGATCATGAGTTCCGTCTCGTGCAGGACCATGATGTTCTTCTCATCGTCGAGCGCGAATACCACGATTCGAGTTTCTTTCTCGTCAGCATTGTTATAGCATCCTGCAATCTTGACAATATCGCCCTGAAGGAATCCCCCTTCACAAGTGACGGATACATAGTTTTCAGTGAGCGCTCCATCTTTCTTGTAGCTGCTTGCGAACTTCATACCTTTGACTTCGTCTTTATTCTCATGAATCTTGACAGGCTCGTCCATCAGGCATGATCCTCCGGCTGTGAAAGTTCCAGCCAGCACACCACCATTGAATATAATTCCATTGTATTCAGCGAGAGCATCCGATTTTGGTTTTTCCACCGGGGTTTCCGGCGACTCTTCTCCACGCACCACCTTGAGCGTAGTGATGATTGTTCCGGTGTTTCCGTTACGTCCGAAATAGAGTGTGTCCATGTCCTCAGTGAGGGTGAACGTCTCCTCGACCGGTTCGTCTGCCGACGTACGTCCGTTGATGAACTGCTGGGTGGTGAAAATCACACTGACTTCCTCGCCATTCTTCTTAAAGAAGTCCACCTTAGAGATCTTGGTGTCGTCGTCGTTGTTGAAAGCTCCAGCCACTTTCACGACGTCGCCCGCTTTAAATCCTCCGTCGCAAGCGACAGAAGCATAGTTAGCGGTAAGCTTTCCTTCTGCGAAATAGCTGTTGGCCAGCTTGATTCCAGGCTTGGAGTCCTTGTTGTTGTGGATTTTGACGGAAGCGGTGGTAGTCGTTCCGTAGTTAGTGAATGTACCGATTTGCTGACTGAAGTCCGCCAGCGTTTCGGCGTTCATGCTGACAGCCAGAACTGCCAGCGTCAAAGAAAGTAGAATTTTTTTCATAATTTTATTAGTTGAGAGTTTAGAGTGATGTTACTCTTTTTGTTGATAGTTTAAAGAGGCCTTGCGGACATTATTTCCAAGAGGATGGACACCCGACACCGGGAGCGATAGTGGGGACAGCACAAAAGTTCTGCCACACTTGAGGGCGCAAGGCTGAGAGAAGGTAATTAAATTTCGAGCTTTAGAGGAATCGATGAATCGAATTTTCGAGGAATCGAGCTTTCGAGGAATCGAGCTTTCGATGAATCGAAAAATCGAAATAATTGAAATCTCGAGATCACGAGACTTCGAAAAGTCGAAGCAAAACACGTGATCTCGAGATTCTCAGAATTATTCTTCAGTATACCATCTCGGGTCTCCGCAGTAGAGGATACGTCCTCCCTTGAAGTGGAAGTCAGCATTCGCAGGGTCTACGAAGAGATCATCAGACGAGATGCCCAGTTCGTTTGACCCCTTGAGCGTCTTGAAGAAGTCAGTTGTGTGGTAGCACTCTTCGATGTTAGGATCGTTGTTGGATCGGATGTTCTTAGTGACTTCGTCCGGTGTCTTGGCGAAGAGACACTTGACAAACTCGAAGGTTCCGGTAGTTCCGGCTCCGTTGAAGTCAACCCAGTAGTTGTTGTTACCGATACAGTTGTAGAACGTAGTGTTGCGCACAGAGATGCTCTCCATTTCGGTAGCCTTACTATAGATGAACATCTTACCGCCTGTAGCCACGTTATAGAGCGTAGTATTGTCGATGTCGATGTTCTTGACCACACCAGCACCAGATCCAGCATCCACATGTATGAACGAGTAACCTGAGCACATGTCATGGAAGATGGAGTTGTCGATGATGAGCTTCTCGATGACCTTGACGTTGCTGTTCTGCACACGGAAGAATGCGTTCTTGAATCCGGACATCTCGCAGTCCTTCACCCTGACCTCGCCCACAGTACATGCGTTACCCTGGTTGAGGAAATACTGAGCGCCACTGTCCACGACCTTGACGTTCTCGAATGCGACGAATGCGTGTGAACCCTCGAGGTCGATGTTCTTGACGAAGTTGATCGTAGGCGCGTCACCTCCCGCCAGTCCGAAGAAAGTAACCGACATACCATCCGGCACTTTGACGTTCGTAGCCGATCCGTCCTCCGACACTCCATGGAAGTCGTATGTCTTTCCAGCTGGAATACCGATGGTGACACTGTAGTTCGTCTCGCTTCCCGCAGCTGCCTTGGCCTGCTCAGCAATCTCGTCGAGCAATGCCTTTGTGATGATCTCGGTGTCCTCCGGCAGGAAGTACTTGAAGTCCGCCGCCGGCATCGCCGCCGTAGTCGTTGCGTTAAGCGTTCCACGCACAGCTTCGCCGTTGTTGATCATGACGATGTATGTGGTAGACGGGGTAAGTCCGCTGATGGTGTATTCACCCGCCTCCTTGTCCTGCTGAGAAAGTGTGATAGTCTGCACCTCGTTTCCGTCTGCATCAGTGACAAGAATGTCGGTAGCCTCCTTCTCGCTGTTCCAAGTGACGTGGATGAAGTCCTCACCCCTGTCGCTATTCTCGAGTTGGTTGAAAATTTGCTCCGCCTTAGTCTTGAATGGTGCGACCGCACTGCTCTTCTGATAGTAGGCCCAATGTCCGTCCGCCTTCTCGCTGTTCTGCGCTTTTATACGGAGGAAGTATTTGGTGTCACCTGCCAAGTTCTGCAGGACCGCCGGTGACTTGGTAATAGACTTGTCCTGACCGTAGATGACAGAGTGAGGAGTTCCGCCGAGTTCGACGTCGTCGTACAGAGAGTCGGTGCTGACCTCAATGATGTAATATTGCGCGTTGGGCACCCCGTTGAATGTGACCGTAGCCGAGACATCCTCCGGTTCGACGGTGATTTTATCGCCTGCTATACCGAAAAGTCTGTCGTGAGACTTATCGACTTTCCAGTCGTTGTCGTCCGTACATGCGCTGTTGGCAATGAGAGCAGCCGCCAGGCATACCGGAAGACCGAATTTATACATATATTTCTTCATAATTTCTTATACTAATTACATTATTAAATATTACCATCCGTAAGAGTTATACAGCGTTCCGTTAGATGCAGAGATCGTAGTAGCCGCGATAGGCATGAGGTATCGGTTCTTGACCGGCACATCCGGAGTCTGTCCCGGGTTAAGCGCCGTACCCACGAGTCCGCTGGAAATGGACGGCAGGTTCGTCTCGATGTTGGCATCGGTAAGCTTGGTGCTACCGAATGAAGCTTTGCTTCCGGTGTAATCAGCCTCCGATTTTCCGTCCGGGAATCCGTACCAAGTGAACGAAGACTCATCGATGTAGGTCTTCGACTCATCCTTATAGTTGAAGTAGATGGTCTTCTGATAACGTGTGCCGTCGTCCTCTTGTCCTTCCTGAACGATTGTAACATCACGAAGGTAGTTCTCCTTCATCTCAAGAATTCTCTGAGTGAGTAGGTTCCATCTGATGAGGTCCCACTTACGAGCACCTTCTCCTGCCAGTTCCCATTTGTTCTCGTTGTCGATAGCAAGGAAGAATCCCTCCTTGTCGGCCGGCAGCTGGTCGATGTAGTCCTGCGCGTAAGCCTGGTGTTTCTCGTCGAATCCACGCAGGTGGACCTGTGCGAGTGCCTGACGCGCCGTCATCCCTGCGTCTCCCGCCACGTTTCCATCCGGTCCAGCGAGTTCGTTCATGATTTCGGCATACCAAAGCAGCACTTGCGGATATCTGATTTTCACAACATTGATACCTGTCATGTGTTTAGCGGACGCCGCCTTGTTCTGCTGCAGCCAAGAGTCGTTCTCCTTGCGGGGGTCCCATTTTCCGACATAAAGTCCGAACGGTGCGTTTCCGAGGCTTTCAGATATTGTAGCCGGTTTTCCCTCCGCGTTCACGTCCTCCTTGATCTGTATTGTAGAGCAAGTGATGTCGCGACGTAGGTCGTTGGGGTCATAAGAATAGAAGAAATCAGAAGTGAGCTTCATCTTACCCGATGAGTTTCCATATCCGAAATCCGAAGTGACGCCGTTCATACGAACTCCGACGGTGTATCCGAGCTCTCCGCTGACGTTTTGTAGCATTGGAATTTCGAAGATGTTTTCTCTGTAAGTCGCGTCGAGTGAAAGTTGGTTGATTTTTTCCCACTCATTCTCGAAAGATGGGTTGAGCTTATGCACTCCGCTCTTGATTACCGTTGCGAAATGCTTGAGGGCAGTCTTGTAGAGGTTGTCTCTCTCCGCAGCCGATGGTCTCTGGGTAGGGTAAGTAGCGTCGGAGTATTCCGCCGTTTCATATCCGTCCTTTGCTTTTTCGCGGATGACATATCCCGCTTTGGTAAGTGCGATTTGTCCTGCGAGCGCATGAGCATATCCCTTCGTCGCCCGTTCGGTAGTGTAGTAGTTTTGTCCTGCCCATGGCAGCAGTTCGATAGCCTCGTCGAGGTCAGCGAGTAGTTGGTCAAGAATCTGGTCCCTGTCGACCTTCGGCAGATACACGTTGCTGAGGTCATCCTTCGTCGGTTCCATCTTCATAGGAATATCACCGAAGAGACGTACGAGGTCGAAGTAAACCATCGCCCTGATGGTGATCGCCTCACCGAGAGCGAACCTCATAGACTGTCTGTCAGCAATAGAGCTGTTCTTTATACCGTCGATAGCGAGGTTACAGTTTTCGATGACCCCATACATAGCCGTCCAGAGGTCCGCCAGTCGGGCCCATGTCGGTGTCGTGTTGTAGTTGCAGAATCCACGTTCAGAAATAAGGGTGGCATTGGATCCTAGTCCATCGACGAGCTCCACATCGCTGTTCATGTTATAGATGAACGCCATGTCCTGTGAGTATGTACGGTCCTGCGTAAGTCCTCCATAAATCTTGTTCACAAAAGCGCTGGTATAGTACTCCGATTCATAGGTGTTATCGGTGTCGAGCTCCGATGCCGATTTCTGGTCGAGGAAGTCAGAGCATCCCGTGAACGCCAGCGCGCTCACCGCCACGGCCGCAGTCAAAAATATCTTTTTCATATTGCTATTTCGATTTAAATATTAGAATGTAACATTAATACCTCCCACAAACATGCGGCTCTTCGGATAAGCAGCGTAGTCGATTCCCGGGCACATAGGGTTTCGTTTGCTGCTGACGTCGACCTCAGGGTCATATCCGTCGTATCCGCTGATGCAGAAGAGGTTGTAAGCCGTGAAATAGAGCCTGACGCTAGAGAGCCATGCCTTCTTCACCCAGTTTTTCGGGAGCGTGTAACCAACAGTGAGGGTCTGCATTCTGAGGAAAGATGCGTTCTCGACCGCGTAGTCGTTGATGTACATACGGTTCATAGTAGCCGGGTTCCAGATGGTAGCGTTGGTGTTGAGTGCGTTGAGTCTGGCGATGAGCGCTTCCGCTCCACCGTAGTAGTTGATCATGGTGTTGGTCGGGTTCGAGAGGTTGTATCCAGTCTGCGGGTCCACTCCCGTGTAACGTTTTCCGAGTTCGAAGTCGTTGACGAGGTTGTAGTTCTTAGCCGACCCCGTGTAGAAAGAGTTAGCCAGTTTGGTTCCGTTGACCACCTTGTTTCCGATAGAGTACGAGAAGAACATATTGAAGTCGAAGTTTCCGACAGTACCGTCGATACCGAAACCACCGGTAACGGGAGCGATGGCATTACCGAGCTTCTGCTTGATGGGGTCTCCGTTCTCGTCGACCACATACTTGATAGCACCCGGCTTGACCGCCGACATATTTCCGCTGTTGTTGACTACACCTTCGCGTACGACCCATGTGTTTCCATTGAGCACGAGTTCACCGTTAGGGTTAGTCTCCGGATCGTAAGCAGTGAAGAATCCGTCGGTCTTGTATCCCCAGATTTCTCCGAGTCTTCCGCCTTCCACGACCTTGTAGTCTTCGTAAGTAGCGATCGTGCTCCCAGCGAAGTTACTGCTCTGCCAAGGATTATCCATGTTGAGCTTGTCGATTTTGTTTGAGTTCCATGAGATGTTGAAGTTGGCGTTGAGTGTGAAGTTCTTCTTGTCGATGATGTAAGTGTTGACATTGAGCTCAATACCCTTGTTGGAAGTCTGACCGAAGTTCCTGTACTGGTAAGAATATCCAGACTGAGATGGAATCTCAACCCTCATGAGGAGGTCTTTCGTTGTGTTCCAATAGAATTCGAGGCTACCGTTGATACGGCTGTGGAAGAATCCGAAGTCGATACCGAAGTTACGCGTGATGGTCGTTTCCCACTTAAGGTCCGGGTTGGGCAGATAAGCCCCGTGCTCAAGCATGGTAGTGTTGACCTCATCGAATCCTGGGTGTTTACCTGCATTGTCCGCCATAGAGTAAGTCGTAGCCATAAGTCCAGAAGGAATACGGTTGTTACCTGCGGTACCCCAGCTGAGACGCAGCTTGAGGTTGTCAAGCCATGACACGTCCTTGAGGTAGTCCTCATCAGAAAGTCTCCATGCGAGTGCCGCAGCCGGGAAGTATCCCCATCTGTTGTTCTTTCCGAACTTAGAGGAACCGTCGGCACGGAGCGTAACCGTAGCGAGGTATTTGTCCATGAGCGTGTAGTTGACACGTCCGAAGAACGAGAACATATTGTCCTTCGCCTTGATGTCCGTCTCGTTAGGCAGTGCGGTACCAGCAGCAGCATTTGCGAGCACCTCGCTGATGGTCATTGTAGCCGGGAAAGCAACAGA
The DNA here is from genome assembly GCA_946625675.1 of uncultured Prevotellaceae bacterium. Classification (GTDB taxonomy): domain Bacteria; phylum Bacteroidota; class Bacteroidia; order Bacteroidales; family Bacteroidaceae; genus UBA3839. Next base: position 13,044 of record CAMOTI010000153.1, on the reverse strand, counting down.
CGTGCTCGCGCGGTCGGTCTCTTTCTGGCTGCTCCACTCCTGACCGAAGAGCACGTTGATACGGTCTCTTCCGTCGAAAAGTTTCTTGTTGTCGTAAGTGACGGTGTTGGCATTACGCCAGCGCTTGATGTCCTTTGTCTCAAAGTGCGTCTGCGGCTGACCGTTGAATCCGTATCGAGAGTTCTGCACGGCGTCGGCCGACCAAGCGTTGTCTGCGTTCTCCTTACGCCATCCGTAACCAAACTCGGTTCTGAATGTGATGTTCTTCCAAGGCTTCCAGTTCAAGGCCGCGTTGTAGTCCTGACGCAGGCGCTCCTGCTTCTTGTATGTAGCGTTAATACGCTGGAATGGAGTACGCTGAGTACCCGTTGCATTCTCAGCATCCTCATCGTCGGCAGCAAGCGGTTCCACAGGCCTATATCTGATGGTGTTAGCCACAAGGCCACTGGCAGCGTTCGACTCGTTGGTGTCGGCACCGCCGCTCAGACCGTTGATGGTTGTGAAAGCGAGGTTAGCCTTAAACTCGAATGACAGCCACTTGTTGAGTTCTGCATTCAACTTGGCGTTGATGTTGTCCTTGTTGTAGCCCGAACCCTTCATGATGCTGCTTTCCTCGTTGTGCGCATATCCGACATTGAACTTGATGTCCTTATTACCACCACTGATGTTTGTGTTGTATTGCTTCTGCACACCGGTCCTTCCGAAGAGCTGGTCCTGCCAGTTGTTGCCCTTGACCGACTTCCAGATGTCGAGGTCGTCGTAGTTACCGTATGCGTCGTTACCGAGTTCATACTGATAGTATGCGTAGTTGTAGGGGTCGAGCACCTTCACCTCTTTGGTGACCTTCTTCCATCCGATAGATGCGTTGAAGTTGACCTGCACGTTCCCTTCCTTCCCACTCTTGGTGGTGATGATGATGACGCCGTTAGCACCTCTGGCACCATAGATAGCAGTAGAAGATGCGTCCTTGAGCACGTCGATGGTTTCGATTTCCGATGAAGCGATGTCGCTGATGCTCTCCACGGGGAATCCGTCGACGATGTAGAGCGGTGAGTTGTCCTGAGAGAGCGATCCACCTCCACGCACTCGGATTTTGACGTCGGCGTCAGGTGAACCCTCCGTTGTCGTGATGTTCACACCGGCGAGCTTACCAGTGAGTGCCTCCGCTACGTTAGCCACAGGTATGTCCGCCAGTTTCTCGGCTCCGATAGATGCGACCGCACCAGTGAGGTCCTTCTTGCGAACGGTACCATAACCGATGACAACTACGTCCTCAAGCATTTTGGAATCCTCCTCAAGCACGACGTCAATCGACTGTCGTCCAGCAGCAAGGATCTCTTGTGTTTTCATCCCGAGGTAAGAGATGACAATGGGGTTCTTAGCGTTACCCAGATTGATGGTAGCGTTACCATCGAGGTCCGTCATTTTTCCATTCGAAGTACCCTTCTCCTGGACGGTAGCCCCGATGATTCCTTCACCCGTTGCATCTTTCACATTGACCTTGATGGTCTGCGCCTTCAAGCCGCTGACCATACAGAGGAAAGCGAGCAAAAGGGCTGTTCGAATACAGTTAGTTTTGAAAATCATAAAGTAAAATTTATAGTTAGTAATTAAATTGATTACGTATTGAATTCGTTGTTCCTCCTTCCCTTCCAAAATCGTTAGAGTCGGACAGAGCTTAACAAAAAAAATTACGTATTGAATTCTGCTTAGTTAGTCATTGTAAAATTTCGTACAAAGATATTAAAAATTTATTAAAATCAAATAAAAAATGTGCAAATTTCATAGATTATGTGAAAAATATGCGGTTTTAGGAAAAAAGAATTGATAATTTTTCACATTTTAGAAAATTATCGTTACCTTTGTTTTTAGTATTTAGCGTTGAGAGTTTAGAGTTTAGGGTTTAGAGTGAAGTTAGTTATTAAGATGGGGTGAATGAGGTGAATGGGCAGAATGGGCTTATATATCGGCAACAAACTAAATAAACTCAACAAACTTAGCGAAACATACTTTAAACTAAACTGACTTAAAACTAAACATACTTACTTAAAACTAAACAAATAAAAAACGACAAAACCAAACGAAGGAACAAATAAAAACTTAACAACTATATGAAAACATTTACAAGAACCATTCTTTCTTTCATGCTGTGGATCAGCACGGCATTGTTTCTTCCGTTGGCAGCCGCCAACAGTGAGACAACCGTAGACCAGGTGACCGGCTCAGTAGAGCTGACCGAAGACGTGGACTACGTAATCACAAACAGCACCCCATTCACGACCGCCGGCAGCGTTAACATCGTGAACAAGGATCATGCCGTTGTTCGCATCAGCAACGTGAAGCCGAGCCGCGTGATCAGCAAATGGATGGGTCACATCTACATAGCAGGCGAGAAAGCCCAAAACGACGTGAACTGCCAGGTGAAGATGTACAACAACGGCGCGATTATCTTCCCTTACGACAAGAACTTCCGTCCGTTGAGCTGCTATACCGAGCCCAATTTCCAAGGCGATGAATGCACGAATTACAGCGAAGGGAGCAGTGGCGGCTTTATGAAGAGCCTAAACGCATCGACGCTGAACAACCAGATCCGCTCCTTCAAGTTGAAACGCGGTTATATGGTGACGTTTGCCATAGGTCTTGGCGGTTGGGGTTACAGCCGTTGCTTCATCGCTGACAAGGCCGACCTTGAGATCGCCAGCCTTCCCGCCGTATTGGACTTGAAGATTTCTTCCTACCGTCTGTTCAAATGGCAGAACTACGGTAAGGCTGGTCTTGCCAACGACACCCGTTACAGCTCATGTGACCCGCTGAATGTGACCGGTTGCTACTCTTTCGGCAACGGCGAGAACCGCTATCCCGACACGGAGTGCATCCCCCACCACATCTATGAGGACTGGCCAAGTGCCTCCTCCTGCGGCAGCCAGACCTATTCCTGCCATATGAAGACGAACAACGAGCCCGGTAACTCCGCTGACGACCATCCCCAGGACGTAGCCACGATACTAGGCAACTGGGAGAACCTGATGCGAACCGGTATGCGTTTGTGCTCCGAGTCATCCCATGACGGATCGATGGGTCACCTGAAGGAGTTTATCGACTCCATAGATGCCCGTGGCTGGCGCTGCGACATCCTAGACCTTCACTGCTACTGGAGCGGCGGTTTCGACTCAGGAAACCTGAACTGGTACAGCAGCAACTACGGTAAAGGTCGTCCGATCTGGATATCCGAGTGGATCTGGGGTGCCTCCTGGAACAGCAATGGGTGCTTTTCCAACGGCAGGACAGAGCAGGAAATCATCAGCAACACGACGGACATCCTGGCCTCTCTGAACAGGAACCCCCGTGTAGAGCGTTATTTCTATTGGAACAGCGAGAGCAAAGGCCATATCGTGGAAGGCGGTTCTCTGACCAAATTAGGCAAAGTTTATGCAGCGATGGACACAGGTCTGGGCTATACCTCAGACAATGAGTACATACCCAAAAATCCTCCCTACAAAGAGATGGGCGAGCTGACAGACAAGTATGTTTCTACGAAAGGCACCGTGACGCTGAATTGGGATGATCCGAACGGTGACCTGATGAGTTCGATTCAGGTTCAATGCAAGGTACCGGGTTCTGTGGTATGGAAGTCCATCGGGACGGTCAGCCCGAAAGACAAGAACAGCTCCAGCGGCGCCACCTATGCCTATACCGACACGGTGTCTGAGCCCGGCATTTACGTCTACCGCATCCGCGGTGTGTGGTATCAGAACAACACCTCTTACTATACGAACGAAGTTTCCGTGAACGTGGCACCCGCCCAAGGCACCGACAGCTTCCAGCACGGCCGCCTGTCGATTACCAGCACAGACGAGGAAACCGTCCTGTTCAGCGAGCCGTTCAGTGGCGACTCCCCCAAATTGTTCATCGGTACGCTGACCAACAAGAACAGCCGTTTCTACGCCAGCAACTTTATCAAATCCCTGACCATCAAAAACTTCGTATATTATCCCCTGCAATGGCAGGATAACACAAACAGCATCAGTAAAATCGAGGAAGTTCCGTTTATGGCCCTTCACGAAGGCAACTATACCTTCGAAGGCCACGACGGCAATGACCTTCAGTGCGAAGTAGGCGAAGTGAAGACCGAGACGAACGACGGAGGCACGAGCAGCAAAGTAGGCGAGGTGATATTCAACGTGCCGTTCCCAGAAGGCGTGACTCCAGTCGTGCTGACTGAAATCCGCCAGCCAATCTACAAGACCACCGGTTTTGGTGTGCGTGTGTTCGACGTGACGAACACCGGCTTCAAGTACATCGTCTACACAGAGGAATCCACCGGCGTGAAGCCCACCGTGAAGAACATGCAATATTTCGCCATCACCCCCGGTATCGGCGCCATAGACAAGGAGAACGACCTTTATATCGCAGCCGGCCAGGGCACCGACGCTCAGATATACGGCTCTTCGCAGCAGACCAACTATTTCAAGCTTTCAAGCACAGACTCCGAAGGCGGCGTGACGAGTGAGCAGCTCTATCTCAGCAAGCCCACCGTGCTGACCCAGCTTCAGACCAACAACTATCCTTCGCTGTGCATGCTTCGCCGTACTGACCGAACCGAGAAAGACGACGATGGCACGACCTGGACGACGGGTACAGCCGTGAACCGGGTGTTCGACCATGCGTTGAGCGTAGACGGCAAGACCGTGGCAGTGGGCACCACCCTTGAGGCATACCGTGACAATCTCGCCTGGGTTTGCATCACCGGCAAAATCCTTATCGGCGACGACAAACACGAGATGAATTTGAAGGAAGAGGTGGTTGCGAAGAAGGGCGACGTGAACGAGGACGGCAAAGTTGACATCAGCGACATCGTGGCTGTGATCAACCAGATAGCCGGCACTGCCAGCTACCGCAATTCCGACGTGAACGGCGACGAGAAAGTGGATATCAGCGACATCGTGGCCATCATCAACATCATCGCCAACGGTGACAGTGATTCCGAAGACGGTGGTGAAACCCCAGGTGATGACAACGGTGAGGATGCAGGCGAGAACACCCCCCAAAGCGGTGGTGGAAATTCCGGGATAGTAGGTGGAGAGGAAGCCATCGAGATGTTGACCAAAAGCAAATAGTGCCAATCTGCACATCAGTAAAAAGCTTTATGACACAGCAAGAATTTTTATCCCTATATGAGATGCGCCGCCTGCAGGTACTTGCAATCGAGAACGCTGCTAGTGCAGTTCATGCCTCAGTGAACCAGCATTATGGGAAGGACCTCCCTTACTCTTTTCATCTCCGTCTGGCCGCCTCTTACCTGACCAAGTACGGCCATCAGGAGCTGACAGATGCAAGCGAGTTCGACACGCTCTATGCCGCTGTCTATTTCCACGACAGCATGGAGGACGCGCGAATGACCTACAACGACGTAAAGGCAGAATTTGAGCGTTTGAACAAGGAATGCGGATGTGACATCCATGTGGTGGATGCAGCCGAGATGGTTTATGCTCTGACGAACGACAAAGGGCGCACACGTGCAGAGCGTGCCGGCGAGGCTTACTATGCCGGAATCCGTGAGACTGCCCATGCCCCGTTTTTGAAGATGTGCGACCGATTGGCTAACATGAAGTTCAGCACCTTGTTCTACCCTATAAGCCAGATGGTAAGCGTATATGAGAAAGAGCTGGGGCATTTTCTGGAGAGCATCACGAAAGGGGCGAAGACGGGCGTGCCAGAGGCTATGGTAGAGGAGCTGAAAGGGATGTTTTGAGGCTTTTGATGAGAGGAGCCGCAACAATGTTGCGGCATAGGAGACAACTTTGGGACTGACATAATTTTTGGACAGACATAAACTTTGGCCCTACAGGAGACTGGAAGGTGAGGCACGTTATTTATTTACTTACTTAGGGAAGAAAATCAGCAGAAAATAATAAGAAAATTTCTTTTTATAAATAGCCGAAGGATAATTACGAACCTGAGAGCTTACTGCTTCCGACGCCTGGAGACGTCGGCTCCTATGGCACTTGCGATTGGGGAGCGTTACGCAGAGAGGCGGGAGTTAAAACCGAGAGTGTTTCGGTGGCTTGTGTGGAAAAAAATTGCAGTTACTTAAGGTGGTTCATCATCCATTGGAGGCATTTGTCCTGGCTTTCAGCAAAGCGCCAGTGTGCACTTGTTGGCGTGATGTCGCAGACCTTAGGGGCTGAGATTTCGTTCCAAGCCGCCCAGATAGATGTAGGAGAGCAGGTGTCGTCGCTGTATCCCCATGAGCAGAACACCGGAACGTTGAGTCTTCGAGCGAAATTGACGACATCGAAATATTGCAGCGTGCTGACCGCTTGTTCCTGGGGAATGTCGATGCGTCCGTCCTTATAGAAAGAGGTGAAGAATTTGGGCCATCCCCCCGCCCTGTGATGGAGAAATCCAGTGAGGTCGCAGAGCGCAGGATAGAACGGCGCGCAGAGCGTGACCTTCTCGTTGAGCGCCGCAGCAACGATGGTGAGTGCTCCCCCTTGTGATCCTCCTGTCACGATGACGTTTTTTCCGTCCCAATCAGGCAGAGAGCAAAGGAAATCCACCGCCCTTGCGCATCCCACATATACATCCTTATAATAATATGAGTCCTTCGACTCCATACCGCGCCTCATATAACCATCACATTTTTGCTGTCGCATCAGATTGTATTCATTGTCGGGCAGACGCTGGTCGTTGTCGTGAATTTCGATCTTGAGATAGACAAAACCCTTCTTTGAGAAATAATCCGAAGGCGAGATTTTGCCGCTTCCCGCTCCGGGCGGCACCAGCACGACCGGATGTTTCTTTCCGTCGAGCGGCCGTGTGAGATAGCCGTAAATCCATTTGTTCTTTCCCACATGCAGACGGACGAGTTTGGTTTCGAGCTTAGCGTCCGTGGCGTCGGGCACATCGTAATATTGCGGTTCCAGCGGTTGTTTTTTTGCCTCCTCCAAAGCTTTTTTCCAGAATTGGTCGAAGTCTTTAGGGTTATCGGAAAAAGAGCGAATCCGAGTTGGGTCGAATGCCAGCTTGACGAGGTCGGTCTGCTTCTTTCCTCCAGCCATAAACTCATATTGGCAAGCGAGGAATCCCGGTTCTGTCATCGTTCCCATCGGGATGACGGCGGTTCCAGCGACAAAAGGCACAGAGTCGAACTGTTCGGGCAGGAACATCTCAGGTCCGGTCTTGTAGCGCAGCATCACCCCATTGAGCGGTCGACCACCCTCTTTCGCCATGATTTTAAGCGTGGCAGGCTGGCCTACATGATAGCAAGAATCCGTTTGATCGGTCATGGCGACGGACTCTACGTAATTCTTACGTGGATTACCAAATTCTTGTTGGAATTTCTGCGCGGAGACATAAGGTGCCCAAATAAAGGATAAAGCGCAGGAGATAAAGATTTTTTTCATCATTGTTATGGGAGTTGATGGGAAGTGATGGGAGGTGATGGGAAGTGATGGGAATTGATGGGGATTATTCTGCTTCTTTCTTTTTTTTCTTGAGCTGGTCGGCTATGGCATATTGGATGGCCGCGTTGACGTCGTCGCCCGCCGCGGTGAGCACATCGCCGTAGAGTTCGTGTGCGGGGATGTTGTCAGGCTTGAGAGACGTACAGCGCTCGAGGTCGCTTGCCGCCTCTTCAAGTTTGTTCATGGCAAACAGGGTCTTGGCATGCCAGTAGATGATGTTGAATTTGTGCGGTTTGATTTTGAGTGCTTTGTTGAGCGTTGCAAGTGCTTTTCTGAGCTGCCGCTGCGAAAGGAGGACCCTCGCCTTTCCCACCATGGCGTCGGTGGACGACGGCGAAATCCGTATGGCCTTTTCGTAGTTTGCCAGTGCCGCCTGCTCGCTCTCCAGCTCCACACACTCGTCGCCCATCTGCACATATTCCTTCGCCAGATCGGCCAGCATCTTGTCTTTCTTTCTCATCTCGTCCTTGAGGGTGTCGATCTGTTCTCGAAGGGCTTCCGCCTGCCGTTCTTTCTCGTTGATGACGTTGAGTTTTCGTCGTATATATCTTCTTGCCAGCGGTGTCTCGATGTCGTACCTGGCATGAATGGCGACAAAGAAATGGTCGAGACAAGCCTGAAAGTCTCCCCTGTCGAACGCTTCTGCCGCCTCCTTGTACCTAATGTCCGCCTCAGCAATTCTAAGCGCGTTATGCAAGGCAACGTTATCGTTGAACGTCTTGGCGAAACTGACGACAAAGGGGTTGACGAAGATGTCGGTCCTCCTGACCGGCTGCTTGAGTTTGATTCCGTCGAGCGAGCGGCACCTGCTGAGTGCGACGTATGTCTGTCCGCCGACGAAAGCCCCTCCCGTGAGGTCGATATTCACCTTGCTGAACGTGAGTCCCTGGCTCTTGTGTATTGTGATGGCCCATGCCAGCTTGAGGGGGAACTGAGTGAATGTGCCCAGAAGGTCCTCTTCGATTTTCTTCTCCTGCTCATTGTATTTGTATTTCACGTTCTCCCACTGCTCCGGGAACACATCGTAGTGCTCTCCATCGTCGGTAACCACATAGATACATTTTCCTTCGATGTCGACGCCCTCAATCACGCCGATGGTTCCGTTGACCCAGCGTTTGTCCATGTCGTTCTTGACGAATATGACCTGTGCTCCCACCTTGAGTTCGAGGTTGAGCGCCGTAGGCAGTGAATTCTCCGGGAAGTCTCCCTCGATCACCCCTTTGAACGAGAAAATGTCCGACTGTATGGCGTTGAGGTTACGCATGTTGATTTCGTCCACCACATCCCGTCGCGTAGCCAGTGTGATGGTGAAGTTGTCGGTGACGTCCTGTCCGGAATTGAGTTGCGTGTCCACCCTCATGTCGAGCAGTTGCAAGTCCGCGTTTGAGATTTGGTTCTTGCGTATGTGGTCGAGTATGCCTATGAAAGCGTTGTCGGACTGGCGGTAGACCTTTGTCAGCTCTACAGACACAAGCTGCATCTGCCGGAAGACATGTGCGGAGAAGAAATAGGGAGACTCATAGAAGCGGCTGATGATGGCCCGTTCGTCTCGTGTGACGACCGGTTCCAACTGGAAGACGTCCCCCACGAAGAGCATCTGCTTTCCCCCGAACGGCAACCTCATGTTCCCCGAATAGACGCGTAGGATACGGTCGACAAAGTCGATGATGTCGGCCCTGACCATGGAAATCTCGTCGATGATGACCAGTTCCAGTCGTTTGATGAGTTTGACGTGCTCCTTGTTGTATTTGAGGAAGCTGCGAAGTTTTGTGATGGTGGAGTAATTGGGGTCGTCAGGGGTGAGTGGGTGGAAAGGGAGTTTGAAGAAACTGTGTAGGGTTGCACCTCCGACGTTGATGGCAGCGATGCCAGTTGGCGCAAGCACCACATGCTCCTTTTTCGTGTTTTCGCAGATGTATTTTAGCAAAGTGGACTTCCCCGTTCCCGCCTTTCCTGTCAGGAAGAGCGAGTTGTTGGTGAACTGGATGACGTTGAGGGCATCCTTCAACTGCGGGTTGTCGAGGTCCATGCTTGTTTTTAGTTTAAAGTTGAATGTTTAAAGTTTAAAGAGGCCATGCGGATGAACACCCGACACCGGGAGCCTTTGTGGGGACGAAACAAAAGTCCTGCCACACTGGATGGCGCAAGGCTTAGATAAGTTGAAAGATCCATGCGGATGAACACCCGACACCGGGAGCCTTTGTGGGGACGAAACAAAAGTTCTGCCACACTGGATGGCGCAAGGCTTAGATAAGTTGAAAGAGGCCATGCGGACTGAGGATTTCGAGGTTTCGAGGGTTTAGAAGAAGTCTTCTTCCACTTGTGTTTCGACAGGTTGCTGCTCCTCTGCGTTTCCGACGTCGATACCCTGAGAGATGTCCTGCTGTGGTTGGCGCCGTCTGGTGGTGTCGGGACGGTACTGAGGAGTAGGTGGCTGAGGAGTGTGAGAGGGTTGCGGGTCGTCGTAATAGTCGCCGAGGTCTTCACGTGTTGGCGGAGTGTAGTTGGAGTAAGAGGATGGCGCGATGAAGTTGCGTGGCGGCTTGAATCGAGCCCGATATTGCGAAAGTTCGGAGTCAGCAAGCACCTTGCTCATGAAATACCCGAATACAGGCAGAGATGTCCTTGCCCCCTGTCCTAATGAGCCGTTGCGGAAGTGGATGCTTCGGTATTCCCCACCAATCCACGCCCCACCAACGAGGTTCGGTGTGCATCCGATGAACCATGCGTCGGAGTAGTTGGATGTTGTTCCAGTCTTTCCTCCCACATCGCACTTCGTGGAGTCGACGAACTGCCAAATACGTCTTGACGTTCCCCCCTGGTCGTGGGTTCCGGCGAGTAGCAATTGCTGGAGGAAATACGAAGTTCGGTAAGAGATGGCCTTCTCTGCGGGGTCCACATCCCTGTCGGCATCGTATACGACGTTGCCTTCTCTGTCCTCGATGCGAGTGACGAGAATCGGCGGTCTACGCATTCCTTCGTTCATGACACAAGCATATGCGTCGACCATGTCGATGAGGGACACCTCGCAAGATCCGAGGGCGATGGCCGGTGTAGGCTCCAGTTGTGACTTGATTCCCATTCGTTTGGCAATAGTGATCAGGTTTGACGTCCCTACTTCAAGTCCGAGCCTTGCCGCGATGGTGTTGATGGACTTTGCGAACGCCGTCCTTAGGGTTACCTGCTGCTCGCTGCTGTGTCCTCCCGAGTTTCTGACCCTCCATGTGTTTGTGTGGTTGTTAGAGTCTTTGTATTTGATTGGTTTCGCGGTGTCGATCCTGCGGTCCATCGGCACAAGTCCGAGGAGTTCGAAAGCCGCTCCGTAGACAAAGAGCTTGAACGTTGATCCCGGCTGTCGTGGTGACCTGACCTTGTCGTATTTCCAAGTAGAGAAATCGACGTCGCCCACCCATGCCTTGACATGGCTTGACTGCGGCTCCATGGCCACGAATCCGCAATGCAGATATTTGAGCATATATCGGATGGAGTCCATAGCCGACATGGTTCGCTCCACGGAGCGGTTGCTTCCGGTGTAGGAGAAGAGTTTCACCTTATGCGGCAGGTTCATGTAGTAGTCAATGGAGTCCGGCGTGTCCATATATCTGGCTTGCAGTTCCTTGTAGTAAGTAGACTGCTTTGCCACGTTTTCGATGAAGTTCTTGATGACACGTCCGTTCTTGTCTCTCCATGGAGCCTGTCCGTTCCAGTGCTTGTCGAACTGTCCCTGTAGGTAGTTCATCTGCTTGGCCACAGCCTGCTCTGCGTAGCGTTGCATCCGCGTGTCGACGGTGGTATAGATTTTAAGCCCGTCCTCATAGAGGTTGTATTCGTTGTATGCGAGCCATTCCCTGAGATAGTCCTTGACCGCCTCCCTGAAATACTGCGCCTGTCCGTCGAATGCGTTCTCGATGTTGAGGTGCAGTTCTATGGGCTTGGCCTTAGCTTCCTCCGCCTCAGACAGGGATATCATGTTGTGCCGGTACATGTTGTCGATGACGATGTCGCGCCGCTGCCGGCTGTTGTCAGGGTTGATCATGGGGTTGTACATGGTCGTGGCCTTAAGGAGTCCGATGAGCGTGGCCGCCTGCTCGATGGTGAGTTCTTTCGGTTTTGCGTTGAAGTAGGTCTTGGCAGCGGTCTTGATACCGTATGCGTTGCTGCCGAAATCCACGGTGTTGAGATAGAGTGTGAGGATTTCCTTCTTGGTGTACATATTCTCTATCTTGTATGCCATATTCCATTCCTTTGCCTTCATGATGAGTGTTCTGAGCACTGGCACCTTGCATAGGAGTCCGTTGGTGTTCTTCTCGAGCCTCATCTTGAACATGTTTTTCGCCAGCTGCTGTGTGATGGTGCTGGCTCCACGGGGGTTACCCTTTACGATGTCCTTGATGGCACCAAGAATACCCTGATAGTCAACTCCATTGTGATGGTAGAAGCGCTCGTCCTCGGTGCTGATGAGCGCCTGCACGACATAAGGTGAGATATCCTCGTATGGCACTGCAGTGCGGTTCTCGGTGAAATATTTTCCGATGAGTACGTTGTCGCTGCTGTAGATGAGGGATGCCTCGCTGTATTTAGAGTTTTCGAGTTCGCTGAGAGACGGCGACTTACCGAATAGCCAGAGGAAGTTGACGTCGACAGCCGCCATAAAGAGGAAGAAAAGAATGAAGAATGTGGCGATGGGCGTGATGATCCTCTGATACCATCGTCCTCGGTACTGAGCCCAGTACCAGCTCCAGAATGATGTCTTCTTTTTGTAGTTTCCGTGACTGTAGTGTCTATGGTGGTGATGTTGTGCCATACGCAGAAAATCTGTAATAATGCAATTTTATGCAAAAATACGAATTTTCCGTGAAAGTGTAGCTAAACAGAGGGGTATAAATTACGATTTATGGGGAAAAGAGTATGAAATTAAGTGGAAAGTTTTTAAGTGAAGAGTGAAAAGTGAAAAGTGAAAAGTGTAGTTACTCCGTATTTGGAGGTAGTTGGGGGTAGTTGGAAAAGGGAAATTCAGCCTTCTTCGGGCATCGAGCCCTTGACGGCTGGCGCGGACGAGACGTCCACGCCCCCAGTGCAGGCGGGCTTCTATGCAAAAACAGGTGAGGTTATCTTCAGTGAAGACGGGCTTCTGTGCAAAGCAGGAGATGTTATCTTCAGTGCAGGCGGGCTTCTGTGTAAAGCAGGCGAGATTTACCTCTGTGCAGACGGGCTTCGAGGGGGGGGAGGGTAAAGAAAAAGGCGGAGATATTTGGCGGTTTGACAAAATATTACTAATTTTGCAAGAAGACGAGAAAGGAATGTGGAAAGTGAATAGTGGAGTTACAAGATGGAAAAAGAACTGACATAATCGAATTCAAAAAAAACAATCCAACATAGTTTATAACACCCTAAATAACCTCCAATCATGAAACGGATATATTCAATTTTACTTGCGATGATGTGGCTGTGTCTGAACGCACATGCTGGCATCTATATCGGTGACAAGAAACTGACTTCCGGTGTGACATACACATCAAGCAACTGCAAATGGATCAAAAAAGGCAGTGTTCTGTTTGAGGACGACGATTACGCCTGC
>CAMOTI010000152.1 GCA_946625675.1 uncultured Prevotellaceae bacterium | reverse complement strand
GGGAAGTATTTTCAGCTGCAAAGACTTGCAGTCGCGAGGCAGACGCCATAGAGCGAAGAAGAAGGGCCGTCCGTAGTAGAAGTTGTCGGCGACGAGTGTTCCGTCGGCATAGAGACGTGCCACGTCTCCTCTGTAGTTGATGGCCATGAGCGCGTCGCGCTGTTCTGGAATCTCAATATCGTAGACCGCCGCATGGTCGAAGTCAGCATCCGTCGGTGCCTCAGCCACTTTAGCCTTACCCATGCTGATGGTGCGCTGCATGCCAGGCTGCCGGGTTTTCCGGAAAGCGATCTCTCCCAGTTTTTTCCCTTCGTCAGTCGGAGAAAGGAAGAGACGTTCCGCAGCCTGAGAGTCGAGGAGATAGATGTTTTTGTACACCGGCTTGTCTACACCCGCCGCCTTCACGTTTTTGAGGATTTTTCCATCTTCGAGGGATATGGTGGTGGGTATGCCCTTGATTTGCTCCATATAAATTTTTCCGTCGCGCTTAGCGATGAGCTGTGCCGTGGCAAACCGTATGCCGTCGATATTGACAGGAAAGACGCAGACAGTGCCCGCGGGGACAGTGATTTTCGGGAATTTCACGCCACAAGCCTCCAGCACGACGTTCTTCTTCTCAGAGAGGTTCTGCAGCCGCTCATAGTTGTTGATGAAGATGAACGCCCTGTTTCCGTCAGAGCGGCATGACCATCTGAGCTGCTTGTCGTCCCCTTTCTCCAGACCCTGCGGCGAGGGGAAGGACGGATCCATCGGCGCAAGCGTCTCTCCCCAGTCCTGAAGGAAGAGATGGAGTTTGCGTAGCATGAAATACTGTGGATATGCCTGTCCGAACTCCCCGAGCGGTGCCTGGAAGTCGTAGGTGCATACAGGCAGGTCGTTGTTTGCCGTTCCTGGAGATGTCTGGCACTCGTTGAGCGTGTTCAGTTTTCCGACCGGGTTGGTACCGCCATGATACATATAATATCCGAGCAGGTTCGATCCGCTTCCGAGTTTCACCACCGCCATGGAATAGGCATCCTCAGGATAGATGAAGGGTCTGCGGTGGTATGCCGTGGCCATGCCCCCTCCGAGCTCACACGTGAAGAAGGGGTATTGCTCGTCGCCCTTGTTGATTTTCTCCTGCTGCTGTCCGAGTAGGTCAGTCCCGATTGCGGTAGACGACCGGAAAGCTTTGAAGTTGAATGCCTTATAATAGTTGCCAGCCGTCTCTTTCGTGGATTTCTCCCAGAATCCGTCGGCATAGTCGCCATAAAGGGGGAGCATCTCGCCGAATGGTACCGGCGTGCGCAGCTCAGGCCAGCCGGTGCGGGTGTAGAACGGGAGCTCGAACCCGATATTGGTGGCGATTTTCTTCAGGTCCATGAGGTATTCGCCTTTGCCTCGGAACTCATTGTCGAACTGAGCTGCGATGACCGGTCCGCCGTCCTTCCACTGGAGCCCCTGCACCTGCGTGAAGATCTGGCGGTAAAGCCTCTCCACGATGTTGAGAAAGAGCGGGTCCTGGGAGCGCAACGAGATGTTTTTGCCCTCTTTGTTCTTGATACGGAAAGCCCAGTCGGGTATGCCTCCGTTGCGCACCTCGCCGTGGCAGAAGGGGCCGAGACGGAGCACGACCGGCATATCCTCCTGCTTACAGATTTCGAGGAAGCGTCTGAGGTTGCGCTGGCCGTCCCAGCGGAAGATGCCCTCCTCCTCCTCGATATGGTTCCAGAAGACATAGGTGGCGATGATGGTGACGCCTCCTTCTTTCATCTTCCTCACTTCCGTCTGCCATTCGTCAGCAGGGATACGCGAATAGTGTACCTCGCCCATGACGGGGATGACTCGTTTACCTCCGATGATGAGGCTTTTGCTGTCCCAACTGACTTCGCGTGAGGATTGCGCGAAGGAGAGGGCTGCAGATAAAAGAATGAGCAAAAACATCAGCGTTCGTTTCATTGTCATAATAGTTAGTCGTTTATGGTGATTTTTTGCAAAGTTAGCAAAAAAGGATCAAACTTTCTATGAAAAAACAGGAGAATAAACATGGACTATGTTACCATAACCTGTAAAGTTGAATGGTGAAAGTAGAAAGTTGGAAGTTTTAATGAGCCATGGGGACGGAAGACAGAGGAGGATTAGCGATTGCTTAGCGCATTCTTGGCAGCTTTGACGACGTTGAATCCGAAGTCGAGGATGAGCGGTGCCTCAGAGAAGCGCTTTCCGTACTTGCTTTTGAGAAGTACGAGATAGAGAGTGATGCCGTCGCGCTGTGCAGCTACGGCCAAGCATCCCCCGGATGCGTTGATGAATCCTGTCTTCACGCCGATACACCCCGGATATTCCTCGAGCAGCCGGTTGGTGTTCTTGCTGGGCATGTGCCGTCCGTCGGCCAGCTTGATGTCCTCTTCGAGCGTGCCTACGATCTTGGCGAACTGCGGGTTCTGCATACAGTAACCGACGAGACGGACGAGGTCTGCAGCAGTGCTGTAGTTTTTCGGGTTCGGCACCCCGCTAGGGTTGGCGAAATGGGTTCGGCGCATATTGAGTGCCCTCGCCTTTTTGTTCATCATCTTGCAGAACTTGAGTGTGTCTCCGGCAACATGCTTTGCAATGGCATAAGCCGCGTCGTTGTCGCTGAGCATCATCATCTCGAGTATGAGTTTTTTCATCAGGTAGGTGTCGTTGAGCCGGGTTCGTGAGTTTTTTGAGATGAACACGTCCTCAGATATGCATATTGTGTCGTTCATTTTGTCCTGCCCCCGTTCGAGTGCGAGGATGCAGGTCATGATTTTCGTGAGGCTTGCCGGAAACATCCGTTTGTTATAGTTCTTTCCTGCAATAGGGATGCCAGTAGTTGCCTCCACGAGCAGCCAGGACTCAGCCGTGACGGTGTCGAGGGCATGCCGGCCGGGGATTGTGTCGAGGTCAAGAATGCGGTAAGGATTATCTGTTTCCAGACTCAATGAGTCCGATATATTCTCTTCATCTCCTGAGCAGGAACAAGAGCATGAGCATGAAAGGGCCATAGACGTCATGACGGTGATGACAAACAACAGGGCTACGCTCCTTAACAAATTCAGCCTTAAGATTTTTCTCATCATACTAAACATAAAAATTGGTATTCTTTCTGCAAATATAGCCATTTTTTCTGACATTTTGTAATAAAAAGTAAGGATATTATTTGAAAAGCGTGACGGGACAGGAATACAATCAAACAACTGAGTCCTTATTTTAGGCAGAAAGAAGTTGATACAGTAAATGGTTTTAGCCATAATCGGCCACTCCACTAAGCGATTTTTAATAAAAATCGGTCAGTATAGTAACCGTTTTTATCATAAATCGGTCAATGCAGTAATCGTTTTTTGGTTAAAATCGGTCAGTGCTGTAAACGTTTTTTGCTAAAATCCTGAAAGTGAATACCTATTATACCCCCGCCTCGGCAAAAGCCGAGACGGGGCGTTTAATTTTCACATATTTCGGGCATAACATAACAGACACCTTTATCCGCATGTTCGCCATGTGGAAGAAGAACAGAGGTGAGCCGAAAAAGACACCAAACGATGGTATTTTCTTGCCATTATCAATCAGAAACTTCCCTTTCGCCTGCATAGATTATTGTAGTATTTTGCTCATTAGATAAAAAAGTCGTAATTTCGTGCAGTCTTTTACATGATTATCGGACATAATAGATAGAGACATCATGTTTTCGATGGAAGTTACACAGTTGATAGAACGGTGCAGACAGGGGGATGCAGATGCCCTCGGAGAACTGTACAAGGCATACACCCAGAAGATGAGGGGCGTGTGCCGTCGGTATATCAGTGATGAACAAGCCATCAGCGACGTATTGCATGACTCGTTCGTGATTATCTTCACCTCTTTTGACAAGCTTCGCGACAACGGAAAGGCAGAAGCATGGATGATGTCAATAACGAGAAATGTGGCATCGAAATATAAAGACCATCTGGCAAAGATGACTTTCGTGCAACTGGAAGAAGCAGAGCATTTGCAGATAACTGAAGGTGGGAGCGAAGTGAGAGGAGTGCCATTGGAAGATGTTTTGCGGCTCGTTGACCGTCTGCCGGATGGCTATGGGCAGGTGTTCCGGCTATCGGTATTCGAGGGGATGTCGCATAAGGAGATTGCCGACATGCTGGGTATTGAGCCACATTCGTCTTCATCACAATTGGCACGGGCGAAGAAGATGCTCCGAAAGATGATGCAGCAGTATTGGGTAGCCGGACTACTGTTACTGCTTGTTTCCATTACGTTTTATCTATTCAGAAAAGGGAATACTGCGGTCAAGGATGGAAAGCCAGTTGTGGCAAAACAGAAGGATACGCCGAAAGAATCGCAGAAAGATTCTCTGACAGAACAGCCACAAGAGCCGGCGATTGCCCAAAGGCTACGGGTAGGCGGCGGTAACCGTGAGACTCTTGCTACCGACAGGGCCACCAAAACGTCGGGGATTCTGCCTGTGCATCGTACTGTCCCTGTTGCAACAGACACCCTCCCATTGGAAATCGCACAGGTTACGGATTCCACCAAGGCAGACTCTTTGTATAATATGGTTGCACAAGAACATTCAAATACAGACACGATACCGAACGATACGGCAAAGACAATGCACGAGGCGGAAATGCCACATTACGACATCGCAGACTTACTCCCTGAAAAGCCAGCCATCAGTACCCGCCGTCAGCAAAAATGGTCGGTGGATCTTGCATATGCTGGAGGTTTTGGAGAACAGAATTATAACCGTCCGTACAGTTTCACAAAAACGTCGATGACAGCCACGACGGGTGAGCCACCGTCTCCTGTCACCTTTGAGAACTGGAGCGACTATGCGGCCTTCCTGGCAGAAGAACCTGATGACGGTAGCAGTCATAGCCGAAGCGTCATTATGAACATTGCGCTGAATAATGCCGGAGATACCCCCGGTACCGGCACAGACAAGATTGTGCGCAAGAGTCACCACGACATGCCTATCAATTTCTCTCTGTCATTGAAGTACAGACTGAACAATCGCTTTGGGCTTGAGACCGGTCTGAGCTATAGTAGGTTGAAGTCCGAATTTGAGATGGGTTCAAATGGCAATACGATCAATGAGCAACAGACTATCCACTACCTCGGCATCCCCGTAAAAGGCACCTACAACATATATAAAAGGAAGACATGGGCGCTGTATGGCAGTCTCGGCGTCACCACGGAGATTCCTCTCTATTCGCCGGTCAGCACAAGTTACTACCTACATGGCATATTGGAGGCTACCGACAAGAGCAGCATCCATGCTCCGTGGCAGTGGTCGGTCAGCACGGGCCTCGGCCTGCAATACAATTTCACGCCCAACATCGGGCTGTTCGTAGAGCCAAGCTTGCAATACTACATCCCGACAGGGTCTCAAATAGAAACATACCGTACGAAGCATCCGTTCAACATCTCCTTGCCCTTAGGTATCAGATTTACGTGGTAGCCGCAACAACTCAATAACGAGGAACAGGCTATGAACAACCGCATCGATCGAGCCGCACAATTGGAATCTTTCATCAAACATATGGAAAGTAAGGACAAACAAAAGAAATAAGCCAATTACGAAGCAGTCATTCGTTGCAATTTTGGACTTTATAAGTAGATAACAAAATTACAACGAACCTGTATGTATAGCATCTATGATTACGTCCATAACGGGCTTCTCTATCTGAACAACGTCATGCGGCCACGCCACAAACGGCTGTCGCAGCTTATGATTTACTCAACCACTGCTTGTCAGTCACGCTGTAAACACTGCAACATCTGGCAGAAACGGCCAGTGGAGCATCTTTCACTCAGTGACATTCAGCAAATCATGCAAAGCCGATGTGTGACCGCTCGGACAATAGTAGGTCTGGAGGGTGGCGAATTCATCCTTCATCCACAGGCTGAGGAAATCATGGCGTGGTTCCATGAGCACCATCCAAACTACACGCTGCTCTCAAACTGCCTCGCGCCCCGCCAGGTTATAGATGCCGTCCGTCTCCATCAGCCGCGACATCTGTACGTCTCTCTCGACGGCGGGCGCGATACTTATCAACGGATGCGTGGGCGCGATGGCTACGACCGGGTGATTGAGGTGGTTGAAGCTCTGAAAAATGAGGTGTCTGTGTCGCTGATGTTCTGTCTGTCACCATGGAATAAGTTTGAAGATATGGCCTATGTCATAGACATTGCCAAGCACTACGGCATAGATGTCCGTATCGGCATCTATGGAACGATGGCTTTCTTCGACACGACGAGCGAACTGCTTACAGCATCAGATTTCGTAAAGAAGATTCCCCCAAGTATCCATGACACGCAAGAGAATTACGATTTTGTGGCACTCTATGACGAATGGCGAAACGGGCACCTTCGACTGCGCTGTCAGAGCATCATGAGCTGCCTCGTGGTGCATAGCAATGGTGACGTTCCGCTCTGTCAGAATCTTGATGTGGTGTTAGGAAATATCCATGAGCAATCGCTTGACACGATTTTCAACGGAACATCAGCCTGTCAGGCCCAATGCCACTACTCCCGTCACTGCAACGCCTGCTGGATTAACTTCCATCGCAAGTATGACATTATCCTCGTCCGCAACTTTGAGCGGCTGTTGCCCAAATGGCTCATTGAGAAGTTCTACGGCCAATACCAATGGACGGCAGACCCTAAGCAGACATATCACAAACATCTAAAATCAATACAATGATACAGGAAATCATCAACCGACACAAGCGGATGCGCACAGAGAATTACCTGCGCAAAACGTGCCAACATCAATATGCCTTCGTGGGCATGGGTCAACACTCTCTCACCAACCTTTATCCCGTACTGCATTACCTTGGTGTGCCGTTGAAATATATCTGCGTCACGTCAGAACGGAAAGCACAACTGATAGAACGGAAGTTCCCTGGCGTGAAAGCCACTACCTCACTCGACACGATTCTCAAAGATGAAACCGTCAAGGGCATTTTCGTCTCTGCCTCCCCGTCGTCCCATTTCTCTATTGCCTCACAAATCCTTCGTTGTGGCAAATCACTTTTCATAGAGAAGCCGCCCTGTCAGACATTAGAAGAACTCGACTTGCTCATTGATTTACAGCAGCTCTACGGCTCGCCCGTCGCAATGGTTGGACTACAGAAACGTTATGCCCCTGCCGTGCAACTACTGAAGAAGCGTCTCGGCAAATCGCATCTTGTCAGTTACGACCTGCATTACCTCACAGGTGCGTACCCGGAGGGTGATGTTCTGCTCGACCTCTACATCCATCCCCTCGACCTCGTTTGTTTCCTGTTTGGCAAACCAGACATCCTCGTCTGCCGTCAGGTCGCCAAGGACTCATACCTCCTCATGCTTCAGCATCCACACGTCGTCGGCACACTGGAACTTTCCACATCCTGCACATGGATTGCCGCAGAGGAAACCCTGAAGGTCTGCACAAAATCTGGAATCTATCATCTCTCGCAAATGGAGGAACTCACCTTCTCACCCACTTCCTCCACCGCCTTCGGCATCCCTGTGGAGAAACTGCACACCCATCATGAAACAAAAGAAATCCTCTGTCAGCGAAACTATTTCACCCCCATATTGGCAAACAATCAAATATACTCACAAGGCTATTTCAACGAAACAGAGGCCTTTGTTAATGCTGTGGAAGGTCGTAATCATGCTATCACAACGGACATAAAGACCATCAGGGAAACATACCAACTGATAAGCGAGAATCCGATGGCACACTAACAGGCCTGCGGAAGTGGCACATGAACTGGATGGAACGAAAGGAACTGAGGGGGAGGAATGGCAAGTATGGATATGATAAGCTATAAGGAAACCTAAAAAAAGCGAAAGGACGCATAAATTCATTGAAATTCGGGAATTTATTCGTAATTTTGCAAGAAGAATGGAAAAAAACAATTACTAAAAATGAAATCAGACATAGAAATTGCGAACAGTGCGCACTTGGAGCGCATAGAAACCATAGCGTCCAGCTTAGGCATCCAGAACGACGACCTGGAGCCATACGGCCACTATATGGCCAAAGTTCCACTCAAATACATTGACGAAGAGAAGGCCAAGGAGTCGAACCTGATTCTGGTGACTGCCATCAGCCCCACGAAAGCCGGTATCGGAAAAACCACCGTGAGCATCGGTCTGTCGCTCGGCCTCAACCACATCGGAAAGAAGTCGATGGTGGTGCTTCGTGAGCCTTCGCTCGGACCCTGCTTCGGCATGAAGGGGGGTGCCTGTGGCGGCGGCTACGCCCAGGTGCTTCCGATGGATAAAATCAACCTTCACTTCACCGGCGACTTCCATGCCGTGACCTCCGCCCACAACATGATTACGGCAATGATGGACAACTACTTCCATCAGAACCGGGCGACAGTGGCTCCGTTGAAGCAGGTGTTGTGGAAACGAGTGCTGGACGTGAACGACCGCAACCTTCGCCATATCGTGACCGGCCTGGGTCCTGCAGGCAATGGCATCGTGACGGAGTCGGGCTTCGACATCACGCCCGCCTCAGAAATCATGGCCATCCTCTGCCTGGCCACCGACATTGAGGACCTGCGCCAGCGCATCGACAACATCTTGCTGGGCTACCGTCAGGACGGCAGCGAGTTCACGGTGAAAGAGCTGGGCATCACGGGCGGCATCGTGGCATTGCTGAAAGACGCGATGAAGCCGAACCTGGTGCAGACCACTGAGAACACGCCCGCCATAGTACACGGCGGCCCGTTCGCCAACATCGCCCACGGCTGCAACACGCTGGTGGCAACGAAACTGGGCCTGAGCCTAAGCGACTATGTAGTGACGGAAGCCGGATTCGGTGCAGACCTGGGTGCCGAGAAATTCCTCGACATCAAATGCCGAAAACTGGGTGTTTACCCGAAGCTGACCGTGCTCGTGGCCACCCTGCGCGGTCTGAAACTACACGGCGGCGCGACAGAGGAGACGATGAAAGACCTGAACATGGTGCCGCTGACGAAAGGGTTCGGCAACCTGGACCGCCACGTTGAGAACCTGCGTAAGTTCGGGCAGAACACGGTTGTGGTCCTCAACCGCTATGGCGACGACGACGAAGGCGAGATCAACGCCGTGATTACCCACTGCAAGGAAAAGCTTGGCGTGAAGTGCGTGGTGAACAACGCGTTCAGCGAAGGCGGCAAGGGCGCTGCGGAAATGGCCAGAGTTGTGGTGGAGGAGATAGAGAATAATCCGTCGCGTCCGAAACCCGACGGCATCTACTCCGTGGATGGCAGCATGAGTTTGAAGGAGCGCATCGAGGCCGTGTGCAAGCGCATTTACCGTGCCGAGGTCGTGGAATTCAGCAGTGCAGCAAGCAAATTGCTCTCCGGCGTGGAACAAGACCCCCACTATCAGTCGTTCCCCGTCTGCGTGGCTAAAACACAGTACTCGTTCACCGACGACCCTAAGCGCCATGGTGCCCCGTTCGGCTTCACCATCAAGATCCGCGAGATTGTGATCAACCGCGGTTCTGGCTTCATCGTGGCTGTAGCTGGCGACATGATGCGGATGCCTGGACTGCCGAAGGTGCCGAGTGCCACGCATATCGACGTGATAGGCGACCAGATTGTAGGTCTGAGCTGATTATTTTACAATTCCACATAATGAAAAAATTAAGGAGGCAAGTATCTGTTTGCGATACTTGCCTCCTTGTTATAAGTTGTCAGTTAGTGTATGCAGACGCTGCATCAAAAGGGGACTCTTTCAATCCTTGTTAGGAGTGTCCCACTTGTGCGTGTCGGTACAGTTGATGAGAGCCGTCTGTCCGCCGCAGGAGAGGCGGAACTCTCCCTCCTCGAGGATCCACTTGCCATCGGCTCCGACGAAGGCGAGGTCGCTGGCCGGGAGTTGGAATGTGACGGTCTTGGTCTGCCCTGGCTGCAGCTCTACCTTCTGGAAAGCACGCAAGCGCTTGTTGTCCGGAACGAGGGAAGCGACGAGGTCGCTGCTGTAGAGGAGCACAGGTTCCTTTCCAGCACATGTGCCGATGTTTCTGACATCGACAGACACGTTGAGTATGTCGCCCGACTTGAAGTCCTTCTTGTCGACCCGCAGGTTGGCGTATTCGTATGTGGTGTAGCTGATTCCGTAACCGAACGGCCACTGCAGCGACACCTTCGCGTCGTAGTTGTAGGCACCGTCCATGGTTCCGACCTCCTCGCTGACCTTATAGTCATAGTTGGCCAGCGAGTTGATTTCCTTAGGATAGGTGTATGGCATCTTGGCAGAGAAGTTGGCATCCCCTGCGAGCAGGTTGGCCAGTGCGTCAGCTCCATAGTTTCCCGGCAGGAAGACGTGTACGATGGCCTTTGCCAGCGGCTCGATGTCGGCGATGAGGCGAGGCCGGCCTTCGTTGAGTACGAGGATGACAGGCTTGCCAGTCTTGGCAAGCTCCTTGACGAGGTTGCGCTGGTTTTGTGAGAGCCAAAGGTCCGTGAGGTTGCCCGGCGTCTCGCAGTAGCTGTTCTCTCCGATGCATGCGATGATGACATCGGCGCTCTGGGCTGCATTGACCGCACGGTCTATCTGCGGCTCGTTCTCCTCAAAGTATTGTCCTTTCTCGTTGTAGGTGACGCCCTGCTCAAGCACAATATTTTCCTTTCCGTATTTATTGCAAAGTGCCTCATAGATGGTGTTGTAGCGTTCGGAGAGGTCCTCCACCTTGGAGCCCTGCCAAGAATAGCTCCATCCGCCGTTCAGGCAGCGCATCTGGTTGGCATTCGGACCTGTGAGAAGTATTTTCTTTCCTTTGGCGAGCGGCAAGATTCCGTCGTTTTTGAGCAGTACTTCCGACTCCTCAGCTGCCTTGAGTGCTTTTTGGGCAAATTCGTCGGAACCGAACTTCTCATATCCCTTACCTCCCGTGTTGGGCTGTTCGAAAAGTCCGAGTCGGTATTTCACGCGCAGGATTCGACGAACCGCATCGTCGATACGCTCCATCTTGACTTTTCCCTCGTTGACCAGCTGCTTGAGCAGGATGCAGAAGTCCACGCTGTAAGGGTCCATCGACATGTCGATTCCCGCATTGATGGCGATGCGTATGGCATCTTTCTTGTCCTTTGCCACCCGCTCACGAGTGAAAAGGTTATTGATGTCCGCCCAGTCGGTCACAATCATTCCGTCCCACTGCAGGTCCTCCTTGAGCCACTGCGTGAGGTACTCATAGCTGGCATGCACCGGCACGCCGTTGATGCTGGACGAGTTGACCATGATGGTGAGGGCACCAGCCTGGATAGCCGCACGGAACGGCTCAAAGTATTTCTCGCGGAGCATAGCCGGCGAGAGATAGGCTGGCGTGCGGTCCTTGCCCGTGAACGGTGCTCCGTAAGCCATGTAGTGCTTCACGCACGCCGCAACATTGTATTTTCCGAGGTGGTTGGGGTCGTCTCCCTGATATCCTCTGACCTCAGCCTCCGCCATCCTGGCGTTGACGACGGCATCTTCTCCGAAACTTTCCCAGATGCGTGACCAACGCGGGTCGCGTCCTAGGTCAAGCACCGGATTGTAGACCCACGGGCAGTTTCCAGCCCTGCTTTCGTAGGCAGTGACCTCAGCCATGTCCTTGGCCAGCTGCGTGTTGAACGACGCGGCGAGGTTGATGGGTTGCGGGAAGAGGATTCCCGCCTGCGTGTATGTTACGCCGTGGTTGTGGTCAAGTCCGTAGATGTCGGGGATGCCCAGGTATTTCATGGACTTGTCCTGGATGAGCCGGATCCACTTCTGCCACTGCTCCACAGTAGCAGCCCGCGTACCCGGGGCGTTGAGGATGGAGCCTACGCGGTGTTTGGAGATGCAGGTGTCGAGCTGCGTCTCGTTGAGCCGCCACTTGCCGTCCGGACCGTATTGACCCATGATGTCGAGATTGAGCTCAAGCATCTGACCCACCTTGTCGTCGAGAGTCATCTTACTCAGCGTGTTCTCTATTTTCGCCTCGAGATCAGCGTCCCGGGGTATGGCCCGCTTCTGCTGCGCAAGGCCCGCAGTCGCAACCAGGAACAACGCAGTACATAAAATCGTTTTCTTCATTAGGATATAGTTTTCAGTTATTTTTTTGAGGTTATTTTTAGGGAAATTTTCCGAGAATTTGAGAATTCGATATTTCAAGGCCTCGAGGCTTTATTATTGGGCCTTCAGGGTGATTTCCGCTGATTCGAGGTCGGGAGCCTGCGCTTTCAGGATGATACTGCCCTGGGAATTTCCTGCCTGTACGACGACGAGGCATTTTCCGAAGAACGCCTTGCGATGGTTGGCCTTGAATCGCTCCATGGAGGTCTGCGACCCGTTGTCGACTCCTGCGATCGTGGCGTCGCCCTTCAGAGCGAAATGAATTTGGTTTTCTGCGAGCGGGCAGATATTTCCGTCCTTGTCGAGCACTTCCACCGTGACGAAGGCGAGGCTTTTTCCGTCGGCATCGAGCACCGTCTTATCTGGAGTGAGGCGGATGTGATGGGGAGCTCCTGCCGTTTTTATCGTCTTCTCTCTCACTGCCTTTCCGTCTTTTCTGGCCACCACCTTGACTTCTCCCTTCTCGAAGGGGACTCTCCACATGACGTGGTATTGATGGTCGTTCTCCTTTCGGCGGATGCCCTGCGACTTGCCATTGACAAACAGCTCCACCTCGTCGGCCTGGTTGTAGTAGCACCACAGGTCCACCGTCTGCCCCTCCATCCAGTTCCAGTGGGGGAAGAGATGGAGCACCTCCTTGTCGGTCCACTCGCTCTGATAGAAGTAGTACATATCCTTTGGGAATCCGGCGAGGTCGACGATACCGAAATAGCTGCTGCGAGCCGGAAATCCGTACGGCGTGGGCTCTCCGATGTAGTCCCATCCTGTCCAGATGAACTGTCCGCACACGAAGTCGTTGTGCTTGATGAGGTCCCAAGTCTCTTCGTGGTGGTTTCCCCATGAAGCCCTTGAGTTGTCGTACGCCGAGCACATGAATGAGGGGTCGGTGTATGGCATCCACCATTCCTTAGGCGCCTTGACGATGGAGTCGGACGGCATGACATAGAACCCGCGTGTGTGGAGCGAGGAGTTGCTCTCCGTGAAGAGGAACGGTTTTCCCGGGAAGTTCTTGGGCACGTCGGCCACGTTCTGGTTGTGGTAGTTGTAGCCGATGATGTCCACTGCGTTCCCTTTGAAGAGGTGGTTGTTGGGGTTCGGCTCGTTGCATCCCGCCGTGACGGGTCGGGTCGGGTCGAGTTCCCTGACAATCTGTGCCAGTCGTTCAGCCAGTAGCGTGTTGGTGGACTTCTCGTCAGAGTTGCTGAGTTGTGATGCGTCGTGTCCGAAGTTGAGGATGAGGTTGGCCTGCTCGATGGAGAGGTCCTCTCCCCCACTCGAACTCCACTGCTCCAGCACCTCGTTTCCAGTGCTCCAGACAAGGATGGACGGATGATTTCGGTCGCGCCGGATAAAATCCGTGAGGTCGCGCTCGAACCACTCATCGAAATATGACGCATAGTCGTACTTCGTCTTCTTCTTGTGCCACATGTCGAACGCCTCGTCCATGACGATGAATCCCATGGAGTCGCACATATCGAGCAGTTCGGGTGCCGGCGGGTTGTGCGTCATGCGAATGGCATTACACCCCATCTCTTTTAACGACACCAGCTGCCGTTTTATTGCGTCGTCGTTGACAGCCGCTCCGAGACACCCGAGGTCGTGGTGCATGCAGACGCCATTGATTTTCATCGGTACGCCGTTGAGAGAGAATCCTTTCTGGGAGTCGAAGCGGAAGGAGCGTACTCCGGTGGTGGTGGTGTAAGAATCCACGAGTTTCTTGCCGTCATACACTTCCGTCAACACCTTGTAGAGGTATGGCTTGTCGACCGACCAAAGGTTTGGATTCTTCAGCTTGATTGTTGACTTAAAAGTGGTGGCCTTGCCTTCTGCCGGAGTTCCGATACACTTTTGTGAAGCGCTTTCCAGCTTTTTTCCGTCGGCATCCATGAGCGTGTTGACCACCTTCGTGTTTTTTCCCGCCTTCTCCACCTCAACCTGGATATCGATGTCGGCCGCCTTTTTGTCGTCGGTCAGTTTCGGAGAGACGAAGACTCCCCATTGAGCGATATGCGTGTTGCTTGTGGAAAGGAGGAACACATGCCTGTAGATGCCCGATCCGCTGTACCAGCGGCAGTTGGGCTGCTGCCCGTTGTCCACTCTGACGGCGATGACGTTCTGCCCGTCGTTGAGCTGGTCGGTGATGTCGTACTGGAAGGAGATGTAGCCGTATGGCCGTGTACCAAGCTTTTGGCCGTTGAGATAGACGGTGGAATTCTGGTATACGCCGTCGAACTGGATGAAGGTCCGTTCTCCTTCGTTTTTTGCGTGGCTGAAGTGCTTGCGGTACCACCCCACCCCTCCTGGCAGGGCTCCACCGCCAGCTCCGGCCGGGTTTGACGCCATGAAATCTCCTTCGATGGACCAGTCGTGTGGCAGGTTGAGTTTTCTCCATGAGGAGTCGTCGTATGCTGTTTTAGCCATGTCAGCGCTGTCAGCGAGGGTAAACAGCCAGTTGTCGTCGAAGTTCTGTCGTTGCCGGGCCTGAGCCGTCGTTATTGCAAGCGTGAACAACAAGAGGTTTATGATCTGTTTCATTCGATGCGTCTTTAGTTAATGGAATTGAAGGCGCGCCGTGGCGCGTCTCTACAAAAATCTCCCCGACCCTCTACAGACTGACTAAAGTTGTACTTCTGTTTTCTTACCGTTGTATTCCACGAGTTTTCCTTCAGGATTATCGAGGTTGAGTTCCTTGGCACTGTCCTTGGTGATATAGACAACGTTGAACTTGCGGGCTTTCAGCATGCCGTCGAAGTCGCCCTTTTGGTCGTCGAAGGACACCGTGCGAGCCTTGTCGTTGTATGTTATGTCGATTGTGGCGAACTTGCCCTTCTCGTAGTTGTAGTTCGTACCCTCGTCCTCGTAGAGCTGGAACTTGGCATCCCGTCCGGCATAGACATAGAGGTTGATGACGTCGGCCGGCTTCTCGTCGCTCCACTCCATCTTAGGTCCGAAGGGGATGATGGCTCCCTCGGGCACGAACACCGGGATTCTGTCGTACGGCGCTTCGACGTTCTGCTTCTGTCCGCCATCGATATGTTTTCC
>CAMOTI010000151.1 GCA_946625675.1 uncultured Prevotellaceae bacterium | reverse complement strand
GAGCCGATGGACCGCGAGGACTTCATCGTGCTGGTGAAAGAGACCTTCGACGCGGACAGCGTGCGATTCAACAGCTGGACGGGCGAGACCGTTTCCAAAGTGGCGGTATGCGGAGGCGCAGGAGCTTTCCTCATTCCTGACGCCATCAGCCAGCAAGCCGACGCGTTCATCACGGGCGAAATCGGCTACCATCGGTTCTTCGGATTCGACGACTCCATTCAGCTTATGGAAATCGGACACTACGAAAGCGAGCAGTACACCATCGAACTGCTTGAGTCCGTCATCAGAAGCGCGGCCCCCGAACTCAGAATCGAGAAAACCGAAATCGAGACCAACCCCATCAACTACCTCTAAGACAGCTGAAAAATCAGGAGAGTCCAAAACAATCTTGAAAACCAGCCTCATAAGATCATCCATAAAAACTCAATATCATTAATCATAAACAAGCAGTATGGCAAAAAAAATTGAAAAGACAGCAGGCGAGATGTCAGTGGAAGAGCGCCTGAGAAACCTCTATCAGCTGCAGACTATCCTCACAGAAATCGACAACATCCGCACCATCCGCGGAGAACTGCCACTCGAAGTGCAGGACCTCGAGGACGAGGTTGAAGGTCTGCGCACACGTATCGACAACACGGCAAACGAAACAGAGGAGATTCGTAAGACCCTCGTGGCACTGCATGGCGACATCGAGGCGGCCAAACAGAAAGTCGAGACCTACAAGCAGCAGCTCGACAACGTGAGAAACAACCGTGAGTACGACCTCATCAACAAAGAGATAGAATACCAGAACCTTGAGATCCAGCTGGCAGAAAAGCGCATCAACGAGGCCAAAATTGCCGAGGCCAAGAAGCAGGAACTCATCGAAAAGAGCAAAGAAGAGCTCGACAACCGCATGCAGGACCTCGAGCTGAAGAAAAACGAGCTCGACGAGATCGTCATCGAGACGAAAGCCGACGAGGACAAGCTGCGCGAGAAAGCCAAGATGTTGGAACTCACCATCGAGCCACGTATTCTGCATGCTTTCAAGCGTATACGTAAAAACAGCCGTAACGGACTCGGAATCGTTTACGTGCAGCGCGACGCCTGCGGAGGATGCTTCGCAAAGATTCCACCCCAGCGTCAGCTTGATGTACGTATGCGCAAGAAAGTCATCGTGTGCGAGTACTGCGGACGTATTCTTATCGACCCTGAGCTTGCCGGAGTCACTCTCGACACACCGAAGGAAGAGAAGCCACGTCGTCGCCGCGCCTCACGTACCAAGAAAACTGAAGCAGCAGCTGAGGAAGGAGCAAAATAAGAGATTTTCTAAGATAATTTAATTGTCAGTTCCCTTTCGGGGGAACTGATTTTTTTATCTTCCAGCCCGTAGCCGCCACGACGACGGACATAATCGGACTGAGGATATTGAAGAAGCAGAAAGGAAGATAAGCCAGCGTGGCCACACCGAGGACAGAGGCCTGCGTCATGCCGCATGTGTTCCAAGGCACGAGCACAGACGTAACCGTGGCGGCGTCCTCGCAGGTTCGGCTCAGCAGGCGTGGTTCATAGCCCTTGTGCTTGTAGGCCTGCCGATACATGTCGGCAGTCAGGACGATGGATATGAACTGGTCGCCCGTCACGATATTCATGAACACACCCGTGCCCGCAGTGGCTCCGACCAGGCTCGTACGCGACCGGACCATCCTCAGGATCACCCTCGTGATGCTCTCCACCATGCGGCTGGCCACCATCACGCTTCCGAAGAGCATGGCGCAGATGATGAGCCAGATGGTGTTGAGCATGCCCGCCATGCCACGCGTCGACACAAGCTGGTTCAGCGACTCATCACCCGTGTCCACAGCGGTTGGACCAAAGAATGTGGTGGCAAGACCCTCAATGAGCGACATACTCCCCTCATAGCCTTTCCCCGCTATCTCGTGCAGCACCTCCGGCTGGAACACCAACGCAGACACACCCGCCAGCACGCCAGACAGGAAGATGGTGATGAGCGACGGCACACGTTTGGCAATCAGCACCCCCGTAATCACAGGTACAAGCAGCGTCCACGGCGTGATGTTAAACTTCGCCGCCAGGCCGTTGGAGAACTGCTCCACATCCACAGCCGAATCACCGGCGCCCATGAGTCCCGCAACCAGGAAAATCAGCAAGGCGATGACAAAGGAAGGGATGGTGGTATAGAGCATATACTTGATATGTTCAAAGATGTCAACCCCGTTGGAAGAGGAAGCGAGGATGGTGGTGTCGCTCAGCGGAGAGAGCTTGTCGCCGAAATAAGCGCCCGATATGATGGCACCAGCCGTCCAAGGGAGCGAGATGCCCAGCGCCTGGCCAATGCCCAGGAGCGCCACTCCGATAGTGGCGATGGTGGTCCAGGAACTGCCCGAAAGCAGTGAGACAATCGCACATATCACGCTGGCACAGACGAGGAAGAACTTGGGGGAAAGGATCTGCACACCATAATAAATCATTGTCGGCACCACACCGCCAATCATCCAGGCCCCGGAGAGCATGCCCACCTCCAAGAGCAGGATGAGCGTGATGGAGATGTCGCCGACGGTCTTCTCAATCTGTCCCTCGATTTTCTTCCACTTCACCTTGTAGCGGAACATGGCGATGGCCACGCAGATGGCCGAAGCAAAGATGAGCGCCACCTGGCTGCCTCCGTTCAGAGAGTCGGTATGGAAGATTGTCAGTATCAGCGCCAGCAGGACAATCAAGCTGGCTATGGGAATGAAGGCTATCAGCGGATGCGGAATTTTTGTATTCTTCTCGTGAGGGACTGTTTGTAGGTTTTCTGTCATTTCGGGAAAGGGTGTTTGTCGGACTGCCGCCTCCTGAAAAGCCGCAGCACCAATTATTCAGAAAGCGAAGTTACGGAATTAATTACAATTATCCGTAAAAACGAAGAAAAAAATTAAAAAACGAAAGAAAATTTGCATCTTCTGTTTAAAAACACAACAAGTTCAGCGGAAACCAAAACAAAAGCAACAGGCCACGACATGAAATCAAAGCATAAAAAATTGTCCACGTCAAAAAAAAACGTTAAATTTGCATATTGATTTCTTGAAGGAGTGTTCTATAAATTCTGTTTTTTGGAATGCTCCTGCAAATGGAAGTTTCATTTCAAAAGAAAACAACACCGGTTCTCACAACCGCACTGATTAACGAAACCAACCCGTCTTGAAACACCGTAACAACTACGAATTCCTGACCCAGGCCCCCATCCGTAAGGTCATCCCCACCATGGCGGTTCCCACTATCATCAGCATGATGGTGACGAGCTTCTACAATCTGGCCGACACCTACTTCGTCAGCCAGATCAACACGCAGTCCACAGCTGCCGTGGGTGTGGTGTTCACCGTGATGAGCATATTCCAGGCATTCGGATTCTTCTTCGGCCACGGCAGCGGAAACTACATCTCGCGTGCCCTGGGCGCCAAGGAGAAGGACACGCCGGCCATCATGGCCGCGACGGGATTTGGCTACGGAGTGGGGCTCGGAGTGCTCATCACCATATTCGGGCTGCTCCTGCTCACACCGCTGAGCCGCAGCCTCGGAAGCACACCAACCATCCTGCCCTACACCGAGCAATACCTGAGCTGCATCCTCATCGGAGCCCCTTTCATCATCGGGTCGTACACGCTGAACCTACAGATGCGGTTCCAAGGCAACGCAGCCTACTCCATGTACGGAATCATGAGCGGAGCCATTCTCAACATCGCGCTCGACCCACTGCTCATCTTCACCTTCGGACTGGGCATCCGCGGAGCTGCCATCGCCACTTGCATCAGCCAGGCGGTCAGCTTCTTCATCCTGCTCTGGCTCACCGCACACTGCGACAACCAACGCATCGACCTGCGACGCTTCAGCTTCTCCAAGGTTTATATCAAGGCCATCCTGGCTGGTGGAACACCCTCGCTCACCCGTCAGGGACTGGGCAGCATCGCATCCCTCGTGATGAACCTCGTGGCCAGCCGGTTCGGCGACGCGGCCATCGCCGGGCTTACCATCGTCATACGCGTGTCATTCATCATCAATGCGGCGGTCATCGGACTGGGACACGGCTACCAGCCGCTCTGTGGATTCTGCTACGGAGCCAAGCTCTACAAGCGGGTAATTGACGGATTCTGGTTCACCGTGAAATGCGGCTCCATCTTCCTCGTTGTCTTCACCGTCTTCGGACTCATTTTCGCCGAAGAGGTGGTCATGCAGTTCCGCTCCGACCCCGATGTCGTGGAAATCGGTTCTGCGGCTCTGCGCTGGCAGCTGCTCACAATGCCTTTCATTCCTTTCATCATGCTGAGCAACATGATGATGCAGACCATCAACCGGCCTGTGGCAGCCAACCTGCTGGCTGCCAGTCGCCGAGGTTTGTTTTATCTCCCGGCGCTCATCATCCTGCCTTATTTCTTCGGAATCTTCGGGCTGGAAATCTGCCAGTTCGTCTCCGACGCCCTGTCGCTTACACTCACCATCCCCATCACCTTCTATGAATTCCGGCGGATGAAACGGGAAATTAAGTGAAAATATTTAAGTGAAATCTTGGAGCAGTGAGTGCAAAGTCAAACTTGTTTGAACTTTGCCGAAATCTCCGTTTGAGCCGAATACAATGCCAAGCCTGCTTGAGTATTGTTGAGGCGTAGGAGATTCACCGAAGGTAATCGTGACAAGATTCTACGAAGTGAATAGTGAACAGTGTATTTACTCATTCTAATGGCATCTGACTTAGCAAAGACCATTGATAAGAGTGTTGTCTATCTTTACGCACATTTTTACACACAATTTTAAATTCGATTTGACTTCCAATTAAATATTTTTATAATTAAGGTGGCGCAGTAAGTTAATTGGCAGAGAATTATCAGATTTTTTTTTCGAAATGCCATATAAAATATTTACCCTCATTTGAAACAAAAATTTCGCATATTGAAACATCTGGTAAAACTAATCGGACGAAAGATAGGAGATATGGATTGTTTACTGTATTTTTGCAAGCAAAAAGCTAACTCTATAAAACACCAGCATCATGAAAAAAATCCTATTTGCATTGTCCGTGCTGCTGACTCTTTGTGCATGGACCAACGAGAGCAATCCGGTCATCACCATCGAAGGTGGCCAAATCCAAGGCGTGAAAGCCGACAATCCAGGTGTGTATGTCTATAGAGGCATCCCCTACGCCGCACCCCCTATCGGCAATCTGAGATGGAAAGAGCCCCAGCCGGTGGTGGCATGGGATGGC
This sequence comes from uncultured Prevotellaceae bacterium, assembly GCA_946625675.1. Lineage (GTDB taxonomy): Bacteria > Bacteroidota > Bacteroidia > Bacteroidales > Bacteroidaceae > UBA3839. The sequence goes on along the minus strand of CAMOTI010000151.1, from coordinate 15,754 downwards.
GTACGCCTGTGCGACAAATTCGGGCATCCCAGCTATCAGTCCGTCCACTATCCCGGCGGTTACACCTCTGAATGGGGATATGGCGACGAGTCGCCTTACAGCGAGGACTGCCTCTATCTCAACGTATGGACAAAAGCTCCGGGGCAGGTAGGAAAGAAGCTGCCGGTAGCGCTCTGGATTCATGGCGGCGGCTACCGTGAAGGATGGGGGTCCGAGCCTGAGTTCGACGGACAGGAGTGGGCGTCAAAGGACGTGGTGCTTGTCAGCATCAATTACCGTCTCGGCGTGTTCGGCTTCCTCACCCACCCCGGTCTTTCTGCGGAAAGCCCTCATAAAGTATCCGGAAACTACGGCATTCTCGACCAGATTCAGTCGCTGAGATGGATAAAGGCGAATATAGCTCAGTTCGGAGGAGACCCCGACAATGTGACCATCTTCGGGCAAAGCGCGGGAGCAGGAAGCGTGAAGACACTTTGTGAGTCTCCGCTCGCTCGCGGCCTGTTCCACAAAGCGGTCATCATGAGCGGAGGCGGCATCAACGTGCCGGCGAAGGCGGGCCAGGAAGCAAAACCCGCCACACCGGTGAACCGGTTCTTCACCTACAACCCATCCTTGCAGGAAGCGGAACAGAACACGAAGAAAGTGATGGACTGGGCTGGAATGACATCCATCGAATCGATGCGCCGGGCATCCACAGAGAAGATGCATACCGTAGCTGAATTATACAATAATGTGACGAAAGAAGATATGTATCTCATCAACCGGCCTATCATCGACGGCTATGTGAGCAAGGAAAGCTTCGACGACGCCACCCGCGACGGCACCCTTGCAGATGTGCCTTACATGATTGGCTACACACTCAACGACATGGGAGACATGGCACCGGGCATCGCCGAGTTCTGCAAGGTACGGGCAGAGAAAGGTGGAAAGGCATGGGCTTACGAGTTTGCAAGGCCGCTGCCTGACGACGGGAAACACCCGGACATCACCAACCGGCTGAGAGGTGCGTTCCATTCATCTGACCTCTGGTTCGTGTTCAAGTCGCTCAAGCACTGCTGGCGGCCGTGGACACAGGGGGACAGGGACCTGGCTGAGCGTATGCTCACAGCCTGGACGAACTTCGCCAAATACAGCGACCCGAACGGAAAAGACGGCGGGAAGTGGACTCCATGTACTGCAAAGAACCCCTCATTCATGCTCTTCAAGCTGGATGACAACGACAAGGAAAACTCGGAGATGGGAGCACCTATTGCGCCACAGCCAAGAAGATAACTTTTTGTTCTTCAGGACAAACATGATATTCCCCGGACAGATTTGAAGGCTGTCCGGGGATTGTTTTTTAGAGAAAGAAATTGGCAGCCACCCTATTTCATAATCAAAGCCGTCGGAATACAGGGGAAAAGACGGAAACAGCCCGGAATAACCGGGCTGCATGTTAAGAGCAAGCTGATATCACAGTATCAGCATTTTCTTTCCGTCCTTGATAAAAATGCCTCTCGATGGCGACGCCACCCGCATACCGCCTATGGATATATAGCCTTCCGCCTTGAGGGCCGCGGCGTTTGAGGACACCTGGTGAATGGCAGTGGCATTGCCCAGGGAGAGCGTGATGCTGACATTACCCTCTCCGGCACGCACAAAGTCCTTGATTTCATCCTGAGTCATCCCCTCAATGCGTCCGATGCGGGTGAAATTCCAGGAGTTTGTGTCGTAATAGATGCAGAGGCTGCTTCCCTGATAAAGGATGATGTCGCCAGGGCGGGTGGTGATGGGCTCATCGTTGCGTGGGAAACTCTGCCCCAGGTCACCCACTTTCTCGAAGTCGCCATAGTCATGGGCGTCGTAGGTGATGGGACCATGCTGAAGCGCCTCATACAGGGCCTGGGCAGAACTGTTGTCTGCCAGTGTCGCCTTGACGGTCTTGCCGCCGATGGTGATATTCATGACCTGGGCAGAAGCCCTCTGGAGGTCAAGACCGGAAAGCCAGTCGGCGATGAGAGAGGAAGCCTGGCTGCGGTTGGCGTCACGGATATGCAGCGCGTCGCCCATCCACTCCACGTCGGGCAGAAGCCGCTTGGCGTCAGCCACCACCCCGCTGATACCGCTGGATGAGCTCGACACGATCATCGCTACGTGCTTGCCCGACATCGCATCAGCGTTCTGGAAAAGGTAAGTCTGCATGATGGCAGCCATCTGGCTCCACCATAGCGGCGTCACGATGATGATGTTGTCATAGTCGTCAAGGCTCGTGCTGACAGGGTCGATGGCAGGATAGCTGGACGCACTGCCCGGGTTGGCTTTGATGGCGTTGAGCAGCTGAGTTCCGATGGCATACCCATTTGCCTCGTAGCGTTGGGTCTTGTCGGCTGGCTGGATTTCAACCACGTCTGCTGTCAGCTGACTCGTCAGCGTGTTGACGATGGTGCGGCAGTTGCCCGTATAGCTATAATAGACGACAAGCGTCTTGCCGGTTGTATTTTCTGAGGCCGGTGTCGGTGCAGGTACAGGGGTCTCGGCCTTGGTTTCGTCCTCAGAGGAGCAACACACGAAAAACATGGCTGCCAGCAATAGGAAACAATGAATAATTCTCTTCATAATTCTTACGTGTAATTTTGTGGAACCAATAGATATTTCTTCGATGCAAATTTACGCACATTATTTTTATTCCATGGTACATATATTATCCGGAAAGATACCAATTTTACTGAAATGCAATGAAAAACACATCAAAACCGAATTGTTTTTTCAAAACGGTCCCCCATTGTCTGCTCGAGCGTGAGTAGCCACTCCTTACGCTGTAGGCCGCCTGCATATCCGGCAAGCGACCCATCGGAGGCGATAACGCGGTGGCAGGGGATGATTAGGGATATGGGATTCCGGGCCACGGCTCCTGCCACGGCCTGAGCAGACATACGCTCCACACCCCGCTCTTGCGCCACGGTGCGGGCAAGAGCACCGTAGGTGGTGGTGGCGGCATAGGGTATGGAGAGGAGCAGGCGCCACACCAGCATCTGGAAATCGGAAGAGCGTAAGCGTACGGGAGGCATGAAGCCTGGGTTGCGGCCTGAAAAATAGATGTCGAGCCAACGGCGAACATCTCCAAACAGCGGCACGTCGGCAGCCTGCACCGAGTGGAACGTGAGCGTGGATCCGAAGTGTTTCTGGCCATCAAACCACAGTCCGGTAAGGTTCTGTCCGTCGCTTGCCATCGTCATCTGGCCCAGCGGCGACATATATGTGGAGAAGCAGTCCCTGTTCATCTCGTGACTTTTTAAGCGTTCTTTCACTCATCCACTTGCAAAGTTACAACTTTTCAGGTGTTCAACAATGAAAAACCGTTGTTTTTGCGCAACAATGATAATGATATGTACCAGGCCCAACACTTATTAACAGGTATTTGTCGTACGTATCAGGAGCGACGTACGTGTAAAAACGGATTTTTCACCTCCTACAGCTCCGTTACACAGCATGTCGGGCTTATGCTACCCACCTGTAGAAATTAAATCGTAATTTGTAAATCATAAATAAAAAAATGTGTCGGCGCGTTTCTCAACGCGGCCGACACTAAAAAAAATTATAGAGAATCGGGGAGAATTATTAGATTAGCTTGTGCTAATCGATTGCAAAGATATAACATTAATTCGACACGTCAAAATTTTATGTACGATTTTCCATATTTTTTTTCGTAATTTTCCATATTTACCTCAAACATTGACCATTATACGCATTGACATAGCCAAAATCGCAAAGTCGAGTTTACAAAGGGGGTAACTGTGCATTACTTGATGAGGACGAAACCTCCGTCCTTGGCCATCGTCACAGGGAAGGTCTCAGGAGAAAGTACGGTCTTTTTGGCATCGTAGTCCGGGTCCTGGTCTTTCATGTTGTCGCTATAAAGCCGCACCTTGTCACCCTTCGAGATGAAGGCGGTGAGGTTGAGGTTGAGCTTGAGGGGTTCGCCTGTGGCGTTCACGCCTACGACATACCATGTGGAATGGTGCTGGCGTGCCAGAACCACGAACTTGCCAGGATAGCCGTCGATAAAGACGGTGTTCTCCCAGGTGGTTGGAATCTCGCGGAGCAGGTCCATCGACGCCTTCGGTGCCCCACCCTCTTTCTCATCCTCCAAGTTCTCCGGCGTGATGGCGAAATTCTGAATTGGATTCTGGAAAAGCACGGTCGTTGCCAGCTCGAAGCAGTCGGTAGTACGACGGACGTTGCCGCCCTTGTTGCCTTTATGGATTTGGCGGTTCATGAAGCAACCACCGAACTCCATGCACCCCACGGCATTTCGGATGAACGGATGGAGGCATGCGTTGAACGCCTCCTGGTCGGCGAAATGCTGCTGGAAGAAGATGTTCTCGCTTGCCAGCACTGCCTCGCTCCCCACGTAGTTAGGGTACATACGCTCCCACCCACGCGGCAGCGTGCATCCGTGAAAGATGACCATAAGCCCGTAGTCGTCGGCATCGGAGAGGATCTGCTCGTAGAGCCGGAAGGTCTCCTGCTTGTCTCCTCCGAAGAAGTCTACCTTGATGCCCTTCACGCCCAGCGACTTCATCCACTTCATCCACTGCTTGCGCACGATGGGGTTGTCCATGCGGTCGGTCGGGCCCTGCGTGATGTCGTTCCAATAGCCGCTGGAGCTGTACCACAGGAACACGTCCACTCCCTGGCTTTGGGCATACTGAATGAGCCGCTCCATGCTCTCCTTGCCGATGTTCGTGTCCCAGTAGTTGTCGATCAGCACATATTCATACCCCATGGCCTTGGCGAGGTTGATGAACCGCACCTGGTCGTTGTAGTTGATGGAGTTGTCCTGCCACACAATCCAGCTCCACGTGCCACGTCCGAACTTGTACTCCTGACTGGGCTCGTAAAGCGGTTCCACCACGTCGAACGGAATGGTGGTCTCCACGATGGGAGCCAGGGTGTTACCCACGGTGATGGTGCGCCAAGGAGTGGCACCGGGCAGCGTGAACGCCGGTTCAAGCGACCCGTTGCCGTTGTTCTCCTCTGCCATAGGGAGCTCAATCTTGTAGCGTCCCTCCGGCTGATAGTCGCTGAGACGGCACCCGCAGAAATGGCTGTCGTTGCCCGTCTCGGAGATGAGCACCCACCGGCTGCCGCCGTCCACCTTGAAGAGGCAGGGGAAGGTGTAGCCATGGCCATACTGCGAACGCGATGTCATCGGCTCGTCGGCCTTGTATTCCTCCTCATAGCTGGGCTTCGTGCGTTTCCACCCTATCATCGCGTCGCTCTGAGGGCAGAGGAAGGTGGTGGTTCCGTCAGGGAAATCGAATGCGGTCTTCTCCTCCATCATCCTGAACGCCCGCGTCTCTTTCAGCGGCTTGATTTCGTAACGGAACGCGATGTCGTTGTTGGACACCTGGAACAGGACTGCGAACTCGCCCCCCTTGGCGTTCTTCAGGTTGACACGCAGCGCGTTGGCCTTGTACTCACAAAAGCGGCGCTTCGAGCGGTTCAGCTCGTAAGACTTCTCCACTTTCACCACGTCGTCGGCCTTCACCAGCTGTATGCCAGAGGCATAGTCGCCCATATTGGAGATGAATCCCAGCGGGGACTTCTCGATGACAGTCTTTCCGTCGTAAATCACGGAATAAGCCGGCGTGCCGGCACTGACTTCAAATTCCAACTGGAGCTTGCCGTCGGGCCCGCCCACTTTCGCTGTCTGTGCAGAGCCCGACAGGAACGCCAGGGCCATGCAGATGGTCATAAATAATTTCTTCATGTTGTATTTTTAGTTGAGAGTTGAGTTTACTTTAGAGTTGAGAGTGATTTTAGTATGTAGTTTGGGCTTCTTCGAGGTTTCGATTCCTCGAGGATTCAAGGCTTCGAGTTCTTCGATGTTTCGAGATTTCGATTCTTCGAGGATAGTGAATCCCCCCAAAAAACATTTTTAAAATTGTCATGCAAATATAACAAAAAATCGTTCAACTGCCTAAAATTTATCTTGTAAATAATTTTAAACGGGAATTAAAACATTATTTTGCACTATTTTTACTAAATTTGCATGACAAATTGAATTTCTAAGAGCTGACAAAATCGGGATTATTAGCCAACATGCATGAACTACGACTAATTACTGACAATATGAAAAAACTGACAACAATCCTGGCACTCGCTCTGGCCCTGCTGATGCCGACGGCCCAGCTGCACGCACAGAGTCCGACCGAAGGAGTGCTGACCAGCACATTCGTAAGCGAAAACGAGATGAAAGCCGACATGCTGCAGATGCTTGCCGACTTCTCACTCTATATGAAGAACAACTGGAACAACGCCCAGGCGCCCAACTCCGTCAACGAGTCCTGCGGATTCTTCTCGGCAGAGGGCAACAACACCGCTGCCGCCAATGAGCAGGGCGTGCGTCCCAATGCCGACCTGTCGATGGTGTGCGCGTTCCTTGTGAAATACGGAAAGCCTGCTGGCGTGACCCTGCCGGCAGGCGTAAGCTGGACCGACATCGAGGACATGGCCATGAAGTCGCTCATCTTCGCATACTCCACCCACAAGGCCAACAAGCTGAAAGTATGCAGTGGCAACAAATACTGGGGCTCCGTAAGCACGAGCGACAACCAGTGGGAGTCCAGCCTCTGGGCCATGTCCGTGGCCTATTCAGCCTTCTTCCAGTGGAACAAGCTGAGCGACAGACAGAAAGACTATATCCATGCCATGCTGAAAGCCGAGTGCAACTATGAACTGGGCCGAAACATACCCACTGGCTATGCTGGCGACACGAAGTCGGAAGAGAACGGATGGGAAGTGGACATCCTTGCCGCCACTCTGGGCCTTTTCCCTGATGACGAGCTGGCCGGGCAATGGTATGAGCGGATGCGGCTCTTCGCTGTCAACAGCTATTCCCACGCCAAGGACGCCCAGAAGATCAGCCCTATTGACCCCAACTACAACGGGACAAGCGCAGCCGACCTCTTCAAAGGGAAAAACCTTTACGACGACTACACGCTTCAGAACCACAATATGTTCCACACCAGCTACCAGAACGTGGTGATGCAGGAGCTGGGAGAGGCGGCTCTCGCCCTGAAGATGTTCCAGATGGGAACCACAGGGACGGAGAAATGGCAGTCGAACACCCTGATGCACAACAACCAGGAGGTAATGGACCAGGTTCTCAACTGGCTGGCAACTTCAGACGGAGAACTGGCCATGCCTAACGGAAACGACTGGAGCCTCTTCCTCTTCGACCAAATCACGTCGTACACTACCCAGGCCTGCTTCAACCGCGACCGCAACGCGCTGCTGCTGGAAAACCTGGCCTACAAGAACATCAAGGCACGTCAGACCACAACCACCGACGGGTCATGGCTGCTGAGAGCCGACGTGGCACAGCGGCGCATGGGCGTGGAGGCACACCGAGTGATGATGACCTACCTCATGCACGAGGTGATGCCCACGGCTGACATCAATCCGTCATCATGGGAGGAATTACGCGAGAACTACGCCAAGACCAAATACTTCCCGTCACAGAACATCATCCGAAGCATGTCGAAAGACCGCTTTACTTGCTTCTCATGGAACACGTCGCTGCCCGACTATTCCGGAGTCATCGTGCCCAACAGCGTGGACAAAGCAAAAATCATGGTGCCCTTCCGTACCCACCACACCGGCAACCTGCTCGGCGTCTACAGCAAGGCCGACTACACTGTCAGCGTTCCGGGAAAATACGCCATGTACCCCGACGCCTACGCCATGAACGGTGTGGTCAGCTTCAACAACATACCACAGGCATTCTGCCTCTATGCCACCAGCGGAAACGCCGTCATCCTCATCGACGCGCTCAAAGCAAACAGCGCCACGACCGTCAGCTCCGAACAAGGCGGACTGATGGGCATCTCGGTGGACGAATTCACCAACACCCAACGCACCATCTACTACCAGGGAGGAAACGTCACGACCGACGGCAGCAGCTACGCAACCTGGACCAGCCCTTGGTCGAACATCGACAACTACCTCGGATTCGTCGTCACCAAGCACGGAGAGACCGTGACCGGCGCTTTCGGCGACAAGAGCAACAACAACTCCATCATGACCGCAAAAATCTACCCCAGCTACAACGGCAGCAGCAGCGCCGTGGGCACGTCGATGAACCACATTCGCGGATTCGTCTACTACACAGGGGTGACCGCTGAGCAGACCGCCACTCTTCAGAGCAAGGTGAAAGACCTCACGACGGAAAGCAGCTGGCCGGAAGGATGGCACGGACTGCTCGTGCCCGACCCCGACGGAACTTATTACATGATACTGGCAAACCTCTTCGCTGACGACGACACGCCATGGGAAAACCTCACCGTCAGCTGCCCAGAAGGAGCACCCGTGTTCACTCAAGTGACTGACATCGCCGGCAACAACGCCACCAGCACCTTCCACTGCGCCAGGAACTTCAACATAGCCAACGAACTGAAAATATTCGTAAAGGGCGCCACAGCGCTGAAAGCCGTGCAGGAAGACGGCAACAGCCGAGCCGCCTACCTCATGAACGAAGGAAAAAGCGCACAGAGCCTGACCGTCACCATCATCGATGAAGACGGGGCCGCCCACAGCAGCAGTGTCAGCGTTCCCTCACTGACGTCTGTTTACGTGAGACTGTCAGGAGGGAACATCAGCGTGGTCAGCGCCCCCTTCCCTGGAAATTACCGCAACGTGGCGTACGGCAAGTCGGTGGACGCATACAGCTACGACGGTGCACACCTACCCTTCAGCGTGATTGACAACGACACCGACAGCTACTACAAGACGCTGAACAACGCATCGAACGGGCAAGAGCAACTCATCGTCAACCTTCGCAACCAATATAAGATTGACAAAATCACCGTCAAGCCCCAGAGCGGCCAAAACGGACCATCCACCGTGGTTGCCTCCTATGCCACAAGCGAAGGAAGCTACACCCCCATTCCAGACGTGACCACCACAACCGAGAGCGACGGCACGATGACCCTGACCTTCAAGGCGCTGAACACACGGTTCGTGAAACTGCAACTGCTGGGAAGCACACAGGTGAGCATCAACCAAATTGGCATCTACGGAGAGGAGAACGACGAAGAGATACAGGAAGAAGAAAAAGAGAACCTCATAAAAAAAAACCCCTCTTTCGAAGAAGATGACATCAGCCATCTCCAAAATGTGACCAACGCCTCCGACGGCCTGCGCGGCTACACATGCGACAACCCAAAGGAATGGACCGTAAGCGGAGCCGCTGTGACCAAACTTCTTGTGACCGCCGACTGCTACACCGACAACAACTTCGGGAAAGTGGGCACCATCTCCGACGGCACACAGGCCTACTACCTTCGTCAAGGATGGAGCACAGGCAGCACAACGCTGCAAGCTGGATCCGAGACGCTGCCAGCCGGAAACTACCGGCTGAAATGCGACTACAAGTCGGCATACGCCAACAGCGCAGCCTCATCCTTCGTGCTCTCATGCGCCGGAAAAAGCGCCAGCAGCGTCACGTTCACCCAAGGCTCAGCCGGCATAATCCCCACGATGGAATGGCGCACCGTCAGTGTGGACTTCACGCTCGACAGCGAGCAGGACGTACAGCCCACTGTAGCCATCACATGGCAGTCGGGAGGCAGTTGCGTGATGTTCGACAACTTCCGCATCGAGCAAATGGAGAGCACCGACCAGACAGCCGTGAACAAAGCCAACATCATAGCCAACGGCGGCGACGCCACCTTCCTGCTACAGGACCCCACGTGCGAAGAGAGCGGGAAATGGAAGGACGCAAGCCTCATCGGATGGCTCTCGGAGAGCTGGCGTGGAGGCGGCGTGAACGGCTACCAGGAGCGGACAAGCAACGGCACGATCTACCAGCAGGTGAGCAACATGCCGGCAGGAACCTACAAGCTCGTGGCTGCGCTACGCGCCAACAACGGCGGGAAAATCACCCCCAGGCTGAATGACACGAAAGGCGCCACGTTCACCGGCACAGGCAACAACAACACCAGCGTGGCACAGATCAACACCAACGGCGTGCAGATGCCCTACGACAGCAGCCGAGGATTCTCAAGCCAGAACAGCACCTGCAGGGGATGGCAATGGGGATCGGTGACTGCCCAGGTGGAAGAAGACGGACTACTGACCGTGGCATTCGACATGGAAGGCACTTCGTGGATGAGCATCGACGACGTACACCTTTATTATATCAAAGACAGCGACGGCACAGCATACTACGAGTCCGTCAGCACCAGCGACACAGAGGACAACCTCGTGGAGACCACGCTGCCCGTGACCTGCGACATCATCGTGGCCAACCCCAACACCGTGGTCAAGTCGGCCAAAGCCATTTACACCAGCTCCGGAGCGCTGAACAACAACCTGGCTGACAACAGCATCAGCAACCTTGTGCTCTACGACGGATACTCCTTCAGATGCGACGCACCATCATTCGCCATCGGCAACGCAAGCTATATGAGGAGCATGCCCACCTACCTATGGGGAGCCGTCATACTGCCGTTCAAGGTGGAAAGCAATGACTTCATCCAGTTCTACAAACTGCGTGGCGTGAGCAACGACAACATGTATTTCGTGGAGGCCGCTGAAGCCCCAGCCAACACCCCCGTCACATTCAAACGCCTGCAGTCCAATGGCAACAACGTCAGTTTCAGCATGGTCAAAGGAACCGGATCAGGAACAGAAGAGGAGCAGAACCAAAGCCTGACTGAGGCAGAAGGATGGGCCGCAGTTGGAAGTTACAGCTCCACATACAACATAGCCAGCGAAGCCCCCGCATACTACATCGCTCACGACCAGTTCTGGCAGAGCGAGGGAGTGCTTGAAGTTCAACCCTTCCGAATCTATTACCGCCACGACGAGGGCCAGACGACAGCAACAAAACTGAACGTCGTAGAAGGCGAACCTACAGGAATCAGCACTGTCAACACAGACTGCAGAAAACCAGACGGTATCTACTACAACCTTGCAGGGCAACGAGTGAGCAGGCCGATGCAGGGCATATACATCACAAACGGAAAAAAAATACTTGTTAAATAATAAAAAAACTACCAAACAACATAACCAATTAAAAAACAATGAAACGCAAGAAAGAATATGTCTCTCCAGAGTCATCAATCGAAAGAATCATCACCTCACACCTCGTATGCGAAACACTCTCGGGCGGCGGACAAGGCGGACCAGGGATAGCCGAAGCCAAAGAACGGGAAGAAGAGGAAGAAGAGTTCATCGAATTCCAGAACGCCATGGACAGAGAGAAGAAAGGCAGCCTCTGGTGAGACAGAAACATCATCATTCGGACAACATTTTTCTGGTGTTGTCCGTTTTTTTTGTAGTTTTGTGTAGTTTTTCTGGCGCAAGTGCGTCTAATGGTCAGTTGAATATTTAAAATTTAACGAAATTTGAGTTGAGACAGACTTGAATTTAATAATTAAAAAGAATACAATGAACAAATCAGAAATGGAGTTCGCCCGGATGGTGAAAGAACAAAAGAGCACGATATATACCGTATGCTACATGTTCTCGAAGGACGAGGAAGAGGTGAACGACCTGTTCCAACAAATCCTCATCAATCTGTGGAATGGATATGAGAGCTTTGAAGGCCGAAGCAACCTCCGCACCTGGGTCTACCGCGTGAGCCTGAACACCTGCATCAGCCAGGACCGCAAGAAGAAGAAAAAAGCCACTATCCCCCTGTCGATGGACATCAACCTGTTCGCCGACCAAGACGAAGACACGCGGCAAGTGGACATGCTGCGACAACGTATCAACAAGCTGGGGCCCTTCGACCGCGCCATCATCCTGCTGTGGCTCGAGAACATGAGCTACGAGGAAATCGGACAGATTGTGGGTATCTCAACGAAGAACGTGTCGGTGAGACTGTTCCGCATCAAGGAGCAACTGAAGAAAATGTGATTGATATTTACGATTTTACAATTTACTATTTACTATTTATTTGGTTATTATTCTATTTTGGCTATTTAGCTACGTGGAAGAAAGGGTATTGATGATTTAGATTTACTATTTACGATTTATTATTTATTTGGTTATTATTCTATTTTGGCTATTTAGACTAACTCAATAAAAACAAAAGATTATGGAAACAAACAAAGATATGCAAGAGCTGGAGCAGATGCGCAAGCAGATGGACATACTCAAACAGAAACTGGACAAGCAGGAAATCGTGAACCAGCAGATGCTGCGACATACCATGAAGTCAAGAATGTCGTGGATCAACAAATACAGGTGGATAGCGCTGCTGAGCATTCCCTTCGTGGCAGTGTGCTTCCTCGGTATGGTATACCAAGGGCTGATTTCATGGTGGTTCTATGCCTTCACGGTGGTGATGGTGGCCGTCTCTTCCATCATGGACTTCTACGTGAACCGTCTGTCCGACAAGTCCATCATGAACGAGAACCTCCTGGAGCTGTCTCAGAAACTGGTCAAGATGAAGAAAATCAGGAAGACGCAGACTATCATCGGACTGATTGTCGTGGTACTTTGGGTTGCCTGGCTGATGTATGAGGTCTATACCTCTGGAAGCAACAACATCTCCAAAGAATATGCGAAAATGATGATGATCAGCATGGGGATCGGAGCACTCATCGGAGGAACCATCGGAGTCCGCATCTACCTGAAAATGCAGCGCACCAACGACGACTTGATTCAGCAGATAGAGGATTTGACAAGAGAGTGCTGAGTGTAGTTTTAGTTAAAAAAAGAATGTTAAAAGTTGAATTCTGTATAGATGACAAATAGAAGTCGTCTGAATAAGGAATCAAAAAAGTGAGAAAAATCTTTGTCATCTCAAAAAAAAGCTGTAATTTAGCAGTCGTAAAAAAATCTATTATTGGCTTAATGCAGACTTCCATCATTGTCTACATGCCAAAGGACTGCAAAACAGACTTTTGCACACACAGATTTCAACATTAACAAAAATCATAAAACATGAAGAAAAGCATTAAATCATTGTTTGTTGCTGCCGTAGCCGCCATATTGGTTGGGTGCGGCACAACTACGCATGTGCCAGTGACAGGGCGCAAGCAAAACTTACTGGTTAGCGACCAGCAAATCCTGAGTCTCAGTGGTCAGCAATATAAAGAGTATATGCAGAAGGCCAAGCCCTCGAGCAACGCAGCGCAGACCGCTATGGTGAAACGAGTTGGCCAGCGCCTGGCCACTGCCGTAGTGAACTATCTGAACGCCAACGGCCTGGGCAGCGAGGTGGCAAACTACCAATGGGAGTTCAACCTCGTTGAGAACAAGTCAGTTAACGCCTTCTGTATGCCCGGCGGCAAGATTGTGGTTTACGACGGCCTGCTCCCTGTGACCCAAGACGAAGCCTCGCTGGCCATCGTGCTCGGCCACGAGATTGCTCATGCCGTGGCGAAGCACTCCGCCGAGCGAATGAGCAACGCATACAAGCAGCAGTACGGCATGTCGATTCTCAGCGGAGTGGCATCCGCAGCCGGAGTGAGCAGCGACCTGACCCAGCTGGGTACTGCCGCACTGGGCGTAGGTGCAGAGGCATGGTCGTCAGGATTCTCGCGCAGCCAGGAGAGCGAAGCCGACCACATCGGACTCATCTTCGCAGCCATGGCCGGCTACGACCCACGCGTCGCCGTCACATTCTGGCAGCGAATGGCAGCGGCGTCAACAGGCGGCGGCAGCTCCATCTTCAGCGACCACCCGTCCGACGCCAAGCGCATCAAGCAAATACAGGGATGGTTGCCGGAAGCCTTGAAGTACTACAAGGGACATTGACAACGGTCCATTTCTATATCGGCTAACAACCCTACAAACACAGGACGAAGAAAAAGCCATTGCTGGAAAACAAATCAGCAATGGCTTTTTTAAGGGGTGTTCCTTTTTTGTCATAGTCATTGTCTTGAAACGTGGATGCCATCTCCAGCAACAAAGAATTCACTGTTTTCTTTTTGGGGAATTTAAAACTCTTTATTCCTACATAGATTTTCTTCTTAATACAGCACAAATTTACCCAAAAAAGAGAGGGCGGATAAGTTTTTTATTACTTTTCAGCGAAATTGTCAGCAAAAATTCGTAAATTCGCCAAATAATTGAAAAAAAGGCTATGAGACGACTGATTTTTACCATTCTGTCCATGTTCTGTATGGCCTGTTGCTATGGCCAGCACCTGAGTTTCATGGGTGTAGAGTTGGGCAACAAAGTGTCGAAATTCGACAAGGAACTGAAGGACAAAGGCTTCATGCGCTCCTTCTCCCACAAGATAGGAGACGTGTACAAGAACGGCAGTTTCGCGGGCTACCCTGCCGAGGTGCTGCTATACAGGCAGCAACCGTCGAAGAAAGTGAGAAGCGCAGTAGCGAAGATAGTCGGAGATTACGACCTGCCATCGGCCGTCAACATCATGGGCGACCTTCAGCAGAAAATCCTTGAGAAATATCCAGGCTCTACCCTGACCAACACATCTGCCGGAGAAGTGCTGCCCCACCACACCATCCTGCTGCACAACACCCACGACGAAAGCATCAAACTGCTTATCGACGAGGAAGGGAAGGTGAACGTGATCTACGTAGGCGACCTGACAAAACGCGACCCTCGTGACGACATCTGACAAGAGAGAGGTCTGAGTAATCAGAATAATCAGAGTATGCAGAGTACTCAGAAAAATCGGACCTGTCCGACCTGTCTGACTTGTCTGACCTGTCTGACCTGTCCGACTTGTCTGACCTGTCTGACTCGTCTGACCTGTCTGACCAATAAAAACAAACAAAAACATGCCAAAATACTCCATCATTGTACCAGTATACAACCGCCCGGACGAAGTTGAGGAACTGCTGGAGAGCCTGACGAAACAGACGCTGCAGGACTTCGACGTGATTCTCGTGGAGGACGGCTCGCAGAAACCCTGCAAGGATGTGGCCGACAAATATGCCGACCGTCTGGACATCCATTATTATGCAAAGGAGAACTCCGGACCCGGTCCTTCGCGCAACTACGGCGTGGAGCGTTCGGGCAGCGAGTATGTCATCATACTCGACTCTGACGTGGTGTTGCCAGAAGGCTATATGTCGGCCGTAGAGAAGAGCCTCGACGAGCATCCCTGCGATGCCTTCGGCGGTCCGGACCGTGCCCATGACTCCTTCACCGACATGCAGAAAGCCATCTCCTACTCGATGACCTCATTCTTCACCACTGGCGGCATCCGTGGCGGAAAGGCTAAGCTCGACAAGTTCCATCCCCGCTCCTACAACCTGGGGGTGAAACGCGAGGTTTACAATGCGCTGGGCGGCTTTTCCAAGATGCGTTTCGGAGAGGACATCGACTTCAGCTACAGGATTCTGGAGCATGGCTACACCACCCGCCTATACCCCGACGCGTGGGTGTGGCACAAGCGCCGCACCAATCTCGACAAGTTCTTCAAGCAGGTGTTCAACTCAGGAATCGCACGCATCAACCTGACGAAACGCCATCCCGGCACGCTCAAGATTGTCCATCTGCTCCCGATGGTGTTCACCGTTGGAGTGATTCTGCTCATTGTCTCTGCCGTGGTGCTTCGACTGCTGGCTTTGAATCCATCGATGGGCGAGAGTTTCTGCCAGGGATTTCCTGTGGGCAAGACCCATGTGGGATGGTGGGTGCTTCCTCTGCTGCCCGTTCTGCTCTATATTCTTCTCGTATTCGTAGACTCCAGCATCAAGAACAAGTCGCTCGTCATCGGCTACCTCTCAGTGAAATCGTCGTTCGTTCAGCTTTTCGGCTACGGATTCGGATTTCTGAC
>CAMOTI010000150.1 GCA_946625675.1 uncultured Prevotellaceae bacterium | reverse complement strand
CTCGGTCAGCAGTCCATCCAGGCTGGATTCATCTCTTTCATCATCGCATTCATCATCTTGATGATCTACATGTGTATGATGTACGGATTCCGTCCGGGTATGGTGGCTAACGGAGCACTTATTCTCAACTTCTTCTTCACACTCGGTATCCTCACCTCATTCCAAGCGGCACTTACCATGTCTGGTATCGCAGGTATGGTGCTCACGCTCGGTACAGCGGTCGACGCCAACGTGCTTATCTACGAGCGTATCAAGGAGGAGCTCAGAGGAGGTAAAGGCATGAAGTCTGCGATTGCTGCTGGTTACAGCAACGCATTCTCTGCCATCTTCGACTCCAACCTCACGTCACTCATCACAGGTATCATCCTCTTCATGGCGGGTACAGGTCCTATCAAGGGATTCGCAACTACGCTCATCATCGGTATCGTTTGCTCGTTCTTCACTGCCGTTTGGCTCACTCGTATCGTGTTCGAGCATTTCGTAAACCGCGAGAAGTGGCTCGACCTCACTTTCACCACCAGCGTGTCGCGCAACTTGTTCAAGGACACCAAGTACAAGTTCATGAGCATTTACAAGAGGTCATTCACGATTTTCGGTATTCTCGTGGCTGCTGGTATCATCTCGCTTTGCGTGAGAGGTCTCAGCCAGTCTATCGACTTCACAGGAGGACGTAACTTCAAGGTGGAATTCCTCAAGGATGTGGACATCGAGGCCACACGTGCAGTTCTCCAGAAGAACCTCGTCGACAAGGAGAGTGATGAGGCTGTCAACACCAACGTCATCGCACTCGGAACTGAAGGAAAGAGCATTCGTGTGACCACAAACTATAAGATTAAGGACAACGGTGCCAGCATTGACCAGGAAATCGAGGAAATTCTCTACAAGTCATTCGTTGAAATCGGACTCGTTGACAAGGGTGTGTCACTCGACGCATTCATCGACCGCGACAACCGTGAGGGTGGTTCTATCATCAGCTCACAGAAGGTGGGACCGTCTATCGCGAAGGACATCACATACAAGGCATTCATCAGCGTATTCCTCGCTCTTATCGCCATCTTCCTCTACATCCTCCTGCGTTTCCGCAACGTGGCTTACTCGGTAGGTTCTATCGTCGCACTGGCCATCGATACATTCATGATCATCGCGATGTACTCTATATGCTACGGATGGATTGGATTCTCACTCGAGATCGACCAGACATTCATCGGAGCCATTCTGACGGCTATCGGTTACTCCATCAACGACAAAGTGGTGGTATTCGACCGTATACGTGAGAACTTCAAACTCTATCCGAAACGCGACCACCAGCGGATTTTCAACGAATCGCTTAACCAGACGCTCACACGTACTATCAACACGTCTGTGTCTACGCTCATCGTGCTCCTCGCCATCTTCATCTTCGGTGGTGACTCTATCCGCTCATTCGCATTCGCTATGATTCTCGGTGTCGTATTCGGCACGCTCTCTTCCATCTTCATCGCGGCTCCTACTGCCTACCTCGTAATGGGTGGCAAGATCAAGGAGACTCCTGAAGAGGCAGTAGCTGTTCCTGAACCGGCCAAGTAGTAATCATAACCGACTATAACCCCAAAGAGGCATGTGGATTTTCACATGCCTCTTTTTCTTTTCCCAACTTTCAGCACATAAGCCGCCCGTTTTTTGCGCCCCACTCTTCCACATCGCCCCCACTCTCCCGCATCGAAGCCCATCCACACTGGGGGCGTGGACGTCCCCGTCCGCTCCAGCCGTCGAGGGATCGATGCCCGAGACAGCTGAAAAAACCGCTATAAAGATTTGCCAGATTTGATAAGATTTGTAAGATTTTCTTTCTGAGAATCTGCTTTCACTCGGCAAATCTCAAACATGTTTAGCTTTGCTCTCGCTTAATCGCAGATTTCTGCACGAAATGCACACCACACCTCATGACACGACCCACGTCCATATTCCTTCCCGTCCGCATGGTCCTCTCAACCCTCAACTACCCACAGTAACCTCACTCTAAACTCTCAACTACTCACAGTTACTTCACTCTAAACTCTAAACCCTCAACTCTAAACTCTAAAAAAAACAATGGGCCGACACCCTTGTGCCAGCCCACTGTTTTTATGCGCTCTTATGAAATTTTACACCAGATGCTTGATCAGGTCTTCTTTCTCGCCCTCGAGCATGTCGATCACCGGAATCTCAATCATCGTGTAGGCACCGGGCTGCTGCTTCAGCGAGGCGCGGGCCACATTCACGAGCACCTGGGCAGTCAGGGCCGGGTTGTTGATCTTCATGTTGAACTCCAGCAGCTGGTTGTGAGTCATGCCCGAAACACCCTTGCGAACCAGGTTCACGCCATGGCCCACGTCGTTCAGGGCATCCACGCTGTCCACCTGCTGGATATGAGTCTCATCGTTCACAAAGTAAGGGTCAGCCTTGATCTGGGCAGCCACGGCCTGGAAGTCATAGCCAGGAAGCAGCTCCACATACACCATGCGGCGGTGAATGCCGGTGCCCAGAGGGATTGTCACGGACAAGGCGTCCTTCACGCCCTCGATGGCTTTCACGGCTACGGAATGTCCCATTGAACGTCCAGGACCGAAGTTCGTGTAAGTAACACCCTTGGGTGCCAGACTCTCCATCAGCGTGCGGACGATGGAGTCGCTGCCCGGATCCCAGCCGGCAGAGATGATGCTCACGGCGTTGTTTGCCTTGGCGCAGGCGTCAAGCGAACGGCGGAGGTCCACGATCTGAGTGTGAATGTCGAACGAGTCAACCGTGTTGATACCAAGGGCAAGACATTCTTTGGCATACTCCTCAACCTTGCGGGTGGGAGTTGCTAAAATGGCAACCTGAACGCCGTCAAGCTCCTTGATGTTTTTAACCACCTTGTAGTCGGCAAGTTCTGCCGGCTTGTTCTCCGCACCGTTGCGGCGCACGATTCCCACACATTCCATGTCACCCGAAGCCTCAATCGCCTGAAGGGTGTATTTCCCGATGTTGCCATATCCGATGATGGCCACTTTTGTCTTTGACATAACTATATTTTTTATGAATAATTAAAATTTTCTGCAAAGTTACGCTTTTCTTTTCAAAATCACGCAATTTTAACAAAAAAATTTACAAAACGTCACCATTTTACCCATTTTTAAGTAAATCTGACAACATCTTCAGCACCGCTTCCGGCGATGCGTCCTTCAGCACCACCTGCTTCTTCTTGTCCAAAAGATAGAGCGAGGGGGTAGCCGGAAGATAGTAAAGGGTCTTGGAATGAATCTCGCCATCGGGACTGTAGGCGTCGGTCCAGTTTGAAGGCATGGCATACGGCTTGCCCTTCCACGACTCATAGTCAGAATCCCCATATATTGCCAGCACTTGCACGCGGCTGTCGCGAAGCACGGGCTCAAGCATCAGTTGAGGAAGGATACGCTCGCAGTTCTCGCAATCAGGGTCGTGGAACACCAGCAGGAGCCAGTCGCTTTCATGCTCATGCATTCGTCCTTCAGCGCCCTGCCGGGTGCGGTAAGCGAAGTCTGTGGCTACAGTGCCCACCTGGTTCTTGCTCACCTGGCTCAGGCGGAAACGATCGCGCTCCAGCATCGCGCCGTCGCACGTATGGCAGCCGTCCACGATCTCGCGAAGCAAGGCGGCATAGACGAGGTCGTTGCGCAATGGAGAATTGGGGTTGAACAGGTAGTGCTCCATCAGGTGGTCGTAGTGCCTCGCACCCCATTCGGTAGCGAAAGCCCTACTCACAAAGTCTGCCGCCGCCCGTTCTTTCTGCTTCTCATCCGCATATCCCAAGGTATAGATGAAGTCGGAAAACCCCTGTTCTCCCACCTGGCAGTTCGTGGCGGTCGTGTCGTTAAAGTCGAATCGGCTCCAATAGTTGCCAAGCAGAAAATCCATGCGTTCCTCTGGTGTGCGAAGCGAGTCAGGCAAGGCAGGATACGGAAACTCCTGGCCGACGGCTGAACCGACGGAAAGCAGGAATAAGAATATAAAAAGTTTGTTTTTCATCTTTTTGGTTGTTTTGTATGCATGCGACGGAATCCGCTGAAGAGCCTCCAGCATATACCCACAAATTACAAATTTAGCAAAAAACGCACAACAAAAGGCAATTTTATGCCAATTATTCACCTTTTTTAAACTTTTTCTACCGCATTTGGAATAAAAACCGTAATTTTGCATACAAATTGACAAGTTGAAATATGAGCAAAATAGGATTTGACAACGAGAAATATCTCCGCATTCAGTCGGAGAACATCAAGAAGCGTATAGCACAGTTCGACGACAAACTCTATCTTGAACTGGGCGGAAAACTGTTCGACGACCACCACGCGTCACGCGTGCTGCCGGGATTCAAGCCCGACAGCAAGCTGTGCATGTTCCAGCAAATCAGCGACAGCATCGAGATTGTCATCGTCATCAGTGCCGAGGACATCGAGAAGAACAAGGTCAGGGCCGACCTCGGCATCACATACGACGAGGACGTGCTGCGCCTGCGCGATGAGTTCATGGCAAGGGGATTTTTCGTCGGGTCGGTGGTCATCACCCACTACGACGGACAGCGCGCCGCCGACCAGTTCCGTGAGCGGCTCACACGGATGGGCATCAAATCCTACTACCATTACCTCATCGACGGATACCCTCACAACGTGGCTAAAATCGCCTCCGACGAGGGATTCGGAAAGAACGACTACGTGGAGACCGAGCGCCCGCTCGTCATCGTCACCGCACCGGGACCGGGAAGCGGAAAGATGGCGGTGTGCCTCAGCCAGCTCTACTGCGAGAACAAACGGGGCATACACGCCGGCTATGCCAAGTTCGAAACTTTCCCCGTCTGGAACCTCCCGCTCAAGCATCCGGTCAACATCGCATACGAGGCGGCTACGGCCGACCTCAACGACGTCAACATGATCGACCCGTTCCACCTCGAGGCGTACGGAAAGGTGGCGGTCAACTACAACCGCGACATCGAGATCTATCCCGTACTCAAGGCGCTCTTCGAAGGCATTTATGGAGAGACACCCTACAAGTCGCCCACCGACATGGGCGTCAACATGGTGGGATTCTGCATCTGCGACGACGAGGTGTGCTGCAAGGCATCCAAGGACGAAATCATACGCCGCTACTACGACGCCACGAACAAGATGGCCGACGGTATGTGCAACGACTCTGAAATCAGCAAGATACAGCTGCTTTTCAATCAGGCCGGAATCTCTACGGCTGACAGGAAGACCACCGTCGCGGCCAACGAGCTCAAGGAGAAGAGCGGACACACATCGGCGGCCATCGAGCTCGACGACGGAACCATCATCAAGGCGCACTCCAGCCCCCTGCTCGGATGCAGCGCCGCCCTCCTGCTCAACGCCACAAAGCACCTGGCGGGCATCAACCACGAAATCAAGCTCATACCACAGAGCATGATCGAGCCGATTCAGAAGACCAAGACCGAATACCTCGGAGGCATCAACCCCCGACTCCACACCGACGAGGTGCTCGTGGCCATTTCAGTGCTCTCGCAGCACGACGAGAACTGCCGACGGGCACTGCAGCAACTCCCCAACCTCAGGGGATGCCAGGTCCACAGCACCGTCATGCTCAGCGAGGTGGACCGCAAAATCTTCAAGAAGCTGGGATGCAACCTCACCTGCGACCCCATCAAGAAGAAAAAGACGGCAAAAAAATAAGCTAACAGCAACAAAAACAGAATAGCAATCCCTGTCTGCCGGACAAACGCATTGTCGGCAGCAAGATTCCATAACCCCACGGGGCGTCCGACTGGCATCAACCACAAAAGCCATTCAGGCGCCCCATCTGTTTAGTGAATAGAATTAGCCCATTAAGCCCATCTGTGCCCATTATGCCCATTAAGCCCATCAAAGCCCATTCCCCACACCCTATCATAAAAAAATCCCCCATTTGTTTTGCCAACTCACAAAAAACCATTAAATTTGCCAAGAATTTGTGTTTCAGACACACACATTCTCACACGACTACTACCCAGACCAAACTACATTTACCAATAAAATGAAAAAATTACTACTAATCACGGCAGCGATTGCTGCCTTTATGTTGTTTTGTGGCCAAGTCCATGCACAAAGCGGAAACAGGGCGTTTGCCTTCGGATACCAATGGACACAGGCGGAGCTTGACAGTTTCCCACAGAAAACGAATATCCCGACTGTTTATCTGGAAGTTTATAAGACCACTGTCAATGACGACGGTAATACAGTTACCACATCTTTCACTGACGGAAGCCTTGAAAGCATCAGCACAATATTCGACCAGAAAAACGATTGGTATTATATCACCAAAGTGACCGTACGCGATGACGGCGGGACAATCAAGGAAAGAAGAGACTGGGCCGGAGTAAGAGGTAGAGGAAACTCCACATGGAATATAGGATATGGAAATTACAAAAGACCTTTAAGAATCAAGTTCAACACCAAAACGCCGTTGCTCACCACAAAGGAAAATGGTGTCGAGGTCAACAACTACGCCAACGAGAAAAGCTGGACACTTTTGGCCAACTCGCTTGACGCCACACTTATCCGAAACGGAATGACTGCAGTGGTTTCTAAATACCTTGGATTGCCATTCACCCCTGCTGCAGTATATGCTGACTTGGTCGTCAATGGAAAGTACTTGGGAACTTACCAAATTTCGGACCAGATACAAGTAGCAAACAAACGAGTCCCAATTACTGAGAATGTGGGCTATTTCTTTGAGTTTAATTCAGATAAGGGACAAAAGATGAAGGAAGACCCTTATTTCAACCTGCAGAACGACGGATTCGGATGGGACAGCTATGTCAATGTCAAGTCACCAGAAGCAGACCTGGCTACTATTGACGGACAGACAAAAGACCCTAAATTCGACAAACTCAGAAGCCACATCGTTTCTGTGGCAAAACTTGCACAGAATGGTCCATACAATACGACAAGTTCATGGAGAAAATATGTGGATATTGAATCAGCCGTCAATGCATTTATTACGGAGGACATCACAGGAAACTATGATGGAGTTGTAGCAAACAATTATGCATATATGCCGGATATCTACTCCAAGATCTACTTTGGTCCAATTTGGGACACCGACCTGGCTTGGGGATGCCTTACGAACAATACAGACATGACTGAGAAGCATTTATGGGAAGGTGAGTCCCACGCATTCGGTGAAGTTGTCAAAAAACTGTATGAGAACGACCCTTATTTTGTCAAAGCGTTGTATGAAAGGTGGGAAGAGGTTTACAACAACGGAGAGCTGACCACATATCTCTTAGGAAAGGTAGACGAACTAAAGAATAGAATCAAACAATCCGCTGCTCTCAACTATAATGAAGGACAAGAGGGAGCCGGGCACAAAGTTCAAAAAGAAGAAAGCTGGACTGACGGCAATCAATATACTGACTTAGAAGACGCTTACAAAGTGATGAAGACATTCATCACCAACCATATACAATGGCTCAACAACGATTATCAGAACAAATATTTCAGTCTCAACTGTCAGTCTCTCCCTGATCTCATCGACGAAGGAGAAGGAGGCGAAGGCGGAGGCACCGGGGCCGGGCTTGTCCACGAGGGACTTAATAAGTTCTGGGGATATGGGGAAGACACCTATTATTACTATGGGTCAAGTTCGGATATCAAAACTGGAGCAACTCTCACGGTTACGCTTACAGGAGGTACCAACTTCCAAATATGGACAAACAACTCTTATCAACTCTACGACGCGAACTCAGGATGGGCAACCAGCAGCGAAAACAGCCAATTCATTTTCACCCGTACACTGACCGCCGAAGATGTTAATGCGATAAAAAACAACGGATATGTGTTTGCCATCGTCATGTGGAACGCAGAATGTACAAGCGTCACACTTGAAGGAGGCGAAGCCGGACAAGGCGGGGACAATCCTGTCTGCACGCACGACTATGCTGACTGTAATTATGAACCCCTTGCCGACGGCACATACCGACGCATCTGCAACCTCTGCAAGGAGGCTGAGCTCGATGGAGAACCTTACTACCAGTTCGTCATCTATCCGGAAAGTGACACTGAACTCACCATGATGGGAACCACCTGGAAGCCAGAAGATATTGGAGTTGACGCACAGGGCAACGCACTCTATCCCAACGCCATCGCCAAAGTGAAAGTCACAGCCGACGTGGCAGCCAACATCAAGGACGGGGTCAACATCGTCAACGTCACAGGCGAGCAGGTGTGCCAGAACCTCGTCATCACCGACGGACACCCCTACTACTGCGACAAGAAGTTCACAGCCATCAAGTCCACTTACTCCCGTAAGATGAAAAACGACTGGGGCACCATCATCCTCCCTTACAAATACCAGCAGGCAAGCAACGAGACCGCGTCCTTCTATCATCTCAGCGGAGTCAACGAGATGAGCGATGGTAAGCTTACCCTCATCCTCACCGCCATCAACCCCAGTATAGATGGCAACGCCAGCGCATACACCCCCGTGTTCTTCAAGCGGAAGAACAAAGCGGCCACCATCACCGTTGAGGGAGAGAACATCACCGTCAAGAAATCGACGGCCGACAAATCAAGCTCCACCGTGGCAGACTGGACACTCTACGGAACGATGGAAAAAACTGACATCACGGAAGAAAACACCTATTACGTGGCAAACAACACCTTCTATCAGAACGAAGGCAGCTTCGAGCTGAACCCTTTCAGGGCATACATCAAATACGAGGGACTGGACATGCTGGCTAAAACCATCTCTATCAGTGACACCGAGAATGAGGACATAGCCAGCAGCATGCAGACAGTCAGCACCGATGACTGCCTTGCCATCTTCCTCGACCACGGCCAGATTTCTGTAGGCGCTCCAGCCGACATGAACGTCGCCATCACCACCATCGGAGGCGCGCTCGTCAAGTCCGCCAACATGGCGAAAGGGACCACCGTCACCGTAAGTGTGCCGGCAGGAATCTATCTCGTCAACGGCGTGAAAGTACTCGTGAAATAGCACGCAGGAGACCCGCCTCCTATTACTGAATAAATCCCGTCTCCATCCCGAGGCGGGATTTTTCGTGTCCTCTTTTCCCGCAAACCAATGTATTTTTGAATCAAAAGCTATTCCAAATGTAACATTCAGCAAGAAACCCACCCATCCCCACCTTATTTTCCGCTTAAAATTACTATCTTTGTACTTAATTCGTAAAAATTCGTTCAGATTCGTATTCGAAAAAATTCATGATAATTAAAAATAATTATTCATGGAAATTATTTCATGATTTCCTCTTTGTCATGGCATAGTTCAAACAAGTTTGACTATGCTCATCTGACAAATTCGGAAATTCGTGTTAAAAGAAAAATTCATGGAAATTAAAAAATATAATTCATGATAATTCGTGGACATTCGTGGCCATTCATGTTAAATAAAAGATTTTGTAAGATTTTGAACAGATTTTGTAAGATTTCTCGCCGAAGGCGACCCTAATAAATTCATGTCCAGATTTTCGTCAGATTTTCGTCCTTAAACTCATCGCCGGAGTAAATAAACTATTAACTTTTCACTATTAACTTTTCACTTAATAACATATCTCATGAAGAAAAACAATTTGATTCGCACCATCGCTGCCCTGACACTGTTCAGCGGAGCGCTCTGCGCACAGGCGCAGAAAGTCAAAGCCCCATCAGGAGGCAAGAAAATCAGTAACGAGCTCATCGGAATCTTCTTCGAGGATATCAGCAGCTCAGCCGACGGAGGCCTCTGCGCCGAGCTTATCCAGAACGGTGGATTCGAGTACTCCCAGGTTGAGCGCAACGAGTGGAGCAGCGGCTCCTTCTGGAGCATGCTCCGTCCGGGACACTCTGCAGGACTCATCGAGACTCGCACCGACAGCCCACTCACAGAGCAGACACCCCACTACATGAGGGTATATGCTGAGAAAGTCGGTCATTACTCTGACTTCGACGGATGGACCGGAGTAGGCATCGAGAACACCGGCTACGACGGCATACCGCTCAAGGCCGGAGCCAAATACGACTTCTCCCTCTTCATGCGTGGCGACGCCATGAAGATCCGTGTGGCACTCGTGGGAGAGAAGCGGAAAGTCATCGCCGAGACTGAGCTGCAGAACGAAGGCAAGTCCTGGAAAAAATATAGCTGCACCTTCACCGCCGCCGAGGACTGCGCCAACGCCCGCCTCTACCTCCTGCTGCTCGACAAGGGCACCGTCGATTTCGACATGGTGTCGCTCATGCCACAGGACACCTACAAAGGCCACGGACTCCGCAAGGACCTGGCTCAGGCACTCGAAGACCTCAAGCCCAAGTTCGTCCGCTTCCCGGGTGGATGTATCGTCCACGGAGGTGGCGACGGATTCTGGGACACCTACCGCTGGAAGAAGACCATCGGACCCATGGAGCAGCGCACAGGGCTCAAGAACTGCTGGGGGTACCACCAGTCCTTCGGACTCGGATATTATGAGTATTTCCAGCTCTGCGAGGACCTCGGAGCGCAGCCGCTGCCAATCCTTCCCGTAGGTGTCAGCTGCCAGGGAGTCAACGGCGGATGGGGCATGAAGGAGCAGGCTCAGACCGCACTGCCTATGAGCGAGATGGACGAGTGGGTCGACGAGGCGCTCGACCTCATCGAATGGGCCAACGGCGACGTGACCACCACCTGGGGAAAGAAACGTGCGGAGCAGGGACATCCCGCACCGTTCAACCTCAAATACCTCGGACTCGGCAACGAGGAGAAAATCACGCCCGAATTTGAGGAGCGCTTCAAGTATATCTACGACCGCGTGAGGGCTAAGCACCCCGAGATCGTCATCGTAGGAACGGCCGGACCGGGCTCACACCACGGCAACCCCGACTATGAGAACGGATGGAGATTCGCTCAGCAAATCGACCTCCCTATCATCGACGAGCACTACTATGAGCCGCGCGACTATTTCTACAACAACCAGCACAACTACGACAACTACCCGCGCGACCGCAAGACAAAGGTATATCTCGGCGAGTATGCGTCGAAGGACAAGAAGCTCACCGACGCACTCGCTGAGGCGCTCTACCTCATGGGAATCGAGCGCAACGCCGACGTCGTGGTCATGACCAGCTACGCACCCCTCTTCGCCAAGAAGAACCACCTTAGCTGGAACCCCGACCTCATCTACTTCGACAACCACGACCTCTTCCTCACCTGCAGCTACTACGTGCAGCAGTTCTTCGGACTATCTTCTGGCGACTACTACTATGGAGACGTCATCAAGGTGGACGACGACAAGTTCCTCGGACAGTCGTGCGTGCTCAACACCGAGACGGGAGAGCTCTACCTGAAGATGTGCAACGCCACAGCAGAGACCAAGCAGGCGGCCGTCAACCTCTCCAAGTTCAAGAAGCTGCCCAAGACGGCGAAGATCACCGTCCTCAAAGGTCAGCCCATGGACGAGAACAACTTCGAGAAGCAGCCCATCAAGCCGCAGACTTCATCGCTCGACATCCAGAAGAAGATGACCATCGACATGGAGCCCTACTCCTTCTCCATGATCACCATCAAGCTGCAATAATCCCACAACAGCGATAATCGCGCTTCAATAACCCAATATCTATTGAGGGTGTGTCAATTTAGGACCTACTCGTCAGACGGCGAGAAATCCTGATTTGATGCACCCTCATAAATAATTAATGGCAATTCGTGGGCATTCATGGGAATTCGTGTTAAAATCTACCAAAACAATATTTTCTGAATCGAATTTTCATTTAATTTTCTACCCATTTCCTTTCTTCAAATAATAGCCAACGTCTGTGTCCGCTTAATCTCCATTTCCAGAGAAACTACACTTTTCACTATTCACTTAAATAATCCTATTTCATTCTGTAAAAACATAAAATATCAACTACTTTTTTATAAATAAGAACTTTTATAACGTAAAATTCATGCAAATGAATTATCTTTGCGAAAGAATATACCAAACACTTATTGACAAATGAAAAAAATCATCACTTGCGTGCTTGCGGCACTCGGACTTACCACAGCATGCGGACAGAAAAATTATGAGAACCTCGGAGTGGCGGAATTCGCCAAGTGTATCCAGCAGCAGGACATCACACTGCTCGACGTGCGGACAGCCGAGGAGTTTGCGGAGGGTCATCTTGAAGGAGCGGTCAACATCGACGTGAAGCAGGACGACTTCATCAGCCGGGCTGAGAAGGAGCTCAGCAAGGACAAGACCATCGCCGTCTACTGCAAACGGGGAAGACGATCGGCAAATGCAGCCAGCCAGCTGGCAGACAAGGGGTTCAAGGTAAAAAACCTCAAGGGAGGAATCGAAGCCTGGAAATCCGACAAGATGCCGGTCACTACCGACAACTATGAGGTGGACATCTTCACCACCAAGAGCGGTAAGACACTGAAATTCCATGCGCTCATGCATGCCTGCATCCGTATCCAGTTCGACGGCAAGGAAATTCAAGTCGACCCCGTCGGGAAGATGGGCGACCGCACCATCAACTACGCAGCCATGCCCAAAGCCGACTACATCTTCGTCACCCACGAGCACGGCGACCACTTCGACAAGGCTGCCATCAAGACGCTCACCAAGCAGGAGACACAGCTCGTCACCAACCAGCGATGTGCCGACCAGCTGGGCTACGGACAGGTCATGAAAAACGGTGACAACACCTCCATCGACGGCATCACCATCGAGGCGGTTCCGGCATACAACTACACCGAGGGGCACACGCAGTTCCATCCCAAAGGACGCGACAACGGGTTCATCCTCACCATCGACGGCACGCGTATCTACATCGCGGGCGACACGGAAGACATACCTGAGATGGCCGGCATCAGCGACATCGACATCGCCTTCCTGCCTTGCAACCAGCCGTACACCATGACCACCGACCAGCTCGTCAAAGCTGCACGCATGGTCAAGCCGAAAGTCCTGTTCCCTTACCACTATGGCCGGACCGACGTCTCCAACCTGCCCGCACAGCTCAAGGCCGACTCCATCGACGTCAGAATCCGCCACTACGAATAGTCCAGCCGGCGCAACCCACGCGTAGGAGCGACGGTCTCCGACCGTTGAAGCACCAACGCTCCTGATACGTACCGGAGCCAATTTCAACATCTTATACGTTCTATCAAGTTCGATCCGGCTCACAACGAACCTGCACCCTTTCT
>CAMOTI010000149.1 GCA_946625675.1 uncultured Prevotellaceae bacterium | reverse complement strand
TCTTTTTCAACGGTGTCGAAAATGCGGCCACGACAGAAGGGATAGCCCAGACGGTCAAGGAATCCGCCGCAGGCACCCGCATATTCGAACGATCCCTTGTCGGCCACCGACAACAGTTTGGGCTGACATGCCGCCACGTCAGTGTGGTTGTCCATATAGTCAATGAGAGGTTCGAGCCAATGGTCTGTCACCTCCACGTCACTGTTCAGCAACACAAAGTACTCGGCATCAACCTGTGCCAACGCCTTGTTGTAGCCATCGGCAAAGCCCCAGTTCTGGTCAAGGCGGATGGTCTTCACTTCTGGATAGTGCGTAGCAAGCCAACTGAGCGAATCATCCGTCGAGGCATTGTCAGCCACATAAGTGACCGCATCGCGGCGCGAGTGTTCCAACACCGTGGACAGATAACGCTCCAGCATTTTCCGACCGTTCCAGTTCAGAATGACGATTGCGACCTTGTCCATACCTATATTATTGTGGCTCTAAGGGCCGTTTTGTCGTGGTTAAACGCTCCCAACCTCACCCGTAACAGCTGGTTATCATAGTCTGCCTTGGCATCGTCCACGACGAGTTCAGTACGGATATAGTTTCGCGTAAAGCCATGAACAGCTCTTCCGCGTGTGGATTTCTCAAACAACACCTCGGCCTCCTGGCCTATATGGCGGGCATAGAAAGCCTGGGTCTTTTCGTCCGACAAGTCAAGCAGTCGTTTGCTGCGCCTTTTCTTCTCGGCATCGCTCACAACAAGAGGAATCTTCAGCGCCGCCGTTCCCGGTCGCTCTGAATAGGGGAACACATGGAGCTGAGTGACATCAAGTCCCTTCAGAAAGTCGTAGCACTCCTCAAACAACTCTGGCCGTTCACCGCGCGTGCCCACCATAACGTCCACTCCGACAAAAGCGTCGGGCATCATTTCACGAATGAGTTCTATCTTATGGGCGAATAAAGCTTTGTCGTAGCGCCGGTGCATCAGTTTCAGCACCTCATCGCTACCGCTCTGTAGGGGTATATGGAAGTGAGGCATGAATGCCCTGCTTCGCGCACAATAGGCTATCAGTTCGTCTGTCAGCAAGTCGGGTTCCAGACTACTGATGCGGTATCGACTGATACCTTCCACATCGTCGAGTGCCTTCACAAGGTCAAGGAAACTCTCGCCTGTTGTCTTGCCAAAGGTTCCGATATTGACACCGGTGAGCACAATCTCTTTTCCGCCTTCCATAGCTGCCTGTTTGGCTTGCTCAACCAATGAAGCGATACTGGGATTTCGACTGAACCCACGTGCAAAGGGAATGGTACAATAGGTGCAGAAATAGTCGCATCCATCCTGCACTTTCAGGAAGAAACGGGTGCGGTTGCCACGCGAACAACTGGGAGCAAAGGTCTTGATGTCCTTAGTCTTTTCCACTCTGTGGTGTAGGTGAAGCGCTCCGTTATTCTCTTTGTCTGCCAACTTCTCCGACCAAGCGTCACTAAGGTATTGTATCAGATTGGCTTTCTCATTGCTGCCTAAAACCAGGTCAACGCCATCTATCTGGCTTACCTCTACTGCCTCAAGCTGTGCATAGCATCCTGTAACAACGACAAAAGCGCCAGGATGCTCTCTCACTATTCGATGAATGGCCTGACGACATTTGCGGTCGGCCACTTCGGTAACAGAACATGTATTGATCAGGCAGATATCAGCATGCTCACCTTTCTTGACAGGACGTACACCCATCTCTTCAAGCATCCTTCCAAATGTAGAAGTCTCAGAGAAATTGAGTTTACATCCAAGCGTCAGATATGCGGCGGTCTTGCCCTGAAAAGCACTGCTGTCTATCATACATTATTATATTATGCTGCAAAGTTACTTCAAACTATCGACACACCCAAAAAAAACGTCATCATTTTTTGTTTGTTATCGAGCACAAAAACGCGTTTTTCATCGTTTTCCAAGGAAAGAGAAAGCTCTTAATATTAATTAACAATTCAAAAGTAACTGATAATCAGACACTTGCAAAAAAGTTACATTTTCGACTAAAAAAAAACGCAAAAAAAAGAACAACGTATCGAAAAAATGCTTACCTTTGCATCGTTTTAATAAACAAATGATTGTTTTACAGATTTAAAAAAGCAAAGAAAATGAAAAAGTTAGTTTTGATGTTCGTAGCTTTCGCAGCTATTTCTTTCGCATCTTGCAATGAGAAGAAGGTTGAAGCTCCTGTTGAAGAGCCCGCAGTAGAGGTTGTTGATTCAACTGCTACTCCTGACAGCACTGTTGCTGCTCCCGCTGACAGCGCCGCTGCTCCTGCTGATAGCGCAAAGTAAGCTGATAAGCTTGAACAGAAAAAGAGAGAATGCCGCTGGCTCGTTAGAGTCAGCGGTTTTTTTGTGTCTTCACGGTTGTGGCATCGACGCTCTACCGTTCTCGAGTTGGAGGATAATAGATGAAGGATAATAGATGAAGGATGAAGGATGAAGGAATGATAGATGAAGGATGAAGGAATGATAGATGAAAGATGAGGGAATGATAGATGAAAGATGAGGGAATGATAGATGGTATAGATTTGTTTGCCAGATAGAATGAGTTTATTTGGCAAACAAAGTTAGTTTATTTGGCAGAAAAAACAACTTTTTCCGGCAGAAGAATGTGGCGCTGACTGCATCTATACTGCGCCATTCTGACAGCATACTACATAAACACCAAAGGGTGTACACATTTGCATGTGTACACCCTTTGGTGATTGATGGCTGGATGACGTCGCTTAGAAGAAGAGGTAGCGGTTGTCGGTGATGTC
>CAMOTI010000148.1 GCA_946625675.1 uncultured Prevotellaceae bacterium | reverse complement strand
GAGGCTTATGCTGCTGAGCATGCCGACATGAGCGAGGAAGAGCTCGAAGAGAAGAACACCCTGATCGACAAATACTACCACGACGTGGAGAAAGAGGCCATGCGCCGCTGCATCCTCGACGAGGGCATCCGTCTCGACGGACGCCACACCACCGACATCCGTCCTATCTGGTGCGAGGTAGACCCGCTGCCAGGACCACACGGATCAGCCATCTTCACACGCGGCGAGACTCAGTCGCTTGCCACCTGTACACTGGGCACGAAGCTCGACGAGAAGCTGATTGACGGAGCACTCGTACGCGAATACCAGCGTTTCCTCCTGCACTACAACTTCCCGCCATTCTCCACAGGAGAGGCAAAGGCACAGCGTGGCGTAGGACGCCGCGAAATCGGACACGGACACCTCGCATGGCGTGGAATCAAAGGCCAGCTGCCCGACGACTATCCTTACACCATACGCGTGGTCAGCGACATCCTTGAGTCAAACGGCTCTTCATCTATGGCCACCACTTGTGCCGGAACACTGGCACTGATGGACGCCGGAGTGCCTATCAAGAACCCTGTGGCCGGTATCGCCATGGGACTGATCAAGAACCCTGGTGAGGACAAATATGCCATCCTCTCCGACATCCTCGGCGACGAGGACCACCTCGGCGACATGGACTTCAAGACCACTGGAACCAAGAACGGTCTGACCGCCACTCAGATGGACATCAAGTGCGACGGACTGTCGTATGAGATCCTGGAGAAGGCACTCATGCAGGCAAAAGCCGGGCGCGAGCACATCATGGGCGAGATGATGAAGACCATCAGCGAGCCACGTCCTGAGCTCAAGCCTCACGTACCACGTATCGAGCAGCTCATTATCCCGAAAGAGTTCATCGGAGCCGTGATTGGACCGGGCGGAAAAATCATCCAGCAGATGCAGGAGGACACCGGCGCCACCATCACCATCGATGAGGAGGACGGCGTAGGCAAGGTACAGGTGAGCGCACCCGACAAGAGCGCCATCGAGGCAGCCATCGGTAAAATCAAAGCCATCGTGGCCATCCCTGAGGTGGGAGAAGTCTACAAAGGCACAGTTCGCTCCATCATGCCTTACGGATGCTTCGTGGAATTCATGCCTGGCAAGGACGGCTTGCTCCATATCAGCGAGATTGACTGGAAACGTCTGGAGACCGTAGAGGAAGCCGGAATCAAGGAAGGCGACAGCATCGACGTGAAACTCATCGACATCGACCAGAAGACCGGTAAGTTCAAGCTCTCCCACCGCGTGCTCATCGAGAAGCCGGCCGACTATGCCGAGCGCCCTCAGCGTGAGCGTCATCCGAGAGGCGAGCGCGGAGAAAGAGGCGAGCGTGGAGGACGCAATGAGCGCAGAAACGACCGTCATGGCGACCGTCACAACCGCCCGAGCCACACTGACGAGGGAGGAAAAGGTGAAAGCGGAAACGTGAAATCTGCTCTCGACGACCTGATTTAATGACATACAAATTATAGCTAAGCACCGTGCCACCAAAGGCACGGTGCTTTTCATTACAACATACTTCCAAGAACATATTCGTTGACTTTCAAACATTTACCACAACCATGAATTTCTTAGAAGAGAAAATACTGAGCGACGGCATAGTCAAGCCAGGCAACATCCTGAAAATCGACAACTTCCTTAACCATCAGCTCGACATCGAAATCATACGCCATATCGCATACGAGCTCAGACTGAGGTTCGAAGGCAGCAAGCTGAACAAGATTCTCACCATCGAAGCCAGCGGAATTGCCATCGCCACCATGCTGGGGCTGGCGTGCGAAGTGCCCGTGGTGTTCGCAAAGAAAGGACAGACCGCCAACAGCACAGACGACAAATACGTCTCTCATGCCTACTCATTCACCCACAAGCGGATGAACGACGTGTTTGTGTCAAAACCCTACCTCCACCCCACCGACAAAGTGCTGATTGTTGACGACTTCCTGGCCGACGGACAAGCGGCCCACGCCCTCATCGACATCGTCAAGCAGGCAGGTGCGGAAGTCGTGGGCATCGGAATCGCCGTGGAGAAAGGCCAGCAGAAAGGCGGCGACACACTGAGGAAAGAAGGCTATTGGCTGGAGTCCATCGCCATCATCGAGGAGATGGACGCCGACACCCAGACCATACGGTTCAGAGGGCAGGAACCTGCGCATCTTAGACAGAACGGCACCGCAGAACTGTCATAAGCCAGCCCGTTTTACCACCATCGGCAGCCACCCAAGCCCACCAAAATCCCGCAAAACAATAAAAAAACGGCAAAAACGGGCAAAAAGTCCTTAATTAGTTGTAACTTTGCAAATTAATTGAGAAGAAGGCTGTTTTCCCCTTCAGACAAAGACTTGAGGGGCTAAGACACAAGAAAATCGCTGTAAGTCAAAAGCAGAGAGACCCCCAAAACGAATATTAAAACAGAAAACGACATACATGGCATCAAGACTAAGGTTTAAGGTTGTGGACGACGCATTCAAGAAGCGTCCGATAGAAGTGACGGTGCCGAAGGAACGTCCTTCGGACTATTTCGCGAAATACGTGTTCGACCGCAAGAAAATGTTCAAGTATCTCCCGGCAGATGTGTACAAGAAAATGTGCGACGTGATTGACAACGGAGCCCATTTCGACCTCGCCATCGCCGACGCAGTGGCCGACGGCATGAAGCGGTGGGCCATGGAGCTGGGAGTGACACACTACACCCACTGGTTTCAGCCCCTCACCGAAGGGACGGCAGAAAAGCATGACGGATTCGTGGAGCACGACCAGAAGGGCGGCATGGTCGAGCAATTCGAAGGCAAGCTGCTCGTGCAGCAGGAGCCCGACGCATCATCATTCCCCAACGGCGGAATCCGCTCCACGTTCGAGGCACGGGGATATACGGCCTGGGATCCCACCTCGCCCGTTTTCGTCATCGGAGACACACTCATGATTCCCACCGTCTTCATATCCTACACCGGCGAGGCCCTCGACTACAAAGTGCCGCTGAAGAAGTCGCTCAACGCCGTGGACAAAGCAGCCACAGCCGTGTGCCAGTATTTCTACCCCGACGTGAAGAAAGTGGTGAGCAACCTGGGATGGGAGCAGGAATATTTCCTCGTCGACGAGTCGCTCTACAGCGCACGTCCCGACCTGGTGATGACCGGACGGACCCTGATGGGCCACGACTCGGCAAAAAACCAGCAGATGGACGACCATTATTTCGGCTCGATCCCCGAGCGCGTGGAGAATTTCATGCGCGACATCGAGATTCAGGCACTCGAGCTGGGCATACCCTGCAAGACACGCCATAATGAGGTGGCACCCAACCAGTTTGAGCTGGCACCCATCTTCGAGGAGATGAACCTCGCCATCGACCACAACATGCTCATGATGTCCATCATGAAGCGCGTGGCACGCAAGCACGGATTCCGATGCCTGCTCCACGAGAAGCCCTTCAAAGGGGTCAACGGAAGCGGAAAGCACAACAACTGGTCGCTATCCACCGACACAGGAATCCTCCTGCACGCACCGGGTAAGACGCCGCTCGACAACCTCCGCTTCGTCACCTTCATCGTGGAGACCCTCAAGGCGGTTTACGACCACAACGGACTGCTCAAGGCGGCCATTATCTCAGCCACCAACGCCCACCGACTCGGAGCCAACGAAGCTCCGCCAGCCATCATATCCTCCTTCCTCGGACGGACAGTCAGCGACCTGCTCGACCACGTGGAACAGATGGACGAGAGCGAAAGCCTCACCGTAGAAGGAAAGAGCACGCTCAACCTCGACATTCCGTCCATCCCTCATCTGCTCATCGACAACACCGACCGCAACCGCACCAGCCCGTTCGCCTTCACAGGCAACCGGTTCGAGTTCCGTGCCGTCGGTTCGCAGGCCAACAGCGCAAGCGCCATGCTGGCGCTCAACTCTGCCGTGGCGGAAGCACTCATCAACTTCAAGGAGCGTGTCGACCGCCTCATCGCAGAAGGGGTCAACAAGGAGTCGGCCATCATCAAGATCCTGAAAGAAGACATCAAATACACCAAGCCCATACGCTTCGACGGCAACGGATACAGCGACGAATGGAAAGCCGAAGCTCAGAGGAGAGGACTGGACTGCGAGACATCCTGCCCCCTCATCATCGACAACTATCTCGATGAGGCCACAGTCCGTATGTTCGAAAAAGTCAACGTCATGACCCGCAACGAGCTCGCTGCCCGCAACGAAATCAAATGGGAGACCTACACCAAGAAAATCCAGATTGAGGCCCGCATTTTCGGCGACCTGTGCATGAACCACATCATACCCGTCGTCACGAAATACCAGTCGGTGCTTATTGACAACGTACACAAACTCAACGAGATATTCCCTGCCGACAAAGCAGCGAAAATCTCAGCCAACAATCTCAGCATCATCGAGCAAATCAGCGAGCACGAGTCCTTCATCGTGGAGAACGTCAACAAGCTCATCGACACCCGCCGGCAAGTCAACCGCATCGAGTCCGAACGGGAGAAAGCCATCGCCTATCACGACCGAGTGGCGCCATTCCTCGAGTCCATCCGCTACCACGTCGACAAACTCGAGCAAATCGTGGACGACGAGCTTTGGCCACTCCCCAAATACCGCGAACTGTTATTTATCATCTAGAATATCTAGAACAACTAGAATATCTAGAAAATCTAGAACAACTAGAGCATCTATCCCCTCTCTAAACTCTCAACTCTAAACTCTCAACTAAAACAATGCCCCCATTAGCAGAACGCTTGCGTCCGCAGACGCTGTCAGAATACATCGGACAGAAGCACCTGGTTGGTGAAGGCGCTGTCATCCAGCGCATGATCAGCCAGAAGCGTATCTCGTCGTTCATCCTCTGGGGGCCTCCGGGCGTGGGAAAGACCACCCTGGCCAACATCATCGCCAAGACACTCGAAGTCCCCTTCTACACACTCAGCGCAGTCACCTCCGGCGTGAAGGACGTACGCGAGGTGATTGAGCGGGCCAGGGCCAACACCGGACTGTTCTCCAAGGGAACACCCATCCTGTTCATCGACGAAATCCACCGATTCTCCAAGTCGCAGCAGGACTCCCTGCTCGGCGCCGTGGAGAAAGGCATCATCACGCTGATAGGAGCAACCACCGAGAATCCATCGTTCGAAGTGATTCGTCCGCTACTGAGCCGTTGCCAGGTCTATGTGCTGAAATCGCTCGGAAAAGAGGACTTGATGGAACTGCTCGACCGTGCGCTCACACAGGACAAAATCCTGAAAGAGAAACATATCGAGCTGAAGCAAACCGGCGCTCTGCTCCGTCTGAGCGGCGGCGATGCCCGTAAGTTGCTCAACATACTGGAGCTGGTGGTGGAGGCTGCCAGTGCCAAAACACAGGCAACAGACAACCAGGATTCAGCGGAGGGCAATACCGCAGCCGGCGACATCGTCATCACCGATGACCTCGTGAACGAGTCCGTCCTGCAGAATCCGCTTGCCTACGACAAAGACGGCGAGATGCACTACGACGTCATCTCAGCCTTCATCAAGTCCATCCGCGGAAGCGACCCCGACGCAGCCGTCTACTACCTCGCACGCATGATTGAAGCAGGAGAAGACCCCCTGTTCATCGCCAGGCGACTGGTCATCAGCGCATCTGAGGACATCGGACTGGCCAACCCCAACGCACTTCTGCTGGCCAACGCATGCTTCGACGCCGTGTCGAAAATCGGTATGCCGGAAGGACGAATTCCACTCGCTGAAGCAACGGTCTATCTGGCCAGCTCACCCAAGAGCAACTCGTCATACCTTGCCATTGACAGCGCACTGGCTTACGTCCGTCAGACAGGAAACCTCCCCGTGCCACTACCCATACGGAACGCGCCTACATCCCTCATGAAAGAGCTGGGCTACCACGACGGCTACCTCTATGCACACGACTATCCTGACCACTTCGTACAGATGCAGTTCCTCCCTGACGAAGCAAAAGACCAACGGTTCTGGCATCCACAACCTCACACCACCAGCGAGGCAAGACTGCTCGACCGCATGCTGAAATACTGGGGAGAGAGATACGCCGAACTTTGAGGTTTGAGATTTGAAATTTAATCTACTGATGCTTTGCCATTGAATGCCAGATTATTGTCTAATCTTCTCGTTTCCGTCCAGATGGCGAAGATTCTGAAGCAGCGAGCGAAATGTCAAGCTCGCTTGAACATTTCCGAAACTTCCGATTAAGCCGAACGTAATGTCAAGCTTGCTTGAACATTACTGAGGCGTAGGAAGTTCGCCGTAGGCAATCGTGACAGAATCCTGCGAAGCGAAATTTCAAATTTCAAACTTCAAATTTCAAAGTCCCTGTCTTCTCGTCTTCATCAAAAAAAACCGTCTTTTAGTTGCAAACACCTTGATTTTTTCTTACAACCCACAATATTGGTAGAAAAAAACAATTGCAAAAAGTAAATTTTTCGTTATATTTGCAAAAAATATATTCTTGAATCAATCATAAAATTATAATTGTTATGAACCACACTGCTTTTTCCAACAAAACCACACGATTCATAGGACTCGTCATGCTCATCGTGATGTTTGCCGCATCCGCCAGCACGGCATGGGCAGCCGCAGAGACACTCTATGCAAGCAACCTGCGGAGCAAGGGTGTAAAGGAATTAAAAATCACCACACTCTCCATTCTGTACATGGACACCGACCTCTCCCTGACCAAAATCACAGGTGATTATGATTTGAGCGTCGAGCAAAAAGGCGACTACACACTGACTGTGACCAACACAGACGGAACCGCCATCGACGTCAACGCGTTCTATTGCAACGCCAACCTCACCGTCAAGTCGCTCAAGGCAGAGAAAGGCATCGAAGCGGACTACATCCGGTTCTGGGGTGGTACCGTCAATCTGACGGGCGACAAGAACGTGGTATATGCTTACAAATACTTCACCGTCACTGAGCAATGCAAGAGTCTGACCGTCAGGAACTACAAGAACGACTACAGTTCCGTCTATTCTGAGGGCGGCGTGTCCATCAACGCCCCATACGTGTACATCACCGGAAAGAAAGACGCAGTAAGGGCCTACGACGACCTGCTGCTGTCGGGCGAAGGCGAGATGACATTCATCGCTGCCGCAAACAACGGAGCAGGTCTTCACAGCTACAACGGAAAGGTCGAAGCCGACAGTTGTAACGTCACAGCAACGGGAGGAATGGCCATCAGGGCAGAAAAGACCATAAGTATGAAGGGGACGCTGAAAGCCACCGGCATCAGCTTGGATTATCCGGCCATTTTGTCCGACAAGGGAAGCATCGTGATTCATGGAGATGCTATCGTGAACGGAGGAAAACGAGCCATCGAATGTGATTACGACAATGACAACGGGATTGAATACGGATATTTGACCGTTTATGGCAATCTTACTGCAAGCAATACAAAAGCTGACTATTATTGCATATTAGCCAGACAAATAAATTTCGGACAAGGCACCATAACCATTAATTCCACATCAGACGCCATCCACGTGGCAGGAACCAGACACTGGAACTCCATCTATTTGAACGGTGTCAACCTGACTGCCACTTCAAAAGAAAGCGGAAGCACGGCACTTTATTCCGGAAACACAATTGGCATCTCGGACTCGTATGTGAAAGCGACTGGTGGAACAGCTATCAGGACTGTGTATGAAATGACTGTTTATAATTCAAGTGTCTTCGCCAAAGCGCTGCAGGCAGGCAATTTCGCCATCAAA
The DNA here is from genome assembly GCA_946625675.1 of uncultured Prevotellaceae bacterium. Lineage (GTDB taxonomy): Bacteria > Bacteroidota > Bacteroidia > Bacteroidales > Bacteroidaceae > UBA3839. The sequence continues at coordinate 24,896 of CAMOTI010000148.1, read as the reverse complement.
AGTCCTGAGCCACAGTATGGAAGCAGAAGATGGAAGATGGATGTCTGCAGGGTTATGACCCCGAAAAAATACAAATTAGACTCCAAAACCATCACAATTTACGATGAGAATAATAATCCGGCCGACTACGTGGTTATACTGCCTAACACCTTCACAGGTGAAGTAAATTTGAACAACTACAACCCGCATCCTGGCGACACGGTGCGATTCGAACTTTCAGGCAGTATAAAGGACCTTTTTGAAAACGGATACGAAGACGAAGGCGGTTATATTAGTTGGTGGATAACAGAATGGGGCGGTCGTCCCGGCTCCCCTTATATTGCTATATTTGCAAAAGAGAACAAAGAATTAGTGGTTGGAGAAGGCGATGTGGGTAAAGAAATATATGTTACATGTTATCCAAGCGATAGGGACGAAATGTTGGGATGGTATAGTATTAAGAGCAGTAAGGCAACCGTGACCAAACGCACATGCACGACAGCCGTCGTCAAGCCAAGCCTGAGCTATGACAATGGAAAAATCCTCGTAAACAACCCACAGGCCGCACAGGAGTATATCATCTTCAACACGAAGAAAGAAATCAGCAGCCTGACCGAGGACGACTGGGCAAACGCAGTGACTTACGACGGGAGCAACCCGCTCTATCTCAACGGCACACCCAACATGGTGAACTATGTCTACACCCGCGTGAAAGAGACTCCATCCACCCTCGCAGGCACTGACATAGCCTCATCCGAGATTTACAACGGAGAAATTGCCTACCTGCAGGGAATCAAACTGACGTGCCAGAAAATCACTATCCTGACACTGAACGCACGGGAAAAGATAATCGTCAGCGACCTGCCGGAGGAAAGCGGGGCCTATTACTGCAAGATTGGAGATGTGATACAGGTCAAAGCCAGCCCCATCCCTGACAACGCGACAAATTTCAACGGCATATCTGCCAGCAACTGGTACAACAACACCAGCAGCGGAAGATTCTTTGCTGATGCGAAATGCACTATATCATTGGACGCCAGCAAACAGTACAAGACGGTTTATTTCGTACCCACAGAAGCGCGTAACTATATTGACATCGGAGCCTATTACACCAAAGGCTACAACGACATTGCCCAAGACAAATTCTACCTGCATGTGGCTGACGCCAGCGGACATCATCTAGTGGACCACGTAGACTACATCAGCATAAACACCACAAGCGGAACCCTCATGGAGGGAATCGAGATTGCCACCCGGCCGGGAAAGGCATGGTTAGGCGGACTCAGTGCCAAACTGACCGTAGGAGAAGGCACCGCACCAGCCATCACCTTCAATGCCAACGACACCACGATGACCGTGGATGCCACCAACGCAACAGCCGGCACCTACCGGTACGACATCGTCAAAGTGGTCAGAAACGGAAAGAAGGAAGTGCTAACCGTAGTTGGTTCTATATCTGTAACTGTGACCACCCCCGAACTGACTCAGATTATTGTCTCGCCCAACACCATCACTGCTGATCCGGGGACAGAGACTGAGTTGCTCGTAGAGCTGAATCCGTCCAATTCGGCTGCAACGGTCAGCTGGACCAGCAGCGACGAGAGCATCGCCACCGTGACGGCCGACGGTGTGGTCCGCATCGCCGATGACGCACCGATTGGCGGCAAAGCCACCATCACCGCCTCGTCGGGTGAGATTTCCGGCACTTGCGAGGTTACCGTCAGCGGTGAGGCATACGAATTGTGGATAGCCGGCACACAGGTGACATCACGCAACAAGGATGACGTGCTGGGCGATGGCACTGTCCGTTTCGACGGTGTCACACTCACCCTCGACAACGCCGACATCATCACGGAAGAGTACTTCACCAATGGCATCGAGCATTATCTCGACTATTTGATTATAAGCCTGAACGGCGAGAACAAAGTGGAGAGCAAGACCTACAGCGGAATGCTCATTGGTGGCAACACCTTAATCACGGGTGAAGGCAGCCTGGACGTGAAGGGCGGCAGCTATGGAATCCAGGTTGGATGCGACGAAGCACCCGGTCCGTATTACCTTACCATCGACAACACCACAATGAATGTGGAAGGTGTATATTCCGGATTCTATGGAGCCAAGGAAGTGGGCACTAACTCATTGGAGTTCAACAACTCCAATGTAAGTGCCAAGAGTCAGAACCACAGTGGCATCTGGTTCTTCTCCGGCGACATTGTCCTGACCGACTGCGAGATCATCGAGCCTGCAAAGGCCACCTACGATACCGGCACTGTGATGAACGGTGAGTCGGAAGCGAAAACGGTGATTATCTCTAACGCCACATCCCATCTGAAAGGCGACGTGAACGAGGACGGCAAAGTCGACATCTCCGACATCGTGGCCATCATCAACCAGATTGCAGGAACCGCCACCTACCGTTATGCCGACGTGAACGAGGACGACAAAGTCGACATCTCCGACATCGTGGCAGTTATCAATATCATTGCGGCACTATAACAACCGCTGAGACAGTCAGAAACAGGAGGGTGTTCACAGACACCCTCCTGTTTTTCTTTTATATTTTGCTTGATTATTTACAAAGTTAATTGTAACTTTGCAAATGAATTCAATATCTGAGTTTTCAGAGTAATCAGAGTAATCAGAATAATCAGAAACCACAATAACCATGCATACAAGAGAAGAAAAACTGGCGGCCTTCGGCCGTCTGCTCGACGTGCTCGACACGTTGCGTGAGAAATGTCCGTGGGACCGCAAGCAGACCAACGAGAGCCTGCGCCCCAACACGATTGAGGAGGTGTTTGAACTGTGCGACGCCCTGATGAAGGACGACGACAAGAACATCAGCAAGGAGCTGGGCGACGTGCTGATGCACGTGGTGTTCTACTCACGGATAGGCAGTGAGAAAGGAGTGTTCGACATCGCCGACGTCTGCAACCAGGAGTGCGACAAGCTCATCTTCCGTCATCCCCACGTCTACGGTGACGCCACCGCCAAGGACGCCGGCGAAGTGCTTCAGAAATGGGAGCAGATCAAGCTGAAAGAGAAAGACGGCAACAAGACCGTGCTTGGAGGAGTTCCCAACAGCCTGCCCTCGCTCATCAAGGCCTACCGCGTGCAGGAGAAAGCCGCCAACGTGGGTTTCGACTGGGAAAAGCCGGAGGACGTATGGGCAAAAGTAAAAGAGGAGATTGCCGAGTTTGAGCAGGAAGTGGCTCATAAGGACAAGGAGCAGGCCATGGCCGAGTTCGGCGACGTACTGTTCTCTCTGGTCAACGCCGCACGCCTCTACCACATCAACCCCGACAACGCACTCGAGCACACCAACCAGAAGTTCATCAGCCGCTTCAACTATGTGGAGGCCAAAGCCAAAGAAGCAGGAAAGGCACTCAACGAGATGACTCTCGAGGAGATGGACGCACTCTGGAACGAGGCAAAAAAGAATCAGTCGACAACAGAATAAGCCTATAGCGTCTATAGAATCTATAGAGACTATAGAGTCTATAGCAACGACAAAGCAGACGGCTGGCGGAAACGAAATCCGTCAGCCGTCTTGTTTTTCAAAAAGCGATGTGAATCAGAGCGTGATGGCCGTCTCCAGTGCGAGGGTCACCATCTCCTTGAATGCCATCTGGCGGTCTTCTGCCGACAAGGCCTTCTTGCTGACAAACGAGTCGCTGATGGTAAGCAGGCACGCCGCCTTCTTGCCGAGCACGTTGGCATTGTGGAAGAGGGCGAAGCTCTCCATCTCCACGCAGTCGGTACCGGTACGCTCCGACAGCTGCTGCCATGTCTCGTCGGTGGCAGTATAGAACACATCGGAAGAATGAACTACGCATTTCTTGCAGTCAATTCCCATCTCCTTGGCTTTGGCGATGATGGCGTCGTTGAGTTCGTGACTTGGTTTTAGGACATGGTCCTCGCAGCCGCTCATCACCTTTGCATAGGACGACTCGCTGACAGCGCAGTCGGCTATCGCCACGTCCATCACGTCAAGCCATTCCCTGTAACTGCCTGAGGATCCGATGCGGATGATATTCTCCACATTATAAAACGAATAGAGCTCGTAGGAATAGATGCCGATGCTCGGCATACCCATGCCGCTCGCCATCACAGAAACCGGAATACCCTGATATTTACCTGTATATCCCAGGCAGTTGCGCACAGAAGTCACCAGTTCCACGTCCTTCAAGAATGTCTCTGCTATGAATTTTGCCCGTAATGGGTCGCCCGGCATCAATACCGTCTTTGCAAATGCACCATCGGGTGCTGAGTTGTGAGGTGTTGCCATAATTGTATTGTTTTAGAGTTTAGAGTTGAGGGTTGAGAGTTGTCTGACTTGTCCGACCTGTCTGACCTGTCTGACCTGTCCGACTTGTCTGACTTGTCTGACCTGTCTGACTGGTCTGACCTGTCTGACTGGTCCGACAAGAAAATCCTAATCCTCACACGAACTTTTCGCCCATGTTGATTTGTATGTCGTTCACGAAACGGCGGATGCCGTTCTGGTTTTCTTTCTTGCAGATGAGCAGCACGTTCTGCTCGTCAACGATGATATAGTCATCAAGGTCCTCCACAACGACGAGCTTGTCCTTAGGAGCCTTAACAAGGCAGTCGTGGCTGCCGTAGAACAAAGCCTCGGCATTCATCACTGCATTGTGGTCCTTATCCTTGTGCATCGAGTCGTAGAGCGCCTGCCAGGTCCCCAGGTCCGACCAGCCGAAATGACACAGCATCACGTCGGTGTTCTCCCTCCGCTCAAGGCACACCTCCTCTATCGAGATGTTGGGACAGATGGCAAAGGCGTTTTTCACCACATCTTCCGCATCCATGCCTTGGCTGATGAGACTGGACGAGAGGTCTACAACCGGAAATTCCGACTCCTGCTCCAGCGCATAGCGAAGAAAGTCCTTTGCCGACCATACGAACAGTCCCGTGTTCCAAAGGAATCCCCTGTCGTCCACAAACAGCTGGGCGAAGTCGCGCTCCGGCTTTTCCGTGAACGATTTCACCTGGTAGATGTCCTCGTCCTGCATCTTGTCCATCTGGATATAGCCGTAGTTGGTGGCTGCCCTTGTCGGCATGACGCCAAGCGAGAGTATGCGTCCTGAGCGCGACACGTAGTCGAACGCCTTCCGTATGTCATCTTCGAAATGTTCCTCGTCGTATATCATCTGGTCGGAAGGGACCACAAGTATGCGGGCGTCGCTGCAGCGGTGGGCGATGCTCACGGTGGCCCAGGTGGCACTGGGAAGCGTGTTGCGGCGCATCGGCTCCAAAAGGAGGTTTTCGCTGCGGAGTTGTGGCAGCTGCTGGCGGACCAGGCCCTCATACTGTTCGTTGGTGGAGACGATGATGTTATGCGCATCCACAAAGCGAGAGATCCTGTTGTAGGTGGACTGCAGTAATGTCTCACCCGTCCCCAGAAAGTCGATGAACTGTTTGGGCTTCTGATGCATGCTGCTCGGCCAGAGTTTCATGCCTATGCCCCCGGCCAAAATCACACAATAGTTTTTGTCGTTCATATATTAGACCCGTTTTATGTTTCTATCTGCTAATTTACCACATTTTTTTGAATGTTCCAAAAAAATTCACGGAAAGTTACATATTTTAGGGATAGTTAAGATTTTCGTCCGTGGCACAAAGGAGGGTCTCATCCAGATATTTCCTGGCTTCCCAGCGTGCCTCCTCGGGATTCATCAGGCGGTAGTTGCCGCAGTCGCGGGGAGAAGCTCCCGGGATGTCGCCCTCAAAATTGGCGATGAAGTCGAAGGTCTCGGTGATGAGGGGCAATATGTCGGATGAGCTCAAGTCGCCCTTCAGAAGCAGGTAGTTGCCGGTCAGGCAGCCCATCGGCCCCCAGTAGACCACCTGGTCTTTCCACAGAGGATGGTTCCGCAGATAGGTTGCCGCCAGGTGCTCGATGGTGTGAAGTGCCGAGGGAGAAAGCGGAGGCTCACGGTTAGGCTCTTTCATACGGATGTCGAACGTGGTGACCACCTGGTCGCCCACATGGTCCTTACGGCTCACGTAGATGCCGCGTCGCAGCAGCTCATGGTTGATGGTGAATGATGGTATCTTTTCCATTGTAGTCAGTACGATATAAGTGGTTAGTTATTTGTTAGAAAGGTTACTGTTTCGGTATTGTGTCGGTTATTGTTTCGCAAATATACGAAAAAATAATTTAAAAGCGAACAATCAGACAAGTATTTTTTTAGTTTTTACGCTATGAGCGGACCTGACACCTGGACTTTCGGATGAAGCCTGAGGCTTTTGCCGTGTCAACTGTCACTTCAATTCCACCCGTCAACGGTTTCACGAACTGGTGCGGGCCATCAGAAAAAAAAGAGCCATGCCTGCATTGCCTGGCATGGCAAAGCGGGCATGGCCATAATTCTCAGCAGTGGCTGTCAGTCTGAATGCGTCATTCCTCCTTGCTGGCGATGATGTTGATCACGGCCACGATATCGCTGATATCCACTGTTTTGTCTTCATTAACGTCTGCATTCGCATAGTTGGCGGTTCCGGCTATGTGGTTGATGATGGCGACGATGTCGCTGATGTCCACCTGTCCGTCGAGGTTGACATCGCCCTTCATGGCCTTACGCTCAACAACGAAAAGCAAGCCTTCCTTGATGCGTGAGTCGTCCCAGTAGAGACCGGCAGCCGCGTCGATCACGTCGGTGGCCAGCTTAGGGCTTCCGCTGAACGACTTGGCACTCCAGAGACGGATGGAGTCACCCACGACGAGTGTATGGGAGGCACTGACGTTGACCGTCACCGTTCCGTTCATCTTCATCACACCGATATTGGCTAACGACGAGCATCCATTGGATGAGCTCGACACTTTGTCGGTGGCGCACTTGCTTGCATTCACAACGAGATTTCCGCTGGCACTCACCGTCAAGTTCTTTCCGCCGAAGTCCATCAGGCCTATGGTCGATGTGGCAGTGAGGCCTGGCTGCAATGTTCCGTTCACGGTATATGCCGAGTTGGTGAGTGAGCCCAAACCTGAGAGCGTTCCGTCCTTACCAACGGTCAGCGCGCCCTTTCCAAGGCAGGCGCTCTGCTTGACGAACAACGTGCCACCGTTTACTACCACGGTGCCCGTGTTGTCCCAGACACCGCCTACCGTCATCTTGCACTCTCCTATCTTCTGGAAATTGGCTTTGTTGCTGCCGCCGCCGTCGGTGATTTTTCCGTTGAAGGAGAAGTCGCCCAGCGTGTCGTTGCCGACTCTCCAGGTGTTCGATCCGCTGACGGCATCCCTATTCCTGAAGTTGGCCACAGGATGTGCCAGGTTGCCTTCTCCCGTCAGCTTTCCGATGGTGAATGTCTGGCATACGTTGGTCACAGTGCATCCCGACGCGATGTTCAGCGTGCCGTTTGGCAAGCCGTTGCTGTTGTCGAGTGGCAGCCAGATGTCTTTGTTCGTGTGCTTGATGGTGCCGTAGAAACCGCTCCAGTTGCCTGTGATTCTCACTCGGCTCACGGTGTTCGTGGGGTTGATGGTGAGGGTGCCTTCTCCTGTGAGCTTGTTGGCATAGGCCAGGTAGTAAGTGTCCGAGAGTTGCCATGTGGCGGTCTTGCCTTTCGGGACGATGATGGCATGGTTGGTGCAGGATGCCTCGTCTTGCAGTGTGCCGCTCTGCAGTTCCACGGTGCTGGCTGCCTGTCCTGCGCGGGTAATCACCTTTCCGCCTGCAATCACCATCTTGGTCAGCGAGTTATTTCCGTAGAGCACCATATTCCCACCGCCTTTCTTGGTCAGAAGAGTGCCGGAGAAGGGCTTGTTCATCGTGAATGTGGCATCGGACTGGATGCAGCCGCCCTCGGTGCCGGCCATTCGGATGGGAGAGCCCATAGTTACAGCGGCCGTGTTCTGCAGGGTGCCTCCGTTCTCCATCGTGAACTTGTTGGCACCTGTCGTCACCCCGCCCAGGTTGCCGTAGGCCAGGTTCTCGTTGCTCAGCGATTTCACTTTCACCACGCCGCCGCGGATGTAGTTACCGCCGGTGTAGCTGTTGTCGTTGTTCATCGTCACGGTGCCGTCGCCTTCCTTCACGAATGCGGTGGTGCCGGTCAGTTTGCCGGTGCCGCCGAAGGTGTAGGCTTTCGTGTTGTTCACGATGACGGTGTCTGCCTCCATCTCGCTGCCCAGCGACACGTCGAAGCGCTGGGTGGCATCGGTGAAGTGAACCTTGTCGCCGGTGACGAACATATTGTCGGTGCTGGTGGCGTCAGCGGCAAGCGTGAAGTTCTCATCGTCGGCCAGATTCCAGGTTGAGCTGGCCAGTCCGTTCCAGATGATGTCGGAGGCCTCGCGCAGCTCCTCTACCATCAGATAGATGGTGTTTTCTTCTTGTACGAGCGAAGTGCGCAGCTGATTGCTGATGCCTTCAATCTTGACGTCATTGAGGTTGCCGTCCAGCTTCTCGACGTTGATGACAGGATATTTTCCAACTGGCAGGAATCTGTCGGCCGTCCCAGTGGAGAATTCCATCACCGGACTGAGATAGCGTGGCCCGTATTCTTCCCATGTCGTGCCGCTCTTCTTCTCCACGGAGAGGTATTTTGCGTTGATCATGTCGGTCTGCTTCGATGCCTGTGCTTCTGTCTGTGTGTCGTCGGTCGTCACGTCTGATCCTGGCACGGGGTTGATGTCGGCTCCGGCCTCTCCGGCGTCCTTCATGTCAATCATGATGCGCGATCCGAATCCCAGACGCAGGGAGTCCACCGTGATGTTGCCCACGTTGTCTTTCCCTCCGGGGCGCAACACGGATGCGTAGTCCATCCTGATGCTGCGGAACTGTCCGCCGTTGGAGTTGAGCTCGGCGAAACGGTTGAGCCAGAGCGGGGATTTCAGCAGTGTTCCGTCGAAATTCACGGTGCCGGCCCAGATGTCGGTGTTGCCAGTATACTGCTGGGCTACGGCTGGCAGGTTGAGGATGCCGTCTCCCTGCTTCACGAGGCGCATGTCGCCTGCAAAGGCTCCTCCTTTCACGTCGCAGGTGTAGTAGTCATATTTGATGAGTCCGGTTCCGTCGGTCTTGTTGCTGTTCGTTCCCTGCACCCACGACGGCACGTTGAACATGGCGATATGGGGGTTGGCACCCTCTGCCACGCTCACCTGTGTGTTGTTGGTCTCGCAGACAATCACGTGCTGTCCGGCATTGGCTGTGCTGATGCTGCCGCCGTTGGCCACTTCCGTCCGTCCGGTCATCGTGAATGGCGGCGGAGCGATGGTGATGTTCTCCATCTCGCCGAGGAAGAAGCTGGCGTGGGGCGGCTGGTTGTAGCCGCACATCTGCCACACCATGGCCTGACGGTACTGATGGTCGTGCCACAGGGTCGGTATACGGTATTTGGTTGGATAGTTGGTGGTGTATATTCGGATTTTCGTGTCGCCCTCAGCACGCATGACGAGCTCCTCACGCCAGTCGCCGAAGATGTCTCCTTGTGCGGAAGGGGTGTTCTTGGTCCAGTTACACATGTTGTCGCCTGTGGACAGGAATATTCGTCCTACGCCCAGCTTGTCGATCTTGGCCTGCTTCTCTGTGCCGGGGCTGTTCACGATTTCCTCACACAAGTCGCCATCCCAGTAGATTCGGAAGTTCAGGTCGAAACCGCCCACGTCGCCGAACGGCTTGTCGGCAACGGTGCTGATTCTTCCGCTTTGTGAGCTGGCACCCACACTGCCCGGATACTGGTTGGTGAAGTTGCCGCATAGCGCACGTCCGTCGTCGTCGGGCGACACCAGCCTGTAGTAAATCTTCGAGGTGGTGGCGTCACGGTAGTTCATGGCCGGTCGTGTCTCGTTGCAGGCAAAGATTTCCTGGCCGTGGCGATAGGGGTCGAAGTCGTTGCAGTGCTGCGCGTCGCCGTGTCCGAGGCCTGTGGTGGAGAGGCCCTGGCCGTTGTCGTCAATCACCATCGAACCGAACACAATCTCATCCCTTCCGTCCCAGTCAACGTCTGCAACTCCGAAGTTATGGTAACCGTTTCCGAACCATGGACTTGAGCCGTCGTAGCAGTTCCAGCGCCAGCGCTGTGACAGCTGATGAGTTTCAGGGTCCACGTCGAGGGCCACGAACTTATGGCGTGTGTAGCATCCGCGTCCGAGGAAGATGCTGGCATGACGTCCGTCGAGGAAGGGCGCTCCGAAATAATGCTTGGTGGGGCGGTGGCCTGCGATGCCGCTTCCCCAGATGTTTCCCTCAGCCGAGGAGCCAAGCAGGTCGCTGGTCTCCCCCACTTCGTAACGTGGCAATGGATAGTCCATCCACAGGCGGCCATTGGGGCCGATGGGATAAGGCTTGCCGGTGAGGCCGTCGATATAAAGGAGAAACTCACGTCCGCTGTTGGTGTATTCCATGCCGTTCCAGCGCGTGTCGGCGTTCATGTCGCCGATATTGATGGAGTTGCCGTCGCTCGTGTGGACAATCATGTTGTCGGCACCGCGCATGATTACCTCTGCCCGTCCGTCGCGGTCCCAGTCGTATGCCACGGCGTTCAGCTCCACGTTCGATCCGGAGAGCAGGTTCGGTCCGCAGTCAATCCACCACAGCCGATCCCCTTTCAGGTTGTAGCATTCGATGAGGTTGAACGCCTTCTTGTTCGTCAGGTCGTAGTTCAGGTTGCTCAGACGCTTCACGATGAACTCCACGGTGCCGTCGCCGTCCACGTCCGCGAGTGATATGTCGTTGATGGCATAGTTTCCGGTCACGACCGATCCGTCGCGTGCGGTCACGGGCTTGACGGCGAAGTCGGTATAGCCTTCATGGAAGCCGGTCAGGGAATAGACGAAGTCGCCTCCCCATCGCGTCACGGCATCACATTTCTTGCCTTCCACACCCCGTACGACAGGTGCCACCTGGTACTGGCTGCTGGCATTGCCACCAGAATGTACATAGTTGCTTACTTTCAAGTCGGAGGCGATTTTTGTGCCATTGCAGTAGAGGTTGTAGGTCACATCGTAATACTCTTCTGCGAGAATTCTCCAACTCAGGAAATTTCCACCGCCGTTCTGTGCCACGGTGGCCACCAGTCCGCGGTCAATCTTGTCGGTTATGCGTTGCGCAAAGCCGCATGTCGTCAGCAGCAGCATGACGAGCAACAAGGTAGTCTTTCTCATTTTTCTCTATTAGTTTTTGTTAATTAGTCTCCTGTGTCGTGTTGTTTAGTTAGTGTAGTAAATACACACAAAATCAAATTTTTTGCAAAAATACAACTTTATTTCGACATATACACCTTTATTTGGTATAAATATGCATTATTTATGACAAAAGGACACCTGAGTCAGGTAATCGCACGAAAAATGCAGCCGGCAATCAAGGTTATGCCGGCTGCACGCTCTGTATTTGTCGTAATTCAAAATTTACGGGTGGCTCCAAGGGAATCCGTTTCATGGGTTAATCCATACACAAAATCAGAATTTACAGAACGCCCCAGCTGCTCAATCCGTGGAACCCTCTGCGATGATATTGATCACGGCCACGATGTCGCTGATATCCACTTTTTTATCGCTGTTCACGTCAGCGTTCTCATAGCTGGTCGTGCCGGCTATCTGGTTGATGATGGCCTCGATGTCGCTGATGTCGACTGTGCCATCGCCGTTCACGTCGCCCGGCACGCTGAGCTGTGGCGTCAGCTCTCCCTTCACGGCATTGAATTTGGCGAGTGCGTCGGCCACGGCCTTTGTGGCTGCCTCGTTCTTGGAGGGCTCTATGCTGGCGAAATCGTCATAGCTGGCTATCACGCCCAGGAGGGCCATGCCCTCATCCGTCTGCTCATACCCTTTCACGGATTCTTTGGCTGCCAGCATCGTACGGAAAAATTCGCCTTTATAGATATCGGCTATCGATGGCTGTGTGGTCACCAGGATATTGCCCAATATGACGGAGTTCCAGCCTTCCGACATCTCGAAGTCAAGCACGTAGAAGGTGGTGGTGGTGATGTTGAAGTCTATCTCATGGTGTTTCGATCCCGTGATTTGCTGGTCGGTGCTCTCTTTCATCGTGTTCGACGAGAGGAGAGAGGTGGCGGAGACGGCGGTTTTTCCTTCTTTGTAGTCTTTCAGATAGAAATTGAAGGTGGCGTTGGCGTTTTTAGCGCCTTCGCTCCAGTAGGTGGAGTTGAAAGAGACGCGGTATTTTCCTTTCTTGAATGGCAGGCGCTTGGATGCGGCGTAGCTGTAATACAGGTTGCACGACGCATACTCCCTGGCGCTCAGATAGAATCCCGCGTCGAAGTCTCCTCCGGGCTGGAAATATTTCATGCGCACGCCGGCACAGTTGGCAACGGCTCCGTTCAGAGTCTCTGCCGAGCCCGACGAAGGCGTCATCACTCGCCTCCATCCGGCCGGGATGCCTTCACCGATAGCGTCGCGCTCTGCCCCCAGGTCGGGGCAGAAGATGGTGTCCACGTTCAGGGTGGCACCCACTTCCTCCACGCCGTATACGTAGGTGAACGTGAAGGGCTCAGCCACACCGCCTTCCTTGTTCGTAGCGTTCGTGATGCTCAGGGTGTATATGCCGTCAGCCACCGTGCTTCCTGACGGGATTTTGAATGTGACTGTCGGGCTGTAATCTTCCGACTGCTGGGTCTCAAGGGCTATAACCGTGCCTTTTTCCGATGTCAGCGTGGCGGATATTGCTTTTTGGCTCACACGCTCAGAGAAGGTGGCAGAAAACGTGTCGTCGCGGTCCGCCAGCATGTCGAACGACCGGTTTTCCGGAGTGACCTCGGTCAGCTCCGGTCCGTCAGGTCCCAGGCTGTAACGTTTGCAGAAATTCCATATCTCTTCCGATGTCAAAGCCTGAGCCGTGTCCATTGACCACCAGTGCCCTTTGTCGGCCAGTGTGAGCAGTGCGACCTCTACCCCGTTCTTGCCTCCACGGTAGCGTTTCAGCTCTGCAGGAGAGTTGGGTTTCGACTTCGGATATGGCTTGATGATTTCGGGTGTTGGATTGCATCCGTTGAACTTCACCCATGCGTCGATATGCGACTGAACGGGTCCATACGAGCACACATCATCAGCAGTGCCGTGGGTATGAAGTATCGGAACCGGACGAGAGGCTGTTGCGTTCGGACCGCCCATCGGATAGCCGCTGACAGGCGCGAAGGCTGCGATTTTGTCGGCCATGCGGTTGGCGGCGTGATAAGTGAACATACCTCCCATCGAGAAGCCGGTCAGGTACACGCGGTTCTTGTTGATGTGGTAGCGTGAGTACATGGAATCGATGATGACCTCCATGAACTGAAGGTCGCTCGTGCCGGAGATGTCCCAGTATTTGTTCACTCCGTTGGCATAAACCACGACGAACTTGGCGGTGTCGGCCACACTCTCCCACTTCGCCAGGCTCTGAAGATAGGGAGCGTCCTGGTTGGCTCCGTGGCAGGCTATCATCAACGCGGGACTGGCAGGGAGGCCCTTGGGGGCATAAGAAATCATTGTACGGGTGGTGTTGCCCACTTTGATGTTCTCCAGTGCATGGCTCAGCGTGGCCACACACATCATCAGCATCATAATCGGAAGTCGTTTCATAATCATTGCTGTATTTTTTGATATTTTTGCAAATATACGTATAAAAAGCATGATTCGCTTTCTTCCACGTTTCAATTATTTTCAAGCTAAAACACAGAATGCACCATACGCCCCCTATGTTGCATTTCTAACAAAAAAAGTGTCAAAACCAACAGACCATTGATTTTGACACTCAGAGTTATCATTCAGCCACATCGATAATGACACGTCGGTAGGAAACCAATTGAAAGGGACTGTCATCGTGGACCTCACAAACAAGATGTATCTTCCTCCCTTTGTAGGATGGTGGGACAATCACTGTCAAAACAGGGGATTGAGTGGCCGACACATTTGTTAAAACTCCTGTTGACTTGGTCTTTGGCAGCTGCTCCCACCATAGAAATCGAAGTGTGTCACCTTCAGGGTCGTAACTTTTACCGGCATTCAGCTTGATGGTCTGGCCAACTTTCGCTTTTAGCAGTATCGGTGAAAGGCCCCGCTTTCCATTGACGATAACTACCGGATTCGTTGTTCCCTTGCCTTCAGCAGCCCACTGCATCCTTGCCGCAAAGTCGTTGAACTCATCAGGATAGAATCGAACTTCAAAATGGTTGGAATAATCCTTCACGGGCTGTTGCCAGTTTGTCCAAGCATAAGTCAGGCCATCTGGCGACAGACCGAACTGATGATAGCCTCCCCACCCAACTTGTGTAGGGTCATCAGGGTCGTTCAGACCGTTGGGCATACAATGAAAGAAACTGGGGGTATCGCCTTCCACACCATATTTGTTCTTCGGATAAATCCTGCCCATTTCTCCATGTCCCTGAATCAGTCGTGCATGACGGTCCCAATTCTTGTTGCCAAGGTCATTATGGTTCAGCCATGCCGACTCATCCCATATCAGCATCAACTCGTTGGAAAACTCTTTTCGCAGCCACATGTGAGAGCTGTAGTCTAGTTGCCTTCGCATCGTCCACTTCATATCCTGGTCGGTGATAGTGTAAAGACGCATTTTATGCAAAGCCCTGATCAAGTCTTTTGGGCTCCTGTCATGTTGAAGCCGCCATACTGCCTGGGATAGCGTATTCGCTCCACCCCACGCACAGAAATAAATCGGGCGTTCATCTGCCTCATCCAACAGCTCAATGATTTTTCTGCTGCCTGGCGTGTCGTTACCTTCGCCTATCACCCCAATGCCTGCTTTCGGGCTACCTAAAGCCACACGGCTCCTCAAATAGTCGGCACTCGGCCAATAACCAATAGGCTGAGCCATTGTCTGTTCTTGATTTAAGGGGAGAAACGATGTCTGGTGTGACCGATTCATCAAGTTATGCACATCCTTCTCGTATGCATCTATCACATTCTCAAGACATTTCACCCATTCTGGAGGATAAGGGTCGCAGTTCCATCCTATTGAAGGAATGACAGCCTCGATTTCAAAACGGTCAGCATAGGCAAGCAGACGGATGGCAGACTCTATGTCATCGGGTTCCACATCAGCCGGACAAATATCCGTCATCACGACCAGCCTGGGTTTCAGTTCCTGTCTTTTTCTGGCCTGCAACGAGGAAAACAACATAAGCACCAGCGTCAGCAATATGTATGAAGGATATCGTCTCATGGTTGTTGGCGTTTATTTAAACATAAAATCATAGAAATCACATATCGACCGTTCCTTCGTGTCAGAGGTGAAGAGGAAATAGACTGGCTGTTTGCCTGTCATGCCATAGATGCCTCTCAGCGGCACGGACAGCTCTGTCATTTTCTGCGCCATGTCGCTCTTGATATCAACCCTTCCGACACATTTTCCGCTTTTCTCCTTGTAAGGACTTCCAACAAGAATTTCTATCTTTCCGTTGATGCCGAGCGGTTTCAGCCGTATTAGCATTGACACAGACTGTGATTGTCCAAGTCGGTTGAAATTAAAATACTTATACCCTACTGTTGACCTGTCGGTATTGTTCACCACTGGCATGAACGGCACTTTCTGTGATGAAGGTCCCTGATAGGAGTCATAATCGAGATAGACGGGCTGCAGATAAGAACCGAAATGATGTTTGTTCGGGAACTCCACCTCATCGGGTTTCGGGCCAATCAGGTAGCAGGCCAGGCCGGCTGGTGTGCGGTGGAATGGATTCAAGCCGTCTGTGGCGAAACCCTCTGAAGTATATTCCCCTTCGCTGATAATCACCTTGCCCCCTTTGCCTTCTTCCACTTTCACCTCAATCGGGGCTACCATCGCCTGCCGAGAGAACTCGTTGGAGCCGGTCTGGCGATGGTAGAATACCCACCACTTGCCGTTGATTTCCAAGATGCTGCCATGGGTGTTGCCGGTAGAAGACGCCGTGGGAATCGTGTTGCCATTCACATCCTTACCGCGGGCTCGCCCGTCTATGATGGTGCCGCCGTAGGTCCAGGGACCGAGCGGGTGGTCGCTGTAGGCGTATGCCAGCGTATAGTTGCTGCCGGGCAAGTCAAACTCGCCCTCACGGGTCCAACGGCTGTAGACAAACACATATTTGTCCTTGATTTTGCGGATTGAAGATGCCTCAAAAAAGCGGAACAAATCGTCTTGCTTCCGGCCGGGGATCATGTCCTTGATGATTTGTGTGCCGGGCTTCAACGTACACATCGTGGAAGGGTCAAGCTCTGCCGCCTCTGAATTTTCAAATCCCCAGTAGGCGTATGCACGGCCGTCGTCATCCACAAAAGCGGCGGGGTCGAAATGCAAGATACCGGTGGTCTCGCGGGGATTGTCCTTGCTCCAGTTGCACACCACGAACGGGCCGTCGGGACGGTCTGACTTCGCTACCATCGTCTGACGACCGCCAGCCTGGTTATTAGGATAGAGATAATAGGTCTTCGTGCCGTCGGGATTCGTTTTCAAGGCCACGTCGGGTGCGTACAGCACATCGGCCAGCCCGCCCTCATTCAGCAGGTTGCCGTTGGCATCACGCTCGCTCTTGAAGATGATGCCATCATAACGCCAGCTGGTCAAGTCGTTGACCGGGGCGGACCATACCACCTGGTCCCGGCCGCAGTACTCCGTCTTCAGCATGTCGTGCGATCCGTAGATATACACGCGGTACTCGCCAGGTTTGTCCGGGTCCTCAAACAAATAGGGTTCACCGTCGGGAATAAACTCCCAAAGCGGCAGATAAGGGTTCTGGGCACTTACCCTTGAGGTACTGAGCAGCATCAGCAAGGCCATACAGCACCATCTTAACATGTTTTTCTTATCCATAGTCTTTTTGTTTATTTTATAAAAAACGAAAAACAAATAACAAAATTATAAAAATCTGTCATTTTCTTCATTCGTTTTTTTCTGACACCGTCTTATTTCCATGATTTTTCTTCTAAAGAAAACTCAAGGCAGATTCTAAAATAATTCTCTAATTCTTGATTATCAATACTAAAAAATTCTCAAATTCTTGATTATCAATAAAAATATTCACTCAAAAAATTCACATTCATGGACATTCGTGGTCATTCATGGATATTATTTCGAAAGAAAATATTCGTCGGACTCACGTTAAATTCAAAACTTTTATGTAAATTTGCATGACCATTTTAATTTTTCAACAAACAATTATCTCATGAAGAAAATGACTTTTATCGCAGCCGTACTGACCATGCTGATGGCTGCAGTGACGACTGCCAACGCGCAGGAGGAGAACGGATTCAAGAAGTTCAACGTAAGGGAGGATTTCCAAGAGAACGGATTTGAGTGGTTTCACGAGGCAGAGCTGCTCTGCGCCGGCGACAAGCAGAAGAGCAATGCCATGACCATCGGATGGGGAGGCATCGGTACCCTCTGGGGACGCACAGCACTCACCGTGTACGTGGCAGAAAAGCGCTATACCAAGGAATTCATGGACCGCGCCCAGTATTTCACGGTGATGGCCTTCGACGTGGAGCAAAGCAAGGTGCTCAACTACATGGGCAGTAAGAGCGGACGCGACGGCGACAAGGCCAAGGCACTCGGACTCCATACGGCTTACACCGCCAACGGAACGCCCTACTACACCGAGGCAACCATGGTGATTGAATGTAAAATCATGTATGCCGCACCCTTCGAGTCCCAGTATTTCAAGAGCGACGCGCCGAAGAACATGTACGCAAACTTCCCGGCAGGAATCCACTCCATGTACATCGGAGAAGTGGTCAACGCCTGGAAGAAGTAATCTTGCAGAAAGCTGAGACAGAATAACGCCAGCAAATTGCTGGCAGGAGAAGTGGCAAATGAGTGTCAGAACGACAACATTTGCCACTTTTCTTTAAAAAATATGGATATATCATTTTTTTTGCGTAATTTTGCAAAATAAACGCGAATTTTATCTACGAAGGATTCGCAACCTTTTTTACGTCTTTGTTCAACTACTGCTAACTGACCACCTTATGAGGAGAAGATATATCCATGCATACGCCAGAATGCTGGTTATTGCCATTATGGCACTGCTGCCACTACAATCTGCTTTATCCGCAGCGCTCCAGCCTGGCACAAACTACTACATCTGGCTCAACATCTACGAGAAGCTGCTCGGCAGCAACGGGGATGGCACATCGCCTGCGCTGTCGGCTTTCGGCACCAATGCCGAAGCCGAAACCTACCAGTTCAAGGCAGAAGACTCTGGCACGAACGGCTATGTACTGCTCCGGCAGGTCAGTTCCGGGAAATACCTTGCGGCCAGCAGTTCGAGCAGCTACAACGTGGTGTTCGAGTCGGCAAAGTCCACCGACGCACGCTATCTGTGGGTCCTCAGCGAAGGCACATACACCTATCTTGTCAATAAGAAGAACGGAAAATACCTCGGCATCGACGGGGCGAACAAAGGGAAGGACTACGTCAGCGTCTACTACGACAAGCCCAAGGGAAGCCACTCCCAGTTCACCGCCATCCCAACCCAGGACACGGACTGGCAGGGGGCACGAAGAGCCTATGAGGGCGAAGTCTACACCAACGCACAGGGAGTCAACGAAATCGACTACTGCCAAATCTACAACAGGACCGTCGACCGCAGCGACGACATCGACATCCACATCACCGCAAACGCCACACCCATACTCGGAAGTTCCATAGTCAACCTCGGAAGCGACCGCACCTGGCTCATCTTCGACAACATCCCTGCCGGCGATGTAGCCAGCACCTACCTGCGATACGTACGCATCAACGGCACGGCCGCCAAAAACGGAACGAACTGCAGAGTTGTCATCTTCCTCAACGGAGCTGCCGTCATACCGATTCCCTCAGCCATCATGACCTGCCAGGGGACGAATGGCGAGTTCACGCTGGGCGTTGGCAGCCACCTCGACCTGAAGAAACAAAGCAACGCGATGACCAGTTTCACGCTCCGGCGCGGATATATGGCCACGCTGGCGTCTGGAAAGAACGACGGAGGATACAGCCGTGTCTACGTGGCTGACCATGCCGACCTCGAAATCACCCTCCCCACCCCGCTCTACAAACGCGTCACGTCGGTGTACGTCAAGCCTTGGCAGTATCTCAGCAAGAAAGGATGGGGAAACACCAGCGGAGCCAGTCAGGGCAACTCGCTCAGGGCATCCTGGTTCTGGTCGTGGAGCGCTGGTTACAGCTCCACCTCAAACATGGAATTCGTGCCTTGCCGCCAGCACCGGTTCTGGCCAAGCGCAAACGAGGTGAACAACAAGACGAGCACCGCTGCCTTCTCACTCAACGAGCCGGAGCACTCCGAGCAGCACACCAGCAGCAAGTGCTCATGCGGCGGAACCATCAACGAATGGACGGCCTACGGCATCACAAGCGACTTCAAAGCCAGTGGTGGACGTATCGGATCGCCACAGCCTACCGACTTCTCCTATCTCACCAACTACTTCAAATACGTGGACAACATGCAGAACCGCTGTGACTTCGCCGTCACACACGCCTATTGGGACATCGGAGGACGAAGCGAGAGCGGCTACGCCAGCTATTTCGTAGACCACTGCAAGGAGGTGTGGAACAACACGGGACGGCCACTCTGGATCACTGAGCTGGAAATCGGGTCGTCATGGGGAGAGAGCTGGAGCGGATATTCCGACAAGTACGGCACATACCGCAAATACCTTCAAGTGCTGCTGCAGAAAATGGAGGAATGTGGATGGATTGAGCGCTACTGCATCTACGGATTCGACAACTACTGGAGCTGGATGTTCTACAAGGACGGGGGGATCACACCTGCAGGACAAGTCTACCGTGACCACCGCTCCACATTCGCATACAACGCAAAATACACGAAAGTGCCGACTTTCTGGGCACCGTCGGCAAAGACACCTTCACTCGACGTCAGCCCGAACATCACAAATAACACCGTCAATTTCACCGTCACCAACCCGAACACCGACATGACCGACCGGCTCATCATCGAACGTGAGATGGAGGACGGTAGCTGGGTTTCCGTTTACGAGGAGACCGACCGCTCCCTATTTGAGAGCACCACAGTGAAAATCACGGGTATCGACGCCACTGACATGGACTTGGAGAACGACCGATTCCGCGTCACCATACTCACGCTCAACGGCATCACGGTCAACAGCTCAGGGGCGGCCAGCGGCTATATCAAGAACCCCACCATCGAGACGGACTCAAAAACCGACATCAGCCACTGGACTTGCTCCATGGATGCCCAGAACGGTTACACAAAGGCAACGGGCGACACCTATTTCGAGGTGTGGAGCACAACGGGAAAGGTCATCAGTTTCAATTACTTCCAGGACATCGAAGAAGAACTGCCCGACGGTGTTTACAGTCTGAAAGCCAATGTGTTCAACAGCAGTAACGGCGAGGAGGGCGCCAGCGTCAACGCCACGGCCGGACTCTATGCACAGACTTCCAACCAGCTCTACTTCCAACCTGTCACCAAAGACAGCGAGCTCGACACCACTTCTTTCCTCACCATCGACAGCATCGTCGTCACCGACGGAAAGCTGCAGGTCGGCATTCGCAACCTCGGTGAGATGAACGCAAGATGGGTTGGTGCCGACAACTTCCAACTCTCCAGAATCGGAGATGTGGAAGAGACAGAGATCGACTCTCTCCTTTCTGACAACGAGCAGGCGCTCTACGCGCTCATGCCGGAAATCTCAGGAGCTGAGCCTGACGACGACGGATTCACACCACGCGACGCGTCTCGGTTCATCGTCAACCCCGACTGCAACCGAACCACCAGCTACGGATGGAACGTCACAAACATCGACTACGACAAAGCCAACCCGTTCAACGGAGATGCCTCCGCGCCATACTGGAATATATGGAAAGGCTCGGCGTTCAGCTCATCCATGAGCCAGGACATCTCGGGACTGCCTCAGGGATACTACGAACTCAGCATTCTGACAAGGGCATCCACCAACGCAAACCTCTCCCTCACCGCCTCCACGTCCATCAACATTGGAAACGACGCAGGAGAGACACTAACCGACACACTGCAAACCCAGACAGCAACCACAGTGGGCAAAGGGACAGAGGCCGTTGAAGGCAGCAACCTGCCCAGCGGATGGTTTGAGATGCGGACGGAGCCTGTATTCGTGGGACGCGGAGAGAGACTCTCCATCAGCTTCTCTGCCGACCTACCAGCCAGCGGATGGTGGAGTGCCGACCATTTCCAGCTCACACTCACCAGCATACCGCACGAAGAACCTGCCGAACATCTCACCGGCGACGTCAACCAAGACGGAGCCATCGACATCTCCGACATCGTGGCCATCATCAACCAAATTGCAGGCACCGCCAACTATGAACATGCCGACGTCAACCAGGACCAGAAGGTGGATATTTCCGACATCGTAGCTGTCATCAACATCATCGCAGGGCAAAGTGCCCAAGCGCAGCATGAATATCAGCCATTTTTGAAATTAGGTAAAAAATGGCACTGTCAGGTTTTCAGTGGACAGAATGGCAATGACTGGGAATCTCATTGGATTGACTACTACTATGAAGTAAAAGAAAAAATTGAAAAAGGCAGTTCTATATATTACAACATAGTATGCGACAATTCTGATAATTACGACTTTGACTATTGGTTCCGCGAGACAGACGGAAAGGTCTATCGTTCCGACCAACCTGGACAAGATGAACAATTAGTATACGATTTTCTTGCAGATGAGGGAGAGACATGCGTTTTTCAAGCGGCTGAGGGCCTGTATTTTTCACTGACTAAGGAAAAGCAAACAGAGATGGTCTTATTTGACATTCCTCGGTATATAATAGATAATGATTTAAATGCATATATTGCTGGTCCCTCCACTGACGGAGAAAACACTTCGGATATTTACAACTGGGGCAATCTTACAATTGTTGAAGGCATTGGGAATCTCATGAATCCATTTGATTTTTATGCAGCATTCACGGACATGTATCCTCCCAGATTAATTGAATGTTTTGAAGGCGAAACATGCGTTTTTTCACAAGAAGATTATCAAAAGATAACAACATCAGTAGAATCCACATATAATAATGACAGAAACGCCAAAGAAGCAAATGGGATTTTTGACCTTAGTGGCAGACGCTTGTCAGCCACACCTTCTAAAGGCCTGTTTATAATGAATGGAAAAATTCTATTTAAAAGATAAGTATTCTTTAGCTGTGGATTTCTTTATTCGTAATTACACAAAATAACAAATAACAATCTGTTAAATTTTAAATAAAAAAGAGAGAATGAAAAAAACGAGAGTAATTTTGGCCGCTTTGTGCTTAGCAGCATCTGCCAATGCACAAGTTGTCCACCAGATGGACATCAACACCAAGAAATTAGGGGCGGCCGTACAGCCTACGATGTACGGAATCTTCTTTGAGGACATTAACTTCGCCGCCGACGGTGGGCTGTATGGAGAACTCATCAAGAACCGGTCGTTCGAATTCACGCCCGACCACCTCATGGGATGGGACGCATTCGGAAAGGTGGAAATCAAGAACGACGGACCGTTCGACAAAAACCCGCATTACGCACACCTCACCAGCGCAGGACACCGAGACATGTGGACCGGACTGCAGAACGAGGGATATTTCGGTATCGGACTCCAGAAGGACGCGGAATACAAGTTCAGCGTTTGGGCACGTGTGCCCGACGGCAAGCCACAGAACCTCTGGATTCAGTTCGTCGACCAGCACACCATGGGTGAGCACCAGGAGTTCTCCACGGCCGACATACGGGTGGACTCCAAAGAATGGAAGAAGTACACCTGCACCATCAAGAGCAGCAAGACCATCGACAAAGCAAATGTGAGAATACTCATGGTGGACGACGAGAAACACCGCTCAGGCACAGGATGCGTTGACCTCGAGCATATCTCCATGTTCCCGGCTGACGTCTTCAACGGCGACGAGAACGGTATGCGCAAAGACCTGGCACAGGCACTTGCTGACCTCCATCCGGGCGTGTTCCGCTTCCCGGGAGGATGTATCGTGGAAGGCACCACACTCGAGACACGCTACCAGTGGAAGAACAGCGTGGGTCCGGTTGAGAACCGTCCGACAAACAAGAACCGCTGGGAGAACACATTCACCTACCGCTACTATGCCGACTACTTCCAGAGCTACGGACTCGGATTCTATGAGTATTTCCGTCTCAGCGAGGAAATCGGTGCAGAACCGCTCCCCGTGCTCAGCGTTGGTCTGAGCTGCGAGTTCCAGAACGGTTCACAGCGCAGCGACGCTCACGTGCCAGTTGACCAGCTCCAGCCTTACATCGACGACGTCCTCGACCTCATCGAGTTCGCCAACGGAGACCCGGCAAAGAACCGCTGGGCAAAGCTGCGTGCCGACATGGGACACCCCGCTCCATTCAACCTCAAGTTCGTGGCCATCGGAAACGAACAGTGGGATGCCATCTACCCTGAGAACCTCAAGCCGTTCGTGGAGCAGGTACGTGCCAAATATCCCGACATCAAGATTATCGGTACGTCCGGTCCTGACTCAGAGGGCAAGCAGTTCGACTACCTCTGGCCGGAGATGAAGAAGCTGGGAGCAGACCTCGTCGACGAGCATTTCTACCGTCCGGAGACTTGGTTCCTCTCACAGGGCAACCGCTACGACAACTACGACCGTAAGGGTCCGCACGTGTTTGCTGGTGAGTACGCATGCCACGGACGCGGAAAGAAATGGAACCACTTCAACGCAGCACTGCTCGAAGCCGCCTTCATGACGGGTATGGAGCGCAACGCCGACATCGTGGACATGGCAACCTACGCGCCCCTCTTCGCACACGTCGACGGATGGCAGTGGCGTCCCGACATGATCTGGTACGACAACCTCCGCTCATTCCGCAGCTGCTCTTACTATGTGCAGCAGCTGTTCAGCCGCAACAAGGGCAGCAACGTGCTCGCGCTCACGATGAACGGAAAGCCGGTGGCAGGCAACAGCGACCAGGACGGACTCTTCGCCAGCGCCGTTTACGAGAAGTCTGACAACAGCATCATCGTCAAGATCGTCAACACAGGCGACCAAGCTCAAAGTGTCAACCTCAACTTCGACGGCCTCAACAGCGTGAGCAGCGCAGAGATGACCACGTTCAACTCACCTGAGCTCACTGCCGAGAACACACTCGACGAGCCGGAGAAAATCACTCCGAAGACCGAGAATGTTACCATCAACAGCGTCGGAAAGAAGAGCACCAGCTTCGCATACACCATCCCGGCAAAGACCTTCGCCATGCTCAAAATCAAGAAATAATCCGATTTCCCAACAATAAGATTATTATATCAAGAATAAGATTATTTAAGATTATTATATTATGTGCGCCAGCTCCCGCTGGCGCACATTTTTTTAAATCCGTCTTCTGGAGCACTCACGCCCCTAATACGTACCAAGCCCACCATCATAATTGTGTTTTCCCGTCGTACGTACCAGTATCGTCCTACGTGTAAAAACGGATTTTTCACCTCCTACGCCTCCGTTGCCCCGCCCACCAACAAATCCATCCCCAGGGTAACTACACTCTTCACTTCTATATAACATATACGTATTAGCCTGACACACAGAGTAACTTCTTTTTCCACCTTTTTCCATTACCTTTTAGGTAATCTTTTTCCTGTTTTTCAGAATCATCAGCATTGTTTTTTTATCTTTTTATATTTTTTTCCTCCTTTTTTATTATATTATGTTTGTCCAACTAATCCATCAGCACTGGCTCTTTCAACCTTAAACTTTCAACTAAATCAAGGCATTTTCTTTCTTAAAAAAATAATCCATGAATCATTCGCAACTTATAGTAAAAACCAAGAAAATTAACATTTTTAACACACTGCAACAATGGTGTTATTTATAAAAATGAAATTCCGGTCGAATTTTTCTTTTTTTCCTTATCATGGCAGTAATGATCTGAATGATTTTGTTCTTGACGTTGTTTCTGCAGATGCCTTCGCACTTACCTTTCTTTTTTAG
>CAMOTI010000147.1 GCA_946625675.1 uncultured Prevotellaceae bacterium | reverse complement strand
AATCGCGCCAAATGTATGCAATTATGCGTTTTTCCTGAGTTTTCTTCATTTTTTTATTTGTTGTTCCCGATTTTTGTGTATATTTGCCGTTGAGTTGCAAAATACATAATGTCAAATAAAAAAACAATCACTTATGAAACGTCTTTTATTGATATGCATGATGATGCTTTCTGTAATTGCGATACACGCACAGAAAGTAAGACAGGGATTCCTCAGCACCGGACAGAACGTGAATGTCCGTACTGGCCCTGGAAAGAACTATCCCGTGGCGAGGGAGGATTTCTCAGATGAGAAATGCCAGCTTGACAAGGGTCAGCTTGTCACCTACCTTGGTAAGCGACAGAACGGATTTTGCTACGTCGAGGTTTCATCCATGATTTATGAGTACCATTGCAAGGGCTGGGTGTCGGCTCAGTATCTCAAGCCTGTCAAGCTCTGTCCTAACTGCAATGGCGAGGGCTACACCGATATCGAAGGCTTCGATGTGGGAAAGAAGTGCAAACGCTGCAAAACCCTGGGCTACCTCAAATAGTATTATAGCAGATTCTGGAGCAACTAATTCTGTTTTATAGTTAGTACGTTTCAGATACGTAGTGCGGTTATATGTAGCGTATACCGTAGTGCGTGCCTGAAACGTATTTCATGTAAAGACACAATCGCTTCTTACTACTCCTCCCGTCAGCGAAACGCATCGGTTACGTCTCTTCGTGTAGTAGCGTCGGTATCCTACCGATGAAACTCAGACGTCTCTGATTTGTAATGAACCCATCCGCTCTGTGGTTGTGGACGTACTTGTCCGCACATTCGACCGGCGAAGCACGGTCAAGTCGCAACATGAATATCTCCCAATGTCTTCGTCCGGGAAATAAATCTCAAATTTCAATTTTCGTGCAAGCGAATACAAAGCCAAGCTTGCTTGAGATCTGTTGAGGGCAGCCGAAAACATTGTAAATAAATTTCAAATCTCAAATTTCAAAATTACCTGAGCTCCGGGTTCAGGTTTCGTTTGAGGAAGAACTGCTTTGTAAACGCAAAGAATGTCGCCGCTCCCAGTGCGTTCACCCCAGCCACGGTCCAGAAAGCCATGCCGTAGCCCAGAAGTTCTGAGATCACGCCGCCCGCCAGGATGCCCAGTCCCATTCCGATGTCCCAGGATATCAGGATGGTGGAGTTGGCTGTGCCACGTTGGTTGTTGTGTGCCACGCTGATGGTCATGTTCTGGAATGCCGGCCACATATGGCCGTTGCCGAGGCCGATCAGGATA
Organism: uncultured Prevotellaceae bacterium; assembly: GCA_946625675.1. Taxonomy (GTDB): domain Bacteria; phylum Bacteroidota; class Bacteroidia; order Bacteroidales; family Bacteroidaceae; genus UBA3839. Next base: position 38,561 of record CAMOTI010000147.1, on the reverse strand, counting down.
GCAGAGCCGTAATAGCCCGTCCATATCGCCAGCGGGTTTCCCGGAAAGAGGGTGGGGAGGGCGATGAACAGGGTGTAGCCCACGAGCGAGATCAGGATTCCCTCCCCGGCGTTATGGGTGAGCAGGCCTTTGCGGAGCGCCTTGCCTCCTTGGAGCCTGGACAGTATCAATCCCACGGAGCAGAGCAGGAAATAGGTGCCGGTACCACCCGTGATTCCCAGCTCTTCCTTTCCGTAGATGGCCAGGTAGTTGCTCAGCACACCGAAGCAGAATCCGAACGCCACCATGTTCAGGCCCAGCAGCCAACCTCGGGTCAGGAAGAACCGGTCGAGCGACAGCTTCGATTTGTTCACCGCGATTTCCTTCTGTGCCAGCTTCACCGTGCTGTCCACCGCCATGCCTGCGATGGCAACCACCAGCGCCAGCCAGAACAGGAATTCGAAACTCTCCGTGTATTTGTAGATGAAGATGCCGATGGTGGGGGCAATGGCCATCGCCAAGTTGTTGCTCATGCCGTAGTAGCCGATACCTTCCGTCCTGCGGCTCGATGGCAGCACGTCGATGGCCACTGTAGAGTTTGCCACGGTCAGCGCGCCGAAGGGACCGCCGTGGAGGGTCCTCACAATCGTGAACAGCAGCAGGGTCGATGCCGCCAGGTATCCTGCGAAGAAGATGGAGAAGGCGGCAAAACAGACCATAAGCACCTGCTTTCTTGGAAACGAGTCCACGAAATAGCCGCTGAAGGGCCGGAAAAGCATTGCCACGATCGTATAGCCGGACAGCACCATGCCAATCACGTCTTTCGTCGCATGAAAATGTTCACTGAGATAAATTGGTAGCAGTGGAGTCAGCACGTAGAAGGCAAAGAACAGCGAGAAATTCGCAGCCATCACCTTGCAGTAGTTACTGTTCCACAGTTTTTCTTTGCTTGCGTTTGTTTCCATAATCAGAAATTCAACGCAAAATTAAGAAAAAAATGGGAGAATGTGGCAGTCAATCACGAAAAACGTGCTTCCATCGCTATAAATAACGAAGGAAGACACGCGTCAGAAATTCAGGTTTAGGTTACGATTTTCAGGTTTAGGTGGATTTTTAGGTCTAGGTTTTATTGGGCTTATATCGCCGCTCCGCGAGGAGTGTAGTTGATGAAAACGGACAGGCCGTTGTACTTGCTCACGGTGTTGAAACTGATGAGAAACAATTTGGCGATTTTGCGAAATGCCCTTTTGAGGAATGATTGCTTATAGTTATGTTTTGAAGTGTTCATGATCGCCGCTTTTTAAGACTGATTTATGATTCTTTTTTTCTGCTGTCAGAAAATGTCTTGCATTCTCTTGTTGACGCTGCAAAGTTACGCCCGTTTTCCCGCCCACCGAAATTTCCCGCCCTTTTTCCTTCAGCTTCGTTGCGACACCCTCCCGTTTTTGCGACAGACAGCCTCTCTTACTCTTTATTTTGTCGCATAGCCTTTCAGGAATCGTACACAGAAGTAACTGCACTTTTCACTTTTCACTTTTCACTATTCACTTAAAATAAACTTTTTTTTCATTTTTATTTCGTAACTTTGCAAAAGGAAACCAAAACTGTCAATATATGAAACTGTTACTGCTTGGAAGTGGCGGACGCGAGCATGCCTTGGCATGGAAGATCTGCCAGAGTGAGAAAATCGACAAACTCTTTGTCGCACCGGGTAATGCCGGAACGACCGACATCCCTGCCAACGACAGGGTGGGGGAGCACACGTTCGCTCCCTGCGAGAACGTCAATATCAAGGTGAACGACTTCGATGCCATCCGCGATTTCGTCCTTGCCAACGCCATCGACATGGTGGTGGTAGGGCCGGAGGACCCGTTGGTCAACGGAGTCTACGACTTCTTCAAGGCCGACCAGCGACTTGCCTCCATCCCCGTCATCGGCCCTTCCAAGGCCGGGGCTGTGCTCGAGGGCTCCAAGGAGTTTGCAAAAGGGTTTATGCAGCGTCATGACATTCCTACTGCCGCTTACCGCGCTTTCTCGGCCGACAATCTGGAGGAGGGCTACCGGTTCCTCGAGACGCTCCAGCCGCCTTACGTGCTGAAAGCCGACGGGCTCTGCGCCGGTAAGGGAGTGCTGATTGTGCCTACCCTCGAAGAGGCGAAGAAAGAGCTGGCGCAGATGCTCGACGGTATGTTCGGACAAGCCAGCGCAAAGGTCGTCATCGAGGAGTTCCTCAGCGGAATTGAATGTTCCGTCTTTGTCATCACCGACGGAAAAAACTACAAGATACTCCCTGAGGCCAAGGACTACAAGCGCATCGGCGAGCACGACACAGGGCTCAACACCGGAGGCATGGGCAGTGTCTCGCCCGTACCGTTTGCCGACGATGAGTTCATGAAGAAGGTGGAGGACCGCATCATCCGCCCCACTGTCGAAGGACTGGCGGCTGAGGGCATCGACTATAAAGGCTTTATCTTCCTCGGGCTTATCCGCGTAGACCGCAACTATTCCTGCGCCAAGGCAGGCGACCCTATGGTCATCGAGTATAACGTGAGAATGGGCGATCCGGAGACGGAGACAGTCATGCTGCGACTGAAGAGCGACATTGTCGAACTTTTCGAAGGGGTGGCAGAGGGCAACTTGGCTCAGAAGTCCCTGGAGATTGACCCCCGCTCTGCTGTCTGCGTCATGCTCGTTTCAGGTGGATATCCCGAGAAATACGATAAGGGGTTCCCCATTTCCGGCATCGACCAGGTCGACGGTTCTGTCGTTTTCCATGCGGGGACAGCGCTCAAGGACGGCCAGGTGGTCACTGCCGGCGGCCGTGTCATCGCTGTCAGCTCTTATGGAGCCGACAAGGCGGAGGCGCTCCAGAAGTCTTTCACTGAGGCAAAGAAAATCAATTTCGAGAAGCGGTATTTCCGGTCCGACATCGGAGCAGACCTCTGATTTTGCCTCCTTCCCTCGAAGAGTCATCGCATAGGAATGTCGGAATGTCGTTGCTTCGAATCCTCGAAAAACAATCCGCATGACTCTTTCAACTTTAATCTTTAAACTTTCAACTAAACAAACCGTCCGCATGGCTCTTTAAACTTTCAACTTTAAACTTTCAACTAATCATGCTGGAGGCATATTCTAAAAACAGGCTGGTATGGCCTGTGGCACTCGTGTTCACGTTCTTTGCGTGGATTATGAACGGATGGTTCGGACTGGGCGGGAAAATACCGCATTCAGTGGTTCTCTCCCCCTTCTTCGACTATCTGTTCGGCATGGTGGCTTGTGCGGCTGCGGTCTATCTCATTGCAGAGTTGGCCACACGCTACAGCCTGCTCGGAAACACCGACCGCACCATCAGCCTCACCATGATGCTGCTTGTGGCCATGGCCACGTTTGTCCATCCGCTCCAGAAGGCGCAGATCGTTGTCGTTGCCTATCTGATTGCATATATCATGCTTTTGGGTGCTTACCAGTCGAAGCAGGCGCCCCTGGCGGCATTTTCGGTCAACCTGGCTTTAGGCGTGGCCACACTTTTCTGCCCCCAGCTCGTCTGGCTGCTTATTGTCAATCTTGTCTCGTTTGGCATCCTGCGTGAACTCTCGCTCAAGGTCATTGTCGCCTCCCTGCTCGGCATCTCTGCCCCTTATTGGTTTTGGGCTGGACTCTCCCCCTGGATAGATGTCGAAGGCGGATGTTCCGCCCATCTGGCTCTCATGACACAGTTCGCGTCAGGCGGTCTCGGCATCATGCCGCCCAAATTCCGTTGGTCTTTCTGGGTTGCGCTGTCTATGGCTCTCGTGGGAGGTGTCGATTTCTTTGTCAACATCCATCTCAACCGTAGCCGCATGCGCATGGATTATTATGTGGTATGCCTGCATGCGGCATCGATTTTCTTTTTCATCTGGATGGAGCCGCAGCTTTTCCGTTTCCTTTTCCCTTTGGCTATGGTCAATGCTGCCATCCTTTTCGGCCATTTCACTTCGTTTGCCAAGGGACGTATCCCGGACATCCTCCTCTCCATCATTCTTATCCTCTGGCTCATCGCCACGCTCTTTGTTGGATAATGGCATGTGAATGGTTTAAAGTTTAAGGTTTAAAGTTGAAAGTTTAAAGTTTAAAGTTGAATGACGACCGATTTATGCCTAGTCATCCATTAAAATTCATAATATCTAGAGCATATAGAATCTATAGAGCATATTAGCCCCTCTCAGCCGCATGGCTAAACCTCAAATCTCAAACCTCAAATTCTATAACGTCTAGCCCCCTCTCAGCCGCATGGCTAAACCTCAAACCTCAATTCTCGTGCAAGCGAGAGCAGAATGAAGCTCGCTTCAATTATGCCGAGCGCAGCCGAGAATCATGCTAATAAATCTCAAACCTCAAAATTTCAAATCTCTATCTCCCTTACTTCTGCGTTTTTCATCGGCACGATGTCCTTCACCTCGTTTCCTGCCAGCACACATTGAATCACCCGGCAGAACAGGCCATGGCTGATGGCCAGCACGTGTTTGCCGCCATAAGTGCTGCGCACGAAGTCCAGAAATATCCGGGCGCGGGCTTTCAGCTGGCCCATGCTCTCGGCGTCTTTCGGAATCTCTATCCAGGTCTTTCCGTCGGCTATCATCCCGGTAGCCGATCCCCAGCCACGTTCACGAAGCAGAGCGGTCGTCACCATCTCAGGCAGTTCAGGTATCTCCCTTTTCAGAATCTCGTACGTGTCCGTACACCGTTTCAAGTCGCTGCACAGCACGGCATCCACCGCCAGCTCTCTCAGCTCTTCGGCGGCATCGACTGCCTGGGCCTTCCCGGCCGCGGTCAGTGTCCCGGGCATATGTCCCTGGAGTATGTGTTTCACGTTCTCTTCGGTCTCTCCGTGGCGTAGCAGATAGAGTTTCATGTCTGTTTAAAGTGTCTTTTGGGTTTAAAGTTGAATGTTTAAAGTTGAATGAAATTTGTCTTTTCAGATAGATAGCCTAGTCATCCTTGTTTTTCTAAAGAATCTAGAGTATCTAGAACATCTAGTCCGTCTAGAAATACCCAGAGCACATAGTCACTTTTGCCGGAGTAAATAAACTTTTCACTTCGTAGAATCTTGTCACGACTCGGCAAAGTTCAAACAAGTTTGACTTTGCACTCGCTGCTCCAAGATTTCACTATTCACTATTCACTATTCACTTAAATACCCTTCCATCTTCTTGATTACTCCTGCCCATCCGGCTTTGTCGAAATAGCGCTTCACGATTCGGTAGCCGTCGCCGTAGATGGGGCTCGGGTCTTCCTGAAGCATCTGTATCTTCACTTCTGAATGTTGGGTTTTTATCTGACTGTATATCTCATAACTGCCCAGGTCGCAGAAACCTTCGCTGATTCGGTTTGGGGCATTCAGCCTTCGCTGGAATTGCCAGATATGAAGAATCTCGTGCGCCAGAATCCCCACCATTGCAGTATGCGACAAGTTCTCCAATACGTGGATGTCATAACGCCTGCCATTACTTGAGGCAAGTCCCAGCACGTCGCCAGATGTCAGTCGACTCATACCTTCCACGCTCACCATCTCCAGATGAAACCGTTCAATCACGCCCAGTCCTATCTTTTCGTAGTGGGCCCTGATCATCTTGATCATCTCCTTTGCGTCTTTCAGTGTCGTGTGGAAATTTTGGCAGCTCGAGCACAGGTACTTACCGCCTCCCACTTCTATGCTCCCGCTGTCGCAGAATCCCGAGCAGCTCACGCAGAAACGACGGGGATGGATCGAACAAAGGCTGTGATCGTATAGGTCAGTGTAATAACGCCCAACAATGGGCTTTCCGCAAAAGTAACAGGAGTTCGTCTTGAACAATGGGCTGTCGTGATAGCTGCGCTTGATGTCATCTATCAAGCCGCGACTTTTGTCCAGCAGACTGCTGAATGGTGATGTCGGTTTATCAGGGTCCATAGCGTGTTTCAGATGCTTTGAATCACAAAATTATATAAAAAATATGGATTTTTGACCGATATGACGTGAAAATCCGATTTTTTTGCATAAATTTGCAAAAATATTGTGCTCCGTTGCACGGAATTAATTATTGAAGATATGAAAAAGACCATTTTGTTTGTAGCGGCTCTGTTCCTGCTCCTGGTGAGTATGACGTCGCCGATAGGTAATATCAATATCCCAAATCCGTTCAAACCCAAGTCGGTGTCGTTATCGTTCAACTATCTCCGTCAGGACGGTCCGGGCTCCAACCAATATGCCGTCTGGGTTGAGAATGAGAAGGGCGAGGTCGTGAAGACGCTCTTCGTCACATCGTTCACCACGAAGGGTCGCCTGCGTGAAGGAGAGCAGTTGGTACGAGGGTATGTCAAGCGTCCGGCCTGCGTGCCTACTTGGGTGGAGCATGCACATCCAGAGCTTCTGTCCGATCAGGATCTCGATGCTTTCACGGGTGCTACTCCTCGTAGTGGCAACCAGACGTTCAAGTGGGACTTCAAGGACGCATACGGCATGCCGGTGCCAAACGGAAAATACACCATCTACCTCGAGGCCACTCTCTTCAACGAAAGCTCTGTGCTGTATGCCCACGAATTTATGATTCCAGGCAAGCGTGCGAAGAAGACGCTCACGGCACAGGCTGGGGGCAACGACCAGTCTCACCGTAAGATGGTGTCCGACGTCAAGGTAAGGCTCAGATAACATTACGCCGTTCCCTCTGTCCTCGGACTTATGGTTGAAACAAAACAAAAAAAAGACGCATGCCTATGCGTCTTTTTTTATGCAATCCTGTCTTGGCAGAAATAAGAAGTCCTCCACTGGGTTGAGGAGAAAAAACTGAGTAAGCGAGACCGGTATGATGAAAACTCGTATTCAATCATGTTGCCGAGCATGAGTTTTTAGCCGTAGGCAAATTACGAACTTCGTGCTCAATAAAAAGCCATGCGGCAATCTCTTTGCGCTCACTTCTCACTTGGTTCCTCGTCTTCCTCCTTTTTGGGGACTTTCCACAGTGGCAAGTCCATGATGTCCATGAGGCTGTCCCATCCGTTGAGGATGTCCTGGGCGGGAATCTTCACGACCTTGCCTTTCAGCGATATCACCACGTCCTCGCCCTTGGCGGCTTTCTCGTTGAGCATTAGTGTCTCGCTCAGCTCCAGCGCCTTTTCCAGCAAGTCGCTGTATTGTTCATATTTGTTGTAGTCGTTTTCGTATGTCTTAATGCCCATAATGCTTGATTTGGTTGAATATAGTTTCGTCTTTGATTACCTCTTTTTTACCACCGAAGCCGAAGGCCACGTTTTTCCTCGGATTCATGCTGTTGCCGTGGATTGACCAAAAGTCGCACATCGGGATGAACAGTGCGAATAGGTTTTTTATGCCTCGTTCGTATCTCCTCCTGATGACATCCTCAGGAATGTTATGTCCTCCCTCGCTCACTCGGTTTGCCACGCGCTCGACAGCCAACTCAGGCGAGTTCAGCCAGAAATAGAGCAACACCACCGCGTATCCGTTGTCTTTAGCCCGTTGTAGAAGCCGATGGTAGGAGCGGGTGGAGAGGGTGGTCTCGATTGTGAAGCTCTTTTCCTCTTCGATTTGTTCTGGACCAAATCATGGCTGCCGACAATCCCCACGACGTGAAGAAGCTTGGCCGTCTGATTCGGGGATTCCAGCAGGATCGGTGGGATGACGTCAAGTCTGCCATCGTTGTGGAGGGAAACAAGGCAAAGTTCAGCCAGAATCCAGCTTTGAGGGATTTCCTGCTCTCCACAGGTGATGCTGTGCTCGCAGAAGCCAGCCCCTACGACAGGATATGGGGCATCGGTCTTGACCGAGAAACCGCAATGTCCGTAGGTGTTGAGGGTTGGAAAGGCGAGAATCTGCTTGGCTGTGCTCTCATGGAAGTGCGCGACTGGTTGAGATAATTCGACAATGAATCTATAAAAAAAGGACCCATCATCTCGATGAATCCCTTCCAAAAAATTAAGAGTTACAAACCTTTTTAAATACAGATGTGTCATGTGCTTCACAGCACGAATCTATTGACACAATATGTTATGATTGGATATACAAAAATGTTGCTCTTGTGTATTGTCTAACTTTTCGAGTGCAAATATCATAATAATTTTTGAAATGGCAAAACGCTTTAACTTTTTTTTAATGTAAAATAAGCACTTATCCAACTTATTGAACAATAATTGCGACATATTGAGCGTTTCAATACGTAAAATTTATGTAATCGATATACATTTATTATGCAATATAAAATAATCTCTTCTGCTTGTTTTTGAGGCGGGAATTTGTATATTTGAAAAATTCTTGCTAAATTTGAAAACGAATTGAATTCCCAACAAAAAAACTACTAAACTTATTATGAAAAAAATCCTGATACTGGCTTTGGCCATGATCTGCACGCTGAGTGTGAGCGCACAAAAGTATTATAAGACACGTGGCAATTTGCAGAAAGGAAAGTACTATCTCTACTGCCATATGAACGGAGGGCTGGCTTGGACGGCTTATGCAGTGAGCAAGGACGGGGAGAATTTTGAGGACGTCATGAACGGCGACTCCATCTTCTCCGACCATGCGATGGCTCGAATCGAACACCGCACTCGCGACGCCTATATATGCCGTAGGCACGACGGCAAGGGCTTTCTGATGGTGACCACCGACATGGATGCCTCTAACCGCAGCCGTGACAGGATGGGAAAGAAAGAAACTTGGGACAACTATGGCATCAATCTGCTCACCAGTACAGACCTCATTCACTGGACGTCCACAACCTTCGACTATCGCAAAGGACGGTCCATTTTCATGAATCCCGACGCAAAGAGTGTGTACAACGACTGGAGTACCATCAACCGGGTCTGGGCACCTCAAATTATATGGGACGACGAATTCGTATGGCCGGACGGAAAGAAAGGCGGATATATGATTTACTATTCCATGTGGAACCGCTCCGAGGAGAAGTACGACCGCATGTACTACAGTCATGCCAGCGATGACTTCACCCAGTTGACGCAGCCCCAACTCCTCTTCGACTGGGGATATGCCACCATCGACGCAGACATCAACTGGGTGGCCGCCGACCAGAAGTGGCACATGATGATCAAGAAAGAAGGAGGCACTCCCGGACTGTTTACTGCCACAAGCCAAAACCTCACCCACGGATGGGGCGAACCTGTTGACGATGATTATGTGAATTTCGAGGGTAAGAAGAAGTGCGAGGGAGTGTCGGCATTCCAGCTGGCAGGCGAGAAGACATGGAGGATAGCGTATATCGAATATTCCTCCAATCCTAAGAACTACCGCATCTGCGAGGCCGACGAGTTCATGCGCAACTTCAAGAACCCCAGAAATATCAAGGGCGTTGCCAGACCCCAGCATGGCAGTTTCATGCGTATCACAAAAAAAGAATACAAACGCCTGAAACAGTTGAAGTGAGACCAAGCTTAAAGGTTCAATGGGTAAAAACAAAAAAATAAAAATGCCATTTTTATGACATTATATAAAAAAACGACGAAATAATTTGGTTTTAAAGAAATAATGACGTAAATTTGCATTTGAAAATACAGGATAAAGAGAGGGTTCCGATACAACCGTGTATCGGGATTCTTTTCTTTTTTGACGCCTAATTTTGTATAATTATCAAAAAAAATAAAAAGAAAATGTCTTATATGTCACAGGAGGGCTACGACAAACTGAGAGCCCAAATCAAACAGTTGGAAGAGGTGGAAAGACCAGAGGTCATCCGCCAGATTCAGGAAGCGCGCGAAAAGGGCGACCTTTCTGAGAACGCAGAATACGATGCCGCAAAAGAGGCTCAAGGAAAGCTGGAAACCAAAATCGCAGAACTCAAAGCCGCTCTTGCAAGCGCAAAAATCATCGACACAAGCAAAGTCCAGACCGATACGGTTCAGATCCTCTCTAAGGTGGAAATTAAGAATGTCAGGACTGGACAGATCATGAAATACCAGATTGTGAGCGAGAGCGAGGCAAACCTCCGCGAGGGAAAAATCTCTATCGGAACTCCGATCGCAAAAGGCTTGTTAGGAAAGAAAGTGGGCGAAGTGGCACAAATCAGCATTCCTCAGGGAGTGATTGAGCTGGAGCTGGTCAGCATCTCTGTTTAGTCCGACCTGTCCGACCTGTCTGACCTGTCCGACTTGTCCGACCTGTCAGAATAATAATAATGATTCCCTGACTAAATTCTCATTAAACTCTAAACCCTCAACTCTCAACTAACAATGTCAATATTCTCAAAGATAGCAGCTGGGGAGATTCCCAGCTACAAATGTGCAGAGAACGACGAGTTCTATGCGTTTCTCGATATCAATCCGATGGTGAAAGGCCATACGCTGTGTATACCCCGCAGGGAAGTGGACTATATCTTCGACATGGACGACGACGAGATAGCGCGCTTCCAGGTGTTTGCCAAGAAGGTGGCGCTGGCCGTGAAGAAAGTGTGTCCATGCGTTAAGGTAGGAGAGGCTGTGCTCGGACTGGAAGTCCCTCATGCCCATATCCACCTGATTCCGATGCAGAGCGAGAAAGACATGCTGTTCAACAAGGAGAAGCTGAAGCTTGAACAGTCGGAGTTCCAGCAGATTGCAGATGCAATTTACGCTGAATTCAAAAAACTGTAACTTATGATGGAGAAACTCACCGTTATCAAGGTAGGCGGTAAAATCGTGGAGGATGCCGAGAGTCTGGATTGTCTTCTGGACTCTTTCAGCCATATCCCCGGCAATAAGGTGCTGGTACATGGTGGTGGCCGGTCTGCCACGAAGATTGCTGCCTCTTTAGGCATTGAGACGACGATGGTAGGAGGCCGGCGAATTACAGACGCCGAGATGTTGAAAGTCGTCACGATGGTATATGGCGGCTTGGTGAACAAGAACATCGTGGCAAAGCTGCAGGCTCGTGGCGTGAACGCGCTTGGGCTTACCGGCGCAGACATGGACGTGATGAGAAGTGTGCGCAGAAAGCCGGTCTGCGTGAAGGCTGATGTTGCCGGCACGACCGACGACATAATGGTGGACTATGGATTTGTGGGTGATGTGGAACGTTGCAACGGCGAAATGTTGGCTACACTTATCCAGAAGGACATCGTACCCATCATGGCTCCGTTGACCCACGACGGTTGTGGCAGCCTTCTCAACACGAACGCAGACACCATAGCAGGAGAGACCGCCAAGGCCTTGGCGCCTTTCTTCGACGTCACCCTCGTCTATTGCTTCGAGAAGTCTGGCGTGCTGCTCGACGAGAACGATGATGACAGCGTGATTCCGTATATCAATGAAGACTCATTCAAGAGATATGTCGCAGATGGTGTCATCAATGGCGGCATGATTCCCAAGATTGAGAATGCGCTGTCGGCATGTAAGGATGGCGTCTCAAAAGTCGTCATCACCAAAGCAGAGCATATCGGCCAGGACAACGGCACCGTTGTGGGGCTGGCGTGTTCGCCAGATGCCGTCAAATAAAAGTCAATAAGACGCACAAAATATGGCACAAAAACGAAAAAAAGGAGGCGAAGGCCTCCTTTTTTTGTTCCATTTGCATATATGCGGATGTCTGGTCCGTCGGTTATGCTACCCAGCTTTCAGTCTCCATCCCCAAAAGTACAAGTCATCACATATCCCTTCTGTTCATGTCACATCCCACAGATGGTCAAGCACCGTGTTCTTTGCTGAGTTGAGCATGCTTTTGATGACGATGGCCTTCATCCTGAGACCCATTTCTTCCTTGCGCTCCAGTTCGTCGCTCAGAATTTGTCGTGTGGAGTAGTATTGCACTACTGAGATCAGTTCCAGCAGCACAGCGGCGATGATGACAATCCACAGGCTCTTGTTCTGCCCTGACTTGCTCACCTTTTGGGGGGTTGGGGGTTTTGCTTCAACGTTAGTTATGGTTAAAGAATGACATCGATGTCATAAGATTAATTCTCCTTTCCTATAACTTGCATGATTTTGACGATGATGTCCTCTGGCTTTATGAGGGTCATGCATCGAAGGTCGCCGAACTGGCACGGCTTCTTGCCGTAGATCGAGCAAGGACGGCATTCGAGTTCTGCTCGTTGGATGATGTTGCAGTCGGGCTGCTGCCATGGTGAGAAGCCCGCTTTCGGATGAGTTGCCCCCCATACTGAAACGACGGGAATGCCGACGATAGCCGCCATGTGCATGTTCGCTGAGTCCATGGCCAGCATGGCGTCCAGGCGCGACATGAGCAGCATTTCGTTGTGCAGTCCGCCCAGCTGGCCGCAGGTGCTCACAATCTCTTTTCCGTCAGCCCATGCCGACAGACATTCTTTCTCACTCTTTCCGGCTCCGAACAAGAATACGCGGCATCCACGCTTCACTAATTCCTGTGCCACCTTGTGCATCTTCTCAAGCGGGTAGATCTTGCCGGCGTGGGCAGCGAAGGGTGCGATTCCAATCCAGTGCTCCCCCTTCTTTTTTTCACCATACAGCTGGTTGAGCAGCGAGAAGTCTTCCCCTTGCGTGCTGAAGCAGGGCAATGCCTGCAGGCTGACATTCAGGCCGAGCGAGTTGAATACCTGTGCGTAGCGTGTGGTCATCAGTGTCAGCGTCTTGGCGTCGATGCCGTGGCCCAACAGCCGCTTCTTTGAAGCCTTGTCCTTGTCGATGACGCTGACCTTTGCTCCTCCCAGTCGGAACCGCCATCGCAGATACTTGGTGCGGAGCACGTCGTGAACGTCTGCCACCGCGTCGAACTGCATGGCTTTCAATTCTCGGTAGAGCCGGTTGAGCCCGGTGATTTTTTTGTATTTGTTCAGGTCGATCCCCATCGTCTTCACGTTGTCTGGCATCCAGTCGTACAACGGAGTCATGTGTTTACGCGTGAGCACGGTGAACTCCGTGTCCGGGTGCTGGGTCGCCAGACATTTCACCACGGGGACGAGCATTGCCACGTCGCCCATGGCCGAGAATCGGATGATGAGGACTTTTCTCATTTGAGGCTGGAGTTTTTTTCTATATATTATAGAACTTCTAGATTCTCTAGATATTCTAGAACTTCTAGTTATTCTAGATTTTCTAGGAGTATATGTCTATTTCTTTCCGTAGAGTACAGGGTTGGTGCTGGGGTCGTTGTACATCTTCATCTGCTTGTAGACTTTCATGTACTTTCGTCCGGCCTCGATGTCGCAGAGCAGCTGGTCGATGGCAGAAGAGAGGTCTTTTTTCTGCTCAAGCAGCACGTTCAGTTTCTGCTGGCATTTCTGGATATGCTCAGCAGTGGCGTCTGTGCGCTCCGTCTGCTCTTTCATGTGGTAGATCTTGAGTGCCAGGATGCTCAGGCGGTCGACCGCCCATGCCGGGCTCTCGGTGTTGATGGTGGCGTCGGGCAGAACCTCTACGTCCTTGTACTTGTCGAGGAAATAGCTGTCGATCATCTCGACGAGGTCCGTACGGTCCTGGTTGCTCTTGTCGATGCGTCGTTTCAGCTGGATTCCCTCCTCGGGATTGATGTCCGGCTCGCGGATGATGTCCTCGAAGTGCCACTGTACGGTGTCGATCCAGTTCTTCAGATAGAGGTAGTATTCGATGGACGGCATCTCATAGGGATTGTTGATAGGTTGGTCCACGTTGTCGAACTTATGGTAGTCGTTGATAGCCTGTTCGAAAATCGGCATTGCTAATTCTGTAAATGTCATAGTCTTTATGTTTTAATAGGGTGAAATGAAAAGTTACTGTATATAAAAACAATCAAAAATTTGAATAAATAGTAAATTGTTAATTATTGTTGCCCAGCGATGATGTTGATGACAGCCACGATGTCTGATATGTCGACGTTGTCGTCCTTGTTGACGTCTGCATAGCGGTAAGTTGCCGTTCCTGCGATTTGGTTGATGATGGCCACGATGTCGCTGATGTCCACAAATCCGTCTTCGTTCACGTCGCCTGGTTTGTTCTCCGGCTCGGTGATGGTTAGAATGCCGTTGGAGAGGACTATCTCATATTTGTCGCTTTCTCCTCCTGTCAGTATGATGGCATATTCGCCGGCCGGTGAGTTTGGGTCAGCCTCGCATGTGATGTTTGGCTGAGTCGTGAGTGTCGTCTCGTCGTCTCCGTTGACGAAGCCTTCGTAGGTGATGGTGAGCGTGGGCAGCATCTCGCCGGCGGTCATGAACAGGCTGTCGGCCTTGGCGGTCAGTTGAGCCTTGCCCACGTTCAGCTCAAACGACTTCTCCATCTTTTCGTAGTTCCGGTCGCCGGCTTGTGTGGCTGTGATGGTGGTGGTGCCACTGCCCACGACAGTGAGTTTGTTGCCGTCTATGGTGGCCACGTCTGAGTTGCTGCTGGTCCATGTGATGGAGAGTCCTTCTGCTGTCTGTTCGGGCAGGGTCAGTATGCTGTCTCCGTAGGTCATGTCTGCCAGCTCGGAGAGCGTGATGGACTGCTCCTCCTTGAATTTCTTCATGTAGTGGAGCGTCACCGTTCCGTCAGCGTTGTTTTTGATGTTGTAGAGTGGTTGGTTCATTTCCTCTGGGAAGTCTCCCGTCGTGGTGTAGACGAACTGGTCGGGCCCTTCGAACGAGGTGACTTTCCTGTAGCCCGGGTAGAGGTCTCCGTAGGCCGAGTACATGAAATTCTTGTACTGCTCTTCATTTTTGACGTACATATAGGAGTCGAGCACGCCGTCGGCGGGCATGATGGTCATGTACTGATGTTTAGGATCGGTGTTGACGGTGTTGCTGCTCCATCTTGATGCCACGTAGTCCACGTGCGTGATGAGCATACCGTTCATCTTCGAGTATTCGTCGCCTCTGCCTACATAGAGGTCCCAGCCACGCGACTGTCGGTTCTCCAGCACGTAGAATTCGTTCGGATTCTCTTCGTTCACCACTTTGTAGGCTTTCCATTCCTCGTCATAGTCGTGAAGGTAATAAGAACTGGTGGGGTAGAGCGTCAGTTTTTGTGGCTGGTAGGGGTTCAGGGTGTTGAGCTTGGTCCATCCCATGAACTCACGTTCGTAGGCCGTGTAGTTGCATGGGCAGTATCCTTGGTTGCAGTAGCAGCCGGAGTCCATCAGGTCCCAGTAGTCCATACCGTAAGCCACGTAGTTGGTGTCGTAGAAGTCGGGCAGGCCGAGTGCGTGGCTGAGCTCGTGGCAGAACACGCCGATTCCGTCGGTCTTTCCTTTGTAAGTCTCGTTGCAGCACGCATAGCATCCGTATTTTGTGCCGTTGATCGTTCCTCCTGTGCTGCGCTCCTGCGGCCATATTGTGTTGGTGTCGTCGCATCCGTTCTGGCCTTCTCCGGCATAAACGAAGAACGCCATGTCGACCGTGTTGTCGTTGTCGTTGTCGAAGGTGCCCCAGTTGGTGTACACTCTCTGAGCGGCCTTGATTGCGTCGCTGTAGAAGGTGGAGAGGCTGGTGTCTTTCGACGAACCGTCCTTTCCGTAGTACACATAGCTTTTGTCGAGGGTCACAGGCCCGATAATGACGAACTCAGGCGTGAACTGTCCGTTGCTTTGGTCACGGAAATATTCGGTGATGGCTCCATGGCTTCCAGCCTCGGTGTAGTATTCCCCGTTGCCCAGTCCGTTGCAGAACTTATAGTAAAACTCGTTGACGAGCATCTCATCGTCTTCCGAGTTGCATTCGTAGGGGTTACCGTTGCTGTCTTTGAGTCCGCTGGTGAATTTCTTGTCGGAGAACTGAACGAGAATAACCGGCACTTTGGGGCTTCCGAGTGCCTTGAGCGGTGCCGTCTTCTGCGATCCTAATTTCCATGGCCCTTTCATTCTTGGGCTGATGGCCGCCTGTTCCTGCTGGTCGGCAAATACAAGCGGCTCGTAGTGTCCGTCGCGTGGTTTGACTGTGGCGGATAGGGTGGTGCAGTAAATGAAAAGTAATATGAGTGGTAGAAGCCTGTTCATTTTTTGAGTTTTCGAGATTGATTTGGAATAAATGATGACTTTTTGTTTTATTCTTTATGTCCTGTATGTCTATAAATTGCAAAGGTACGAATAAGTGTTGGTAAATCAAAAATAATTTTGGATTTTTACTGAATTTTTTGCAAATATTCGTTCTCTATTCTTGTTATTGAAGCTTCCCCGTCTTCAGTTCGGATTTCTATGTGATTCTTGCGGTGGAGGAATCTGCCGGTCTAAGTGTTGTGGATTAAGCTTTTATAACATAAAAAAAGGCTATACCGTTTCACAACGACATAGCCCGAATAAAGATTCTTATAGAGAATCGGGGAGAAATATGATAACCTTAATCAGCGTTGCTGATTGTCTTTTATTTCTTTGTCAGAATGGTGGAGACGGATTTTGAGGCCGTCTCTCCAAATGGGGGGGATTACAACTGAGGACCAGCTGCAACGAGAGCCTTACCAGCCTCGTTTCCGCAGTACTTCACGAAGTTCTTCTGGAAACGCTGTGCAAGGTCAACTGCCTTCTTCTCCCACTCAGCTGCGTCAGCGTAAGTGTCGCGAGGATCGAGGATTGCAGGATCTACACCCTCAAGCTCTGTAGGTACTTCGAAGTTGAAGATTGGAATAGTCTTGGTAGGAGCAGTGAGGATAGAGCCTCCGAGGATACCGTCGATGATACCACGGGTGTCCTTGATTGAGATACGCTTGCCTGTTCCGTTCCATCCTGTGTTCACGAGGTAAGCCTTTGCACCGCTCTTCTCCATCTTCTTCACGAGCTCCTCAGCATACTTTGTAGGATGCAACTCGAGGAATGCCTGTCCGAAGCAAGCAGAGAAAGTAGGAGTAGGCTCAGTGATACCGCGCTCTGTTCCAGCGAGTTTTGCTGTGAATCCAGAGAGGAAGTAGTACTTAGTCTGCTCAGGAGTGAGGATAGATACAGGAGGAAGTACGCCGAATGCGTCTGCAGAAAGGAAGATCACGTTCTTTGCAGCAGGACCAGCGCTCTTTCCAGCCACCTTCTGTACGATTTTGTCGATGTGGTTGATCGGGTAAGACACACGGGTGTTCTCGGTCACGCTCTTGTCTGCGAAGTCAATCTTGCCTTCTCCGTCAACTGTCACGTTCTCGAGGAGTGCGTCGCGCTTGATGGCGTTGTAGATGTCTGGCTCTGATTCCTTGTCGAGGTTGATCACCTTTGCATAGCAACCGCCTTCGAGGTTGAACACGCCCTCGTCGTCCCATCCGTGCTCGTCATCGCCGATGAGGAGACGCTTCGGATCGGTAGAGAGTGTGGTCTTACCAGTTCCGGAAAGACCGAAGAAGATAGCGGTGTTCTTGCCTTCCATGTCGGTGTTGGCAGAGCAGTGCATAGAAGCGATGCCCTGAAGCGGGAGGTAGTAGTTCTGCATAGAGAACATACCCTTCTTCATCTCGCCACCATACCATGTGTTGATGATAACCTGCTCACGAGAAGAAGTATTGAATGCAACGCAAGTCTCTGAGTTGAGGCCAAGTTCCTTGTAGTTCTCAACCTTTGCCTTAGATGCGTTGTAGATTACGAAGTTAGGTTCGAAGTTCTCCAGTTCCTCTTTTGTAGGCTGGATAAACATGTTTGTAACGAAGTGAGCCTGCCATGCCACCTCTACGATGAAACGGACAGCAAGACGTGTAGCCTCGTTAGCTCCGCAGAAAGCGTCGACAACATAGAGATCCTTGTTGCAAAGCTCCTTCACTGCGATGTCCTTTACAGTTGCCCAAACCTCCTCAGACATGGGGTGGTTGTCGTTCTTGTATTCATCAGAAGTCCACCAAACCTTGTCGTGTGACTGAGCGTCGTCCACGATATACTTGTCCTTAGGAGAACGTCCGGTGTAGATACCAGTCATCACGTTCACGGCGCCGAGTTCGGTCACCTGTCCTTTGTCGAAACCTTCAAGACCTGCTTTGGTCTCTTCTGCAAACAAAACCTCATAAGAAGGGTTGTGGGCAATCACCTTTGATCCGGTGATTCCATACTTTGCTAAATCTAATGTTGCCATTTATTTATTTAAATTTTTGTTATAAGCAAAATTAATATGCAAATGCTGTAGCTTCTCTATTTTTTTCAACTTGCATTATGCTTTGCTGAAACATTAATCTCCTTAAAGCACATGTTTACATTACAAATATTGATTCTGTTTTTACCTCTACTCTCATTTGTTGAATTGAAAGTTTTTTTATGGTGAAAAACAAATCAATGTTTGCGAAATGCTTGTTTATCGGCTTGTTAAGTAAAAAACTTATGGCGTTGTTAAGGCCATAATTATTTACATTTTGAAGCCTCTTTCAAAATCGTGTGCAAAGATATTTATTTTTTTTGAAACAATCACACGATTTTCTTGTTTTTTTTGTGAAATGACCGAAAAAACGCGGAATTTGACAATTTTTAAGTTAAAATCGTACTTTGTTGCCATTTCCACGTTACAAAAACGTTACAAATTCATTCATATTTTGTGTTTCGGGGCTTCCGGGAGGTGCTTTTGTGCGATTAATTTGTTTGCTCTTGGTTGATAAAAACCATGCGGCCAGCATGTCTTTTGCTGATGGCCGCATGGTTGTTCTGAGTCGGACGGTACTATCTTCTGTAGTATCCTCTTCTTGGTCCACGGTAAGGGCGTGGTCCCGGGTGGTGGCGGTAGTGCCGAACTGGTCCGCGGCGGTAGCGTGGAGGTGGGCCTGGACGGTGGTAGCGGTGAGCCGGACCTCTGTGTGCGTAGCGGGGTGGTGCGTTTCTTCTTGCACTGGCTATCGCCCTGCGTCGTTGTGCCTGACGAACATTAGCTCGTTTTCGTGGTTGAGGCCGCTGCTGGTTTTCCATCGTTGCTGTTGTCGATGGTGCGATGGCGGCGTTGTCGAGCAGAGAGAATTTGCTTTTGGCGTTGGCAGCCATAGTCATCATCGTCAGGATGACTAAAACTAATAATTTTCTCATTTCTCTTAAATTTTTTTGGTTAATAAATAAAAGGTGTGGTTATATGGGCTGTTGCCCATTTGTCTGCAAATATATACAAAATTTCGTTTGCGTGCAAGCTTGAATGCATTTATTTGACGCGTTGGTTTACTTTTTTGTTAGAATGGCTTAACGTGCGATATTTGAGGAAGAGTAAAAATGCGCGACACTGGTTTGATGGCGGGCACACATAAAATTCTTGTCTGATTTGGTGGTTTGTCAGAAAAATGTTAACTTTGCCTTGTTTTTAAACCGAGAGAGATATGAAGAAAAAACTTGTATTTATTACAGGTGCAGGAATATCCGCAGAGAGCGGTATACGCACCTTCCGCGACAGCGACGGCTTGTGGGAGGAATACCCCGTAGAGCAGGTCGCCAGTATTCAGGGTTATCGACGCGACCGTGAGTTGGTGATTCGTTTTTATAATGAGCGTCGTAAGCAGCTGCTTGGCTGCAAGCCCAATGACGCCCACCGTCTGGTGGCTGAGTTGGAGAAGGATTTTGATGTGACCGTGGTGACTCAGAACATAGACAATCTTCATGAGCAGGCCGGCAGCACAAAAGTGATTCATCTGCATGGCGAGTTGATGAAAGCCACGTCGTCGAATAATCCTAACGATCCTAAATGTATTGTGGACTTGCCAGCCGACAACCCTGTGATTAACATCGGAGACAAGGCAAAGGACGGGTCTCAGCTACGTCCGTATATTGTGTGGTTTGGCGAGCCTGTGCCGAATATGGAGCCCGCCATTTTGGAGGTGGCCCAAGCAGACATCGTGGTGATAGTCGGGACTTCCTTGAAGGTTTATCCCGCCGCAGGGCTGGTCAGCTATGCGAACCACGACGCCAAAATATACCTCATCGACCCCCATCCGGCGAATGTCGATCCCATGCTTCGTGTTCACGTTATCAAGGACGTTGCTACGTCGGGGATGTGTCAGCTCGTGGAGTTGCTGAAGGAGCAGGTGTGATCCAGAGCAAGTTTGGCTAAGATAACTAGCAAAACTAGGTAAACTAGCAAAACTAGGAAGACTAGCAAAACTAGAAAAACTAGAAAAAAGCCTAGTTATCCTAAGGATAGTTTAATTCCTTGATTTCGGCAGGGCTGAAGACGACGTCGACAGCCTTGCCGCTTTTTGTGCCCTTATATCTGAAGATAAGTCCCATCTGTCCGCCTTTGAGCATACGCAGCAGATGGATGGTCTCTGGGTCGTGTGTCGTTTTCAAAGATTCACGTGTGCCTTCTTTCATTTTTGTCTTGGCTTGCGCAACGGCATCCATATTCACTTTCGGCTCCTCACACATATAATAATATACGGCGTCGTTGCCTTCGACGGTGAAGTTCTCCACGGTGACGCCCTCTTCTACTTTCACGGGCAGCTTGGCGCATACGTCTTTGATCTCGGCTTTCAATGCCTCTTTGTAGACTGTGGGGGAGTCTTCTTCCTCTTCGTTTTTTTCCGTTGTTGCGACGTGGCTTTTTGGCTTTGCTTTTTTGACTTGTTTTGTGCTTTTTGCAGGTCGCTCGGTTTTTCGTGTTTCAGAGCATGCTGTGCAAAGTAGTAAAGACAGGATGATAATCAAAGAGGTTCTCATTTTCTTTAGTTTTTTCGTTACTACGGGTAGCGGAATTATGAAGACGCACCACGGCGCGTCTCTACGGTTGACGGGCTCAACGCGTATCAGGAGCGTAGTGTTCAAAAAACGGATTATTTCGTTCCTACAACGTCACGGTTTTCACATCGCCGAAGTACTGGAGCTTGAGGAAAAGCCCTACTGAGTTGGCTTGGGTTCCACGGAACGCTCTGACGTCGTCGAAGAAGATGTTGACCTCATAGTTGCCGTCAGCGTCGGTTCCTGATGTTGGCGGTGATGGGATGGCGTATGTGTACCAGTATCCCCAGTTTCTGGCATTGTAGTTCCAGTCGGTCAGTGTGTTGGATGTGGTCAGTGCGGTTGTGCTTTCCACGCTGACACCGAATGATCCGTGAGCCGTCCCCGCCTGTGTGTCGCTGTATGCATTGAGTGTGCTGGTAGCGAACTTGATTTCGATGGGGTAGAGGCCAGAAGGGTATGAGCCCGGAATTTTGAATGTCAGTTTGTAAGTGTCGCAAGTGTAGTTCCGGTTGGAGATGCGCAGCGTGCGTGTGGTGCCGTTCACTTTCGTCAGCGTGTAGAGTAAGTCCGGCATCTGAGTTCCTTCGTTGAGGTTGATGAGGCGGAACTCGCCGATGGTGTAGATATTGATGTTACGCGACATTCCATATGTTTTGTCGGAGATATTGATTTTCGCCGTTTGTAGCTGGGAACTGATGGTTCCGACTTTGAAAGCGATGTGTCCGATGCCGGTGTTCTGGTCGTAGTCAGCGATATAGACGTCTGACGTGCTGGAGGAAATGGCTCCTGTGTTGTCGGCGATGGTCATGAAGAAGTTTGTGGCATCCACTTTGGTTGTGGTCTCGTTGCCTTGGGCGTCCAGCTTGTAGGGTGCGCCTCCGCGCACCTCGTCGATGAAGGAGAATGGCAAGAGTTTCACCTGTCCCTGGTCGTTGGCAGCGCTTTGGTAGATGATACTGGTTTTTCCGTTGTTGACGTCCATCTCCACCTTTCCGTTAGTGAGCACGCTGACCTCTTCCGCCACGCTGACCGTCTGTCCGTTGGAGAATGTCTTCGTTGCCGCCGCCTCGGCGAAGGTGTGGTATCCCAGCTCAAACGGCAGCTTACCTAGGTTTATGACGTATCGGTGTCCCCTGGTGACGGTGAACTGCCTGTTTTCCGTGTCCTGGAGCAACACGGTCTGATAGCGAATGTTTCCGTTTCCGATGTTTCCGACTTTCGACTGAAGGTATTTCACTTTGAGGATGACCTTCACCGTGTTTGTGGCCTCGGTTTCTCTGAGGTTGACATCCTCATAGAGGAAGAGCGGATTGGTGAGCGGTTCCATCTTCGACTCCAGTGCCGTGTATCGTCCGGCGGTGGTGTATTCTGTGAATGCGTTGTTGAGGGTGTTATTGCTAGGGTTGTAATATCCGGAGAACGGGTCGGTGTTGGATGAAGCTTGGTTGAACGGTGCGATAAAGCCCCGCTCCCGTCCGTTGGATATGACCCAGCTCTGGATTTCCTCGATTGCGTCGTCGTTTGCCGACCCCCATTTGACGATGGCGCGGTCAGGAAGGAAATAGACGGTGTTTTCCCCGACGAGCCATTGTTTCATATCCTGAGAGTGCTCTTCGCGGTGGTATCCCCAGAACACGATTCCGTTGCTGTTCTCGTAGTAGGTCGATGCCTCCTCCGACTGCATCATGATGTTTTCCTCCTCCCCGATATAGGTGGTGCTCAGTACGGGCACTTCGTAGTTGGCGATGAAATGGATTCGTGCCGTCACTTCCGGCACGGTCCCCTCGAAATAGCCGTTGTCGGGTGAGTTGTGGTTGGGTGTGACGGTGCCGGCCGAGCGGCTTCCCACAAACAGCCCGTAGCTGTCGAAGCAGAGCATCTGTATGGATGATACGTAGGGGTATTCCTCGCCTGCGAGCATTCCTCGGGTCTGCGGGTCGGAGTTCAGGTTAGTCTTGAACCGCACGGGGATTTCCTTCACCGTCGTGATGCTGTCGTCAACGATGTTGTCGTCGGACTGGCATGCGGCAAAGAGCATTGTGCCGATGAGCAGGGTGAGTATGTGGGAGATATATTTCATAAGTTGAGTGTTCGTTTATTCTTTGCTGTTGATGGCTTCGACTTCGGCAGGGGAGAGGTCGCGGATGCAGCGGATGAAGGTTCCGTCGGTTCCATTTGCTGTACCAGTAGCTGTACCACCGCTTAATGTATAATATCTCCTACCACCTAATACTGTTGCCATAGTTTCAGGAATTCTTGTTTGGTAATTTGCTATAACTGATATTTCCTCTTCAGTAGGTAGTCTCCATCCTGTATATGTAGTTCCATCTTGAGCAACTTCAACATATTGTGAGCAATGGGTTGCAGCCCATTGGGCACTAGCTCCTGATTTCAGAGCTCCTAATTGTGATGCAATCATAAAAGCAGGTGATACAACGTGATCGGATGATTGATGGGTTGTTGGGTTAACTGTTGGTCTCCCTAGAATATAATCGTCACTTGTACTAGAAATTTGAACGATGTACATGTGGTTGTTTGTATGAGATGTTTGATCACCCCAATTTGCAATATAGCCATTTCTAGCATTTCCTCCTTGTGCTATCTGATGAATAAAATTGCTATGTGAACTTTCATAAACTCTTGCAGTAAAATAGGTGTCTGAAGTTGTTCTACTTGTGTAGTATCTATTTTGAGAGTCTTTGTCCCATATTACCCAGTTGGTGTTAACTTCTACATCTCTATAGTATATGTTGACATAGTAGTGGGTGACATTTTTATAATAAATTCTCCGATAATATGTTTGGTAACGATAAAAATTCCACCCAACAGACCAGTCATAATTTAACAGGTTTGCATCGGCTCTTCCAGTTCCCCAATACCAATAATTGCTGTCTTCATCTTTATATGCATTTGCTTCAGAATTAGCTCCTTCGCGTGAATCTCGAGGAACAGCATCTCTGAATGCTGTTTGTATCTGACTGTTGTTGCCACCACTCTGTGTTGTTGAAGCCCGGTCGTGATCAGATGGTGTTCCTATGGGATCTTCAGTGGTTGTTGTATATTTCCCTTCTGTAGCTTGTGCATATGCTGATGCGGAAACTTCTATGCTTTCATATCCGTCCCAACTGTCCCACCCATCAGCTTCTGGATTGCTGCTATATTCGCGAATGGTTCTTGTGGTTCCTCCATCTTGCTTGTATGAGAACCATCCCTCCACATTCTGAATATTATCCGTTGGAAAATGCTTGATGAACACATTTTCAGTTAACGTCTGTGTCTGGTTGTTTTCATCCACAAACGTGGTGAAAGCCGTGAATGAGATGTATTTCACCGCCTTGTTGGCGAGTGCTTCGGAAGATATGCTGATTGTTCCGTCGGCATTGACCGTGATGGAGGTGGGTTGAGCTATGTTATTTGGTGTCGTAAATGACGAGAATACATTGTTCAGCTGCGTGCTGTTACTGCCGTATTGGAGCACTTGGTTGGCGTCCTTATTGTAGTAGTAAATCTTGACGTTCCTGACCTGCACGACGCTGCCCTCCGGCGCATAGTACGCCAGATCCACCGTCTGTGTGTCGTTACCTCGGAGTTCGTATCTCTTCGGTGTGACATAGAAATAGAAGAATTTCTCCGCCAGAATGTTGACGACTTCGTTTTCGTCGTTAGTCCAGTCTACGACTTGGTAGTTGAGTCTTACGTCGTTGACACGTCCGCTGAGTGAGGTGCTTCCTGATCCTGAGATTGTCGCCTCCACCTTGTAGATGTGGTTGCGTTCAAGTCCTGTGTTTTTAGTCTGGTCGCAGAGCGGTATTCTGTAGTAGTTGAATGTTGTGATGGTGTTGGTCGCTTCTGGTGACTCCTTGGCGTAGAAGGGGTAGCTGAGCAGCATGTATGGTGCCAGTTCCTCTGCGTTCTCCCCCCAAGAGTTGCAGTAGTCGTAGGTGACGATATAGCAGTATGGTACGCCGTCGACGTAGCGTTCATCAGCGCTGGGGTATAAGTCGAGGTATCTGTTTCCCTCCGTGTCCTTCTCGTTCTCCGTGAAATAGACTTCCACATTTTGTCCCACTGCGTCGAGTCCCTCGTAGTGGTAGTATTTCTGGTGGTTGAGTGTTCCTGTCAGAATTGCGTTGTTACGTCCCGTGTTGGTTTGCAGGGTGGGCGTGATATCAGGCGCGTCGGCGAAAACTTTAGAATCGAAGCACCAGTTGGTCCATTTCCATGCCGGGTTTCCGATGGGCGATGACACGTAGTTGTAGTCGATGAGTGATGCGTAGAACGCTGGGTCGAACTGGATTTTCGCCACGATCTTAGCCTCCGCCCTTTTGAGCGGTACCTCTATTCGCTGTAGTTGGTCGTCGTTCTCGAGCGTCCATACCACGTGTCCGTCCATCATCATACGTCTTGACTGGTCGTACTCGTTTCCTTGGTTTCCGTAAAGTTTATATACGTTGGCGTTGTGGTTGACGAGGCTGAGCAGTGCCGTCTTGCTTCCTATATGCGCGTTGGTCATCGTGTTGTTGACCGCCACGTAGACGTCGTAGCGTTTGCCGACGGTGAGTTTGAGGTTAGGATTTCCCTCCGATCCCATGGTTTTCCAAGCGTCGGTGAGCAGGTCCGCTACCTGGTCCGTCACGTTGGCTTTCAGTCCCCCGGCAAAAATCTCCCCTTGTATGAGGTGGAACTCCTGCCAGTAGTTGTCGTCGATGCCCGAGATGAAGACGTCGAGGTGTGTGCCGAGGTCGTTCTCCATGAGTGCGTCGTCGGCCGGCTTGGTCTGTCCCTGTTCCCATCCCGTCTCCTCCTCGTAGTAGTTGGATGGAGCGCGCGTTGCCAGCTGGTCGTAGATCTGAGGTGTGATCAGGAGGCCGGATGTGGCTTGCGGTTGTGGGTCGATGAAGTCGAAGTCATCCTTCGCACAAGAGATGAATGCGGCAGCCCCGACAATCAGGATGATTGCCTGGCTTAGCAGCTTGTATGTGAAAGAAATGCTTCTCATTGTTTATTAGTTGAGAGTTTAGAGTTGAGAGTTTAGAGAACCATGCGGACTGTTTTTTTAGCATTTAGTTTTTTAGGGAATCTTCCCGGGCTTTCCGTTTTTTCCGTTTTTTCCGGTTTTTCCGGACTTTCCGGATTTTTCCAGGCTGTGCTTTGTATTTAGTGACTGTATTCAACCAGAGTGACCCCGTTTTCGGTGGTGTTGGTTGTGTATTCGGTCGGTGTGACGTAGTAGAACTGAGCTAGAGTGTGGTCCTGTGGTCCAGGGAGAATGGAGTTCCAGGGTAGTCTTCCGGCAACGTTCTCGATACCTCCATCGTTTTCCCCCGCCGATGCGCTGGAGTGTTCTGTGAGTGTTACGTGGACGAACCTGCTAGGCGGGTTTGAGATGTTGAACTCGTATTTTGGTACCATATAGAAATGCGTCTCCACGTTCGTCCCCGCCGGAATGGTGATGTCGTCGAGTATTTCGGTGTATGTGTCGATTCCCTGGTGGTAGATGACGAATCCATAGTTGGTGTTGTTTGTCTGAATGTGCAGGGTGTTAGACGATGTGGTAGTGAGTCTTAGCCATGGCGAGTAGAGCGGTCGTCCGCTATGGAATCCGTATGCGATAGCGCAGTAGTTATTATCCCAGTCGTGATTCCAGTCCGCAGGGTTGGCTCCGTTGTTGTACAGCTTATAGGTGAACGTCCCCATTCCGTCCGTTGTGGGGTTGTAAGTCTCGTCGACGAATAGCTGTACGCTTGTTTTTGAGAAGAACTTCATACTACCTCCGACGTCCCACGGCTGAACCATAGGGGTGACGTAAAGTCCTTCCTTGAGGAAGTAGGCATAGACAATCCACGTGTGGTTTCGCGCGAAGTCCTGGTCGCGGTACATCTCGAACGATGCGCTTTTTGGGTTCCCTCCGTAGGTGTAGTATATGGTTCCTGTGATTTTCTTGCCGGTTTCGCGCAGGTAGTTGTATCCGACTTGTACGGCTTCGGGTGTTGCCTGCGCAGCTTTCCCCTCGATGAAATCGACGTACTGCTGTGCAGTCTTGGTGCTGTTTCCGTTCGACACGCAGTCGCTTCGGAGTAGGGCGGGGTCTTCCACCTCCGGTATGTCGTTGTGGCTGAGCAACGGGTTTGCCGGGTTTGCGTTGGCGAACCGGCAAACAGATGTGGAGTAGGTGACGCCGTCCGGCAGGTTGGCGTAGTCAGTGTTCGACTGGTTGGGTAGGACATACTCCATGTCGGGTAGGAGTCCTGTGTTGATTTCAATCTTGTTGATTTGTACCTGTGCCGTCATGTTTTTCTGCTTTGCGAAGAAGAAAGCGATACGTGAGACGGCCCGTTTGAGCAGCACGGTCTCGTTGTAGCGTAGGTGTAGCGGTCCGCCCACCTGCAGCATCTCCGACAGGCTGAGGTTTTTCCGAATGGTGGACATGGGCAGCCCTTTTCCCGCTTCCACGGTTGTTGCAATAGGTGCCAGCGTGGTTGGGTTGATTCCGAAGTAGTCACCTCCGAACGTGAGTGCTTCGAGTTGGTTTCGGGTCATTGTCGGTGATGGCGCCTCCGTCATGATGGATCGGTAGTTGGCAATGAAATAGAGGTCGATTTTGGATGATCCGTTCTCCATGAACTCTTTCGGAAGGAAGAGCTGCATGGTGACGGTGGCGGTTTCGTAGAGGGTAGGGTTGGCCGATGGCTGGGGCTCTATCCCGGTGCCTGCTCCGATGTTCTTCATTTCGGCATATCCGATGGGGGTGGCGCCTGCTCCGTCCGAGTTGCTGTATGCCCACACCTGAATGTCGTATATCTTGTTCTCGTTGCCCGTTCCGGCTACGTTGCCTTCGAGGGCACGGGTATGGATGGTCTGTCCTGTTGCGATTTCAAGAGTCAACTGCACATAGTCGTCGCCGTATACGCCGCCGTGGAGGACGTCGTCGTCCGCATCGTGGGAGCACGAAGCGAAGGCTAAGAGGGCGATGAGGATATATGTGAGTGACTTCATTGGTTTTGAGAGTTCTTTTAAGAGTTGAGAGTTTAGAGTTGAGGGTTTAGAGAGAAGTTAGTTTTCTAAGGGCTGGATTTTCTAGATTCTCTAGTTTTTATAGATTTTATAGATTCTCTAGATATTCTAGTTTTTCTAGTTTTTATGCGTCTATGGCTTATTTGTTCTTTGTTTGTGGATGTTAGAGGTCGGGGTTGTATTCGCCTCCTGGCTTCCAGTCGAGGGTGATGCTGGCACCCACCTCTGCGTCTGTGATTTCGAGTGTTCCGTTGGGGTATGCTTTGGCTTTGATGATTTTCACGTGTCCGGCTCTCAGACGTGCATATACCTTCAGTTCGTTTTTCGTGATGGTTCCGTTGGGTAGCGAAACATATACGTTCATGCGCCAAAAGGGGGCTCCGTCTGTGAGAGCCTGATCGCGGGATGGGAAGCAGACGGCATAGTAGCAAAGTCTGTGGTTGTCGTTGCCTGTTATGTTGAGCTGACGTCCTTCCACTATCGTGTTGTCCGTGTAGGTGTAGATGCTGTCTGAGATGTTGAAGGACGAAGCCATGTCGAGAACCTCAATACGGGCGTTGGTGATTTGTGCGTCGAGTGTGTCGAGCACTAATGCCGCCGAGCTGTTGGTCTGATAGAGGTTGACGAGATAGCTGTTGTTCTCGTTTTCGCCTGCTTCGAGGTTAGCCCTTCCAGTGAACAAGCCCACATGCTGGTTCTCCATTGTTGTAGAGCCGTTGGCTTGCAGTCTTGCCGACTTGGAGTTGTCACCAATTGTGGTAGTGATTGCCGGCTCCTGGCCTGTGTTTCCGAGTGCCAGGTTCCTGTTGTGTTTGTTGTCGAGGAATATTTGGTATGACTTCTCATTGCTTTCGAAGTCGTTGTGGGTTTCTTGCTTTGTGATGATGTCCTCCGTCATCTTGAAGAATGAAAGGCTGAGGTCTTTGCTGTAGGCCCTGAATATATTATCCCACTCACTCTGCAATGCGGCTCTGACGTAAGTGTCTGCCGGTGAGTAGAGCTTGCTGCTGATTTCCTCGTCTTTGTTGGTGTTGAGATTCAGACGATAGGTGAGATTGAAGTCGTATCCGCAATCGTCCCTGTCATCGTCTATTCCCAGGTAGTTGTCGCAGGAACAGATGCCTGCAAACCCAACCACAGAGGCAGCAAGAAAGGTATATATAAACTTGACTTTCATCCTGATAGCTGGTTATGATGATTAGAGATAGAAATGTGGAATATGAGTGTGTGCTATTTAGGCACACACTCATATAGATATGGAAAATTATAATTCAATATTGAAAGTCAGGCCGGCCTGCCACTGGAGGTCAACGCTGAGTCCAAGCTCGAGCTGAGGAGTGCGGAGGTCAGGAATACCGTTAGTTGCAGTACCAAAACCAATGTTGTTGTTTTTGTCAGCAGTACCAGGCTTGATAGTGAATGTAGCCTTTGTTGTGAAGTCCTGCTTGAATACGCTCTTTGTCTTTCCTGCGCCGTCACCATAGTTGGTATCAGTGCTCTTAGGCTCGAGTGCACCAACGAGATAGAACTTTCCACCTGCCGGGATGATACCGTCAGCTCCCTGGAAGTCTTTTCCTCCTTCGTTTGAGAACTCAAGAGCTACGTAGATAGCCTCATCGTCATTGGTTTGGAGAGCCAGCGTGTAGTTTGTTCCGGCAGCAGTGGCATTCTTTGCAAAGATGTCGCCGTTGATGGCTTTGTCGTAGATTGTGTAAGCTGGAGCTGCGGTGTTCTGAGTATAATCCCAGTTAGCCGCCTTCTGGTTTCCAATAAGAACACCTGTCAGTTTAAATCCATCAGTCGGGATGGTTACAGGTTCTCCATTGTTGTCGTAGTAAATATTGGTCTCAGACGGATCCGATGCAAGCTTCACTTGTGCCTCAAGACGTCCTACTGCATACTGTATCGGGTCTGTAATAGCCACAGAGCGAGTTGCTCCCACAACGGTGGTTGAATATCCTGCGGCAGCGGTATATGCATCAAGAACAGCTTGCCAAGTAGCCTGCGTATATTTGTCATCAGATCCTGTCATCTTAACGCTGGCAGCTTTGAGAGGACTCTTTACAAAATACTGAAGGTTTGCAGGATATACATAATCTGTAAGCTTAGCTACGTTATATGCCCCAGTCTTGTAGTCCATGCTGGTAGCAGCAGCAAAAGCCCCTTCACTCCATGAAACGCGTGCAGCTCCATCAGGAAGGTTTACGTCAGCAGGGTATGTGCGGTTTCCGCTTCTAAGGGTCAGTTCCTTGGCCGTTTCGTTGTAAGTTGCTCCAGTCTTGATAGCATCTTGGATTGCCTTAGCGATGGCATATCCATTGTTGTTTTCATTGCTTGCCATGTCGTTCAATGAGTTGTAGAGATCCTCAAGAACTGATTTCACGCTCCATGAAGAAGCTGTTTTCAATGTTGAGAAGTTTGTGTACAAGTCATAGAGAGCTTGGTTTTCTGTAGCCGTTACAGCAGACCATTTTTTTCCATTGGCATCCTGAGCAGATGCAACTGCGTTTAAGAGTGTTATAAGTCCTGTACCATTAGAACTACCAGCGCATGCAGCCTCAGAAGTGACGATATGATCATGAGAGATTGTCACATCAGAAGCTTTCGTGTAGCCTGCTTCCGTTAGGTTGGCAATAGTAAGAGAACCGAACTTAAACTTGTCATCAGCAGTAGAAATTGCTGTGTTAGCCGTGTTATCGATAGCCTTAGCATAGAACAAGAAGTTTGTTGTACCAACAGGAACGGTCTGACCAATGTAAACCTTAGAGTTGCTTCCTGCTTTCAAATCAGTTTTAGCGATTTCTGCCAGAGAGATGATGGAACCTGCTTTAGCAGAAGTTCCTTCGATTGCGCTGCTGAACGGAATCAATTTGATATTGTCCATTCCTCGGAATGCTTCAAGTGACTGTCCCTGCTGCGTAATAGCGTCAGTCATACGGGTGTTCACTACATTGTTAGGCAGGGAGATTGTGAAGTCTGTCTTCACGGTCTCACCGTTGAAAGTGGGGTTGGCCGGTCCGTCGCTGTCATCGCTGGAGCAGGAAACCACCGTTGCGCCTGCAAGTGCGATGGCACCTACGAATGCGTAAGATAAGAATTTCTTCATAATGGTTAATTTTTAAATGGTTAATATTCTTATTAGTTTAGAGTTTAAAGTTGAGAGTATAGAGTGAAGTTAGTTTTTCTAGATGTTCTAGATATTCTAGAAATTCTAGATCTTATAGGGGAAACTGGATGCCCAGGGATTCTGGAGCCTCATTCTATACCTTCGGGTTTGAGGGACGCTTTTCCTATGCTTTGGTTGAATTCCCATGCCCTTTGGTTGTAGGCTTTGGCTTCAGCGTTCTCCTTGATTGTCTGTTGGAGTCTGTCGTAGTTGCCTCTGGCTGTGTTGTCGCCAGCGTCGGCTCCGCGTTTGAAGTATTCGAGGGCTTTGTCGTTGTTTTTGAGGAAGAAGTATGCAATACCCATCTCGTTCCATGCACGGGAGTCGTGCTGCACGGTGGTGAGCAGTTCGAGTGCCTGGTCGTACCGTTTGTTTTTGTTGAGTTGCTGTGCCTGCTTGATGATTTGCGCGTTGGTGTCGGTGACGTAATCGTAGTATATTCGGATGTATCCGGAGTTTCGCTGGTCCTTCAGGAGGTTGTCCTTCAAGTACTGGTAAGTCTTGCCACTGTTGAGTGCCTTGATCTTCCTCTCTTTCACTGCCGGACTGTCACTGCCGTCGATGATGGCGAGAATATCAGCCTTGCCGTCGAACGACGCGTCGTTCACCTGGTCGCGGAACTCGCTCCATGCCTCGCCTCCGTTGGCCACGTCGAAGAGCGGCTCTGTGGCGTTGGAGTGGCTGATGATGTAGTTTTTGAGGGCGTCGGCACGTCCCTGGCCCAGCTGCTGGTTGTGCGACTCGGCTCCTTCTATGGATGCCATGCCTACGATTTGGATGATTTTCACGTCGGAAGTGGAGTCGGCAAGTACTTCGTCCACGATGCTGATGATTCGGTCCAGAGTCGGTGCGTTGTCGCGGAAGTCTCGTCGCAGTTCCGTCTTGTCGAGAGGGAAGTAGACGTAGAGTGCACCTTTCTCCTTACGCAGTATTCTGGAACTGTCGTACGGTTTGTACTGAGAGATATGTTGAAGCACAGGGTTGTCCTTTTCCAGCATTCCCGCCTTGCCGGTGTTGTCGTGAATGGTGCCGTGGGTGGGCAAGAACACAGCCATACGCTTGTAATTTGCTGGCTTGGGATCCCTGATACGCAAGGGTTCAATCGGTTTTTCTGGTTTCTGACCGAATTTGTAGATGATGTTGACCCCCATCTTCGGCATGAGGAACACATCGTCGTCCCTTCCCTTGTATGTTCCGCAGTTGCCGCACTCGTAGGTCTTTGCACGGTAGTACCCGATATTGAGTCCGAGGTCTGCCGACAAGTTCCATCGGTGGTTGAGCTCCCAGCTGTGTCCGAAGAACAGCCCCGCCGCATAGAGGTTTCCCTGCATTCTCTGGTTGCGTACTTTCTTGTACATACCGAACGGGAACTTCACGTTTCCTGCATTGAAATGGGAGTAGACCAGGTCGGCGCCCACGAACCATCCTGTGAAGAACCTGGCTGGTATGTCGTAGGAATCGGGGGTCATCACGCCCTGATGCAGCGTACGGCCGGTATTCGGGTCGTAAATCTCCCTATAAACTATTTTGTCGCCATCCACGTGTGAGCCCTCATCTTTTCGCTTAAACCAATATCTTACTTGTGGCGACACCATCAGGTGCTTCCATTTCTTGTCGTTGGAGAATGTCCATGGGTTGTAGCCGGCGTTGAACTCGAAAGACCAATGAGGTGCCAACTTCGTCTCCACGCCGAGGTTGAACGACAGCGTGGCATCGTAGAGCAGGTTGTTTTTCAATACGGTGTTCTGGCTCTGCGCTACAGATGGTATAAGGCACAGGAGGGTGAAAACCAGGACTGAGATATAAGTTTTCATCCGTTTCCTTTTGTTCATTGCTTCCATTTCGTCGGTGTAAGTAGGTTTTGGTTATTTTCCAGGATAAATGATAGTAATAGTCAGGAGGTTGTCGGTTCTGTCAAGTGTGGCTGAATGCTCCCCCCAAAAAACGTCTGATAACAGTGGATTTGGTTTATTGAGCCCATCCCTATGCGAATTTTCTCGCTGATTTTACCTTTTTTCGTTCGCAAAGATAATGAAATTAGCATTATTTACAAAAAAAATGAAAAAACGGTAGATGTTATTAACATTTTTTAATATTTGAGGTGGCTAAATAGACGCCTTTTTTGCTGAATTGAGGTTGAAAATGATTTAAGGGGTGTTCTATAAATTATGTCGGATTGATTTTGGATTTTAGCCACGAGAAGGGAATGGCATGAAAAAAAACAAAAATAATACCTAAAAAGCTCATGGAAATAGAAGTAAAAGTCTATTGTTGGAATGGACAAAAAATATGGATTTTCTATCAAATTGTATGGAGAATATTGCATATTTTAACTTTTTCTGAGCTTTTCCGTTCGATTTGTTACTGATATGTGTTACATTTGCACCCAATAATGATTGTGATTTTGACGCTTAAAAAAACCGAAAGGCGGTTTTTGATGAAATGAATGAAGCTGGGTGGAGACAAAATAATAATCCACCCGAGACTGACACCTTTTTTTATAAAACAGACGCTGACCTTGAGAGCTCTGATGCCACGATGGCCGCTTAACTAACTAATTTATTTAATCAATTGCATCATTATGAAGAAATTTGGACTTTTATTGACATTGTTGGCGCTTTCCAGCATGACTGCATTTGCTCAGCGACAAACGGACCGTCTCGACCGCGGTCTTGTAGCCATACCTGACGGAAACACGGGAAGCAGCACGTCGAACATGGTGACATGGCGACGTCTGGCCAACGAGTATTACGGAGTGACCTACAACCTCTACAAGAATGGTTCGCTGCTCGCGGGCGGACTGACTACAACCTGCTATTCCGACAACAACAATGCACCTTCAGGCACGCAGTATCAGGTGGCGGCGGTGATGAATGGCGTGGAGCAGGCGCGTTCGGCTGTTCAGCGACCATGGACTCAGTATGTGTACAAGCTCACAACCCGATGTGCCACTGGATATATCGACCTGCCTTTGGCACGTATTACAGACGGAAGCGGAAACGACATCACAAGCCACTATGTGCCCAACGACGCCGAGTTTGCAGACCTCGACGGAGACGGACAGCTGGAGATGATCATCAAGCGTCTGAACACCGTGGACTCAGGCAGCAATTTCGCATACAACATCCAGGAGCATGACCGCATCGACGCATACGACATCAACTGGCAGACCGGAGAGACGAAGTTGTTGTGGTGGATTGACGTCGGACCGAACATGGTAAGCGGTGGAAGCCACGAGCTGAATATCATCGCATACGACTGGGACGAGGACGGCAAGGCTGAAGTTGTGCTGCGTGGAGCAGACGACATGTTCGTGTGGTGGGCACGTGGCGGCAGCCGAACACCTTATCCTTACCGAATCGGAACGAAAGGTGTGAACACCCGAAACAGCGTGACACACACTGCCAACATGACGTATACCAACACCGGCGCCGAATACCTTATATATATGAACGGAGACACCGGACAGCCATATTGGGTCATCGACTATCCGTTGGCAAGAGAGAGTGCAGGCGCATGGGGCGACAACTACGGACACCGTTCCAGCAAGTATTTCTTCGGAGCTCCCGTGCTGAACGGACGTAAGGCGAGCCTCTTCCTGGCACGTGGCATCTACACCCGGCATAAGATGATTGCTTACGACATAGACCCCTCTACCCACCAGCTCACCCAAAAATGGAGATGGGAGAACAACGGCGGTTGGAACGACCCATGGTATGGCAACGGCAACCACAACTACTGCATCGCCGACGTTGACGAAGACGGAAGGGACGAGATTGTATATGGATCGATGGTGATAGACGACAACGGCAAAGGCCTGTCGACCACTGGACTTGGCCATGGCGACGCCCTCCACTGCTCCGATTTCGACCCCTATCGTGAAGGCCTGGAGATTTTCGCCTGCAACGAAGAAGAACCATGCATGAACTACCGTAACGCGACCACCAGCCAGATGTATGTGCGACGCACCAGCTCGAATGATGACGGACGTGCGCTTTGCGCCAACTTCTCCAACACCTATCCCGGTGCCACGGGAAGGTCAACACAGACCGGTATGATCAGCTGTGTGAAAGACAAGGACATACCCGCCTACAGTGGCGACAGCTTCATTGCTTGGGGCGACCTGAACTTCCGAATCTACTGGGACGGAGACCTCCTCTCTGAGGTGTTCAACTCTCCAGGCACTGAGCGCGACTGCAAGATAGAGAAGCCTGGAACGGGCCGACTGTTCACATCATCTGGATGTAACACGAACAACTGGACGAAGAACCACCCTTGCTTCCAGGGCGACCTCATCGGCGACTGGCGTGAGGAGATTGTGATGCGCTGCGGAAGCAACGTACGAATCTACACGAGCGGAATGTACACCAGCCACAGTATGCCGTCGCTGTGGTACGACCATCAGTACCGACAGGCCATGGTGTGGCAGATGCACGCATACAACCAGCCGCCTCACCTCAGCTACTTCATGGGTGAGCTCGAGGGCTTCACACAGGCGCCTCCACCACTGACACTGCAGGACCGGACCGTCGTCTATTCTGGCAGCACGATGAATTCGTCGCTGAACGGCAAGGACCTCCTGACATTCGGATTCACCGACAACACTTACAGCGTGTCTGGCCGCGTGGCTCCACGACTGCTCGTGATGCACGTGCCGACCCTGACTGAAGGCAACAACAACAATAACAACATCGGCCATTTCACGATGACGCACACGCTGAACTTCACGACCAATGACGCCGGTCTGGAAGGTCCGATGAGTTTCGTCAAGCAAGGCAAGGGCACACTGAACATATCGAAGAAGACCCTGGCCTACACGGGACGGACCGACATCTGGGCTGGTGCCGTGAATTTCAACGGAACACTCAGCAGCAGCCCGGTGTTCATGAACCGCTTCACCACACTGAACTCCGACGGCGGAACATTCGGAGGAGGCATACAGATGCTCTATGGATCCACCCTGATTCCTGGAGGACAGAACCATAGCGGAAGCCTCACCACAACGATCTTGGACCTGAAATATGGTTCACGGGTGAAGATCGACGTGAACAGCGACTATTCTGCTGACCGTCTGAACATGACAAAGCTCATCATCGACCGAAAGACAGGTGACAACTGGACCAGCTTCGGACCTCGTTACCTCGCACCTGTGTTTGAGTTCAACACTCATGGCACGCTCAACAACGGACTCTATTATCTCGGCAACCTCGGACAAGTTGAGGGAAGCCTCTCCGACATCATCGTGGAAGGACTCGGTGGCTACACCTATACGCTGGCACACAAGCAGGGTGGACTCTGGCTGAAGATCGGCAGCGGAGAAATCGGTGAATGTGCTGAGCCGGACATTGCACAGACTGACTGGAGCAACGGATATCCCGTGGTGACCGTCACACCTCAGCCGTTCACTTACAATGGACGTACTGCCACCCCGGCATTGAGTGCCACTTTCACTGACAGTTATGGCAACACCAGTCCCGTCACTATCGGCAGTGCCGGAGGTGCGAACGGAAGCGGCTACAGCGAGAACTATGAGAACGCGTCAGCTGTCAGCGGATGGACCACACCTGGCGCGGCTATGAGCATCGGAAGCGGTGACGGAGGTTACGGCAAGTACTTCTACATTGACACTCAGCGCACAAACACCCGTTATGCTTACACCAAGCCGTCTGGAGTGAACGTCAGCCCGTGGAACGACTATACCATCGAGTTCGACCTGGCAATCAAGTCTGGCAACACCGACGGAGTGGAGTTCTGCGTGATGAGCCAGAACGGAGTGATGCCTACCAATGTATGGGACAACTACGCGGCCATCAACGGCAACCGCAACATGCTCTTCGACGTCACTGCAGGAAAGAACAGCACGACCTATTCTGTGAACGGCACGTCTACGACTACGAATCTTGGCAGCGGAACATGGTACCACTACAAGCTTGTGGTCAGCCAGGGGGCAGGCACGGTGAAATGGAGCATCAGCAATGGCAGCGGCGGCACATACAACCTGCCGTCGGGCAGCAGCGGAGCATTCTCTGGCTTCTACCTCGTAGCAGGACGTTATTACTCCACATTTAAGCTTGACAACATCAAGGTTTATAAGAACTCTTCGGCTCAGACCGTCTATACGCAGAACCACGAGAGTCTGAACGGTGTGAGCGGCTGGACTGCTCTCGACCCGGGCAACATGAGCCTGGTAAGCGGAGACGCTACCTACGGAAAGTATTTCCGCTACAGCAACAGCGGACGTACCCGCTACGCATACTCCACGATAGACGTGAACCTGGCGGCTGCAAAGGTTTATACCGTGGAATTCGACGCGGCCCTGGCTTACACCTCGCGTTACAACGAGCAGACGGAGCTTTGCGTGATGACCAAGGGCGGTGCCCTTCCTGGAAACTGGAATCAGTGGGATCAGTACGCTTACAAGAACGGCGGGGCCAACTATCTGTTTGAGCTTGTGAACGGCGGTAAGGCCTCGACCACGTACACCCTGAACCAGGGCAACCAGACCACGAACCTGGCATCCGGCGCTTGGTATCACTACAAGCTGACTGTAGACCGCTCGACTGGTACCGTGAACTACTCAATCTCCAACGGCACCAACGGAACCTTCGTGCTTCCTGCCGGAACCAGTCCTGACTTCTACGGATTCTACTATGTGTCGCCTCGTGCCGACTCATCGTTGAAGCTCGACAACATCAAGGTTGTCATTACCGAGGAGTCTGACTCTCAGGTAGTTGGTGGCAATACCTTCACGTTTACTCAGAACGGTACGCTGACCGTGACTGCAAGCTACGACGGATGTCTTCCGGCATCAGCCTCCTACACGTACACGTCTGGTCAGGTGAAGCCGATGAACGACGAGATGGATGAGGAAGACGAGTCGACCGACATCGAGACAGTACGCAAGGAAGATCCTGCACTGAACGACGTATGGTACAACCTGGCAGGGCAGAGAGTGGACAAGCCGACGAAGGGCATCTTCGTGAACGGAAACGGCAAGAAGGCTATATTCAGATAGACCCTTTCTCAAGTCTTTGACTATCCTGCAGACAGTGAATAGGCTGTCTGCAGGATTTTTTTTGCGATTGTGGGGCGAGGGCTGAAATGGAGATTCTTTGTTGTTAATTTGCTTATTTTCAAAAAAATCCGTAACTTTGCACTCGAATTGAATGAATGTTAACAGAAATTCGTATCCGTGATGGTGTCACGAATTTCAAAAATTACGTATTGAATGAAAATGAAAGTATTGTTGCTGGCTTTCAGTTTCCTATGTCTTTTTTTGACTGTGGATGCTCAGAAAGCCTCGGATTCAGAGTGGAACGACCTCATCTGGTCGATTGCACAGCATGAGAGCAAACAAAATCCCAATGCAAGGAACGGACAGTATCTGGGAATCCTGCAGATCTCACCCGTTCTCGTCAGCGAATGTAATAAAATCGTGGGGCACAGGAAGTTTACGAATGCTGACCGTGCCAATCGAGAAAAGTCCATCGAGATGTTCAACACCATCCAGGGACGTTACAACCCGCAGCATGACATGAATCTCGCTGTCCGCTTATGGGCTGTCGGGCTCTCTGCACTCAAAAATCCAAGTGCAGGACAACGGGCCTACCGCGAAATCATGGTGATATATAACCGCCGCCGTACTGGGAGGACGTGACAAGATATTTTCGATTCACGATTTATTCTGCTATTTTGATTTTGGTTGATCTCAATTTTTTTCGTATCTTTCTCCTTTTGCCAGTAGAGACGCCCCGTGGGGCGTCTTGTAACTAAATCTGCTCGTGGAATAACATAAAAACCATGCTGACAAAATATGTCGGGAAGAGGCGACATTTGGCTCAGAACCCTACGTCACTAAATAAAAAACGTTCTCCGTAACCGAAGAACGTTTTTGTTGAAAAAGTCGGGAAGAGGCGGCAT